>DATAPF010000064.1:0-4869 GCA_036265355.1 Kofleriaceae bacterium | reverse complement strand
GGACGCGGCGCGAGCTGGGGTGCAGCCCGGCGCCGTCCTTGAACGCGCCCGACTTGATCGCGCCTTGCACGAACTCACCCATCTCCTGGATGATGCGCTGCGGGGGCGGTCCGCCGGCTTCCATCTGCGCGTCGACCTTGTGCATGACCATGAATCGCATGTGTGCCTCCTAGCACGGCGACGTGTGAGGCCCCCTGCGATCGACACGCCGGCGCAAGAATCTCGATCCGCGCGGGCGACCGCGCATCCCCGCGATTGCACTGGCGTTGCGCGACCCGGTCAGCCGAGCAACGACTCGAGCCGGATCGGGAGATCGCGGATCCGCCGGCCGGTCGCATGGAACACGGCGTTCGCGATCGCCGCGGCGATCCCGACGGTGCCGATCATCCCGGTGCCCTTGACCCCGCCCGCCAGGTGGGGATCGTCGTCGTCGACCAGCGCGATCTCGAACCGCGGCATGTCGGCGTGGCCGGCGATCGCGTAGTCGGCGAGGTTGGCGTTGACCACCCGGCCGGAGCGCGCGTCGGTGACGGTCGCCTCGTGGAGCGCCATGCCGATCCCGAGCACCAGGCCGCCGACCAGCTGGCTGTGCGCGAGCAGGGGATTGAGGATGCGGCCGCAGGCGTAGGCGGCGCAGATCCGCCGGACGCGGACCTCGCCGAGATCCGGATCGACGGCGACCTCGACGAACACCGCGCCGTGGGCGTACGAGCTCGCGCGCGGCTCGGGGTCCGGCGCGGTGTGCGCGGTGCAGGCGAGCCCGCCGGTCCGCGCGACCAGCGCCGCGAGCGGCTCCGCGCGGCCGGCGCCGGTCAGAGTGCCGCCGGTGAGCGCGACCCGCTCCGGTGCGAGCCCGGACAGCGGCGAGGCCGGGTCGGCGACCGCGCGCTCGATCAGCTGGTGGCGCAGCCGGTGCACCGCCTGCTCGACGGCGGGCGTGACGCTCGCGGTCACGTGCGCGCCGCCGGAGTACGGGCCCTCGGGGAGCTGCGTGTCGCCGATCTCGACGGCGACGTCGCCGAGCGGCACGCCGAGCGCGCCGGCGGCCAGCTGGGCGAGGATCGTCGTGGTGCCGGTGCCCAGGTCCTGCGTGCCGCAGCGCACGACCACGCCGCGGGCGGGATCCACGCTGACCTCGGCGTGCGACGCCATCCGGTACACCGGGTAGCACGCGCCGGCCATCCCCCAGCCGAGGCGATGCCGGCCCTCGCGCAGGCTGCCGATCTGCCTCGGTCGTGCGGCCCAGCCGAACGCCTCGGCGGCGACGCGATAGCACGCGCGGAGCTGGTTGCTCGACCACGGCAGCCCGGTGTGCGGGTCGTGCTCGGTGTGGTTGCGCAGGCGCAGCGCGAGCGGGTCGATGCCGAGCTCGTGGGCCAGCTCGTCGAGCGCGGACTCGAGCGCGAAGCTGCCGGGGCCCTCGCCGGGCGCCCGCATCGGGTTGGGCTGCGGGGCGTGGACCCGGACCAGCCGGTGCGAGGTCGCGACGTGCGGGCAGGCGTAGAGCACGCGCGACACGGTCGCCGTCGGGTCGGCGTACTCGCCGTACATCGACGTCGGCGCGACGGTGTCGTGGGTGATCGCAGTGAGCTCGCCGTGCGAGGTCGCGGCGATCCGGAGGTCCTGGATCGTCTCCTGGCGACGGCCGATCAGCGTGAACATCTCGGCGCGCGTCAGCTCGAGCGCGACTGGCCGGGCGACGTGCCGCGCCGCCATCGCGCACAGCACCAGGTACGGGAACCACGCGCGCCCCTTGCCGCCGAACCCACCGCCGAGCAGCCGCGACACGACGCGGACGCGCTCCACCGGCACGCCGAAGCAGTCCGCCAGCTGCTGGCGGTGCGCGAACACCGCCTGCGTGGTGGTGTGGACGACCAGCGCGTCGCCGTCCCAGCGCGCGACGACGAACGGCGGCTCGAGCGGGTGGTGGAGCTGGGTCGGTGTCGTGTAGCGGCGCGCGATCTCGCGCGGCCGGGGCGCGCGCTCGGGATCGCCGCGCCGGCTGTCGGTCGCGACGTGGCCCGCCGATCGCGGGGCGTACGCGCGGTCGAGCGCCGGGTGCATTGTCGTGATCGCGGCCGATGCCTCGCAGGTCACCTCGACCGCGGCGGCCGCGCGCCGCGCCTGCGTGACGGTCTCGGCGACCACGACCGCCACCGGCTGGCCGGCGAAGCACACCGCCGGATCTTGCAGCAGCAGCGGCAGCCTCGCGCTCGCGATCCGCGGCGCGCTGGCGTGGGTCAGGACGGCGACCACGCCCGGCATCGCGCGCGCGACCGCGTCGTCGATCCGCGCGATCCGGCCGCTCGCGATCGGCGCACCGACCAGCGCCGCATGCAGCGCGCCTGGCATGCTCTGATCGCGTGCCGGCGGTCGTCGCCGCCGCGCGCCGCGCAGCCGCTGCCGGGCGCGCGCTTGTGGCACGCGAACCCCGGGGTCCGGAAGTACGCGCAGCGCGTGCGCTGCAGCAGGTTGCCGCCGACCGTCGCGGCGTTGCGCAGCTGCGGCGACGCGCTGGCGAGCAGCGCCTCGGCGATCACCGGGTAGTCGGTCCGGATCACCGGGTGATCTGCGACGTCCGCCATCCGGGCGAGCGCGCCGATCGCGACCCCGTCGTCGCGCAGCTCGATCGCGTCGAGCGGCAGCCGGCCGATGTCGATCACCGCGGCCGGCGCACACGCGGCGTCCTTCCACAGCGACAGCAGCTCGCTGCCGCCGGCGACGAACGCCGCGCCGGGCCGGGCCGCCGCGAGCTCGATCGCGTCGCGCGCGCTGGTCGCGCGGGCGTAGTCGAACGGCTGCATCGTCAGGCCCCCGCCGCGTCGCGGATCGCCGCGACGATGTTCGGGTACGCCCCGCACCGGCACAGGTTGCCGCTCATCTGCTCGCGCAGGCTGGCCTCGTCGGTGGCGCGCCCCTCGCCGAGCAGCCCCACCGCAGACAGGATCTGCCCGGGCGTGCAGTAGCCGCACTGCAGCGCATCGTGCGCGACGAACGCGCGCTGGATCGGGTGGAGCTCGCCGCCGCGCGCGAGCCCCTCGATGGTCACCACCCGCCGGCCATCCTGTGCCGCCGCGAGCGCCAGGCACGCGTAGATCCGCCGGTCGTCGACCAGCACGGTGCAGGCGCCGCACGTGCCGCGGTCGCACGCGCGCTTGGCGCCGGTCAGCCCGAGCTCATCGCGCAGCACGTCGAGCAAGGTCGCGCACGCCGGCGCGGCGCCGCGCCGCGGCTCGCCGTTGACCGACATCGCGATCTCGGTGTGATCGAGAAACCGTCGAGTCATCGAACCTCCTGCGCCACTCTCGCGCCCCGGCGCGCATCCGTCCAATCGATGCTCGACATGCGGTAGATTCATCCCGTGAATCTCGCCGCGCTGCTCGCCGAGGCCCACGTCGGTCAGGCCGGCCGGCGCATCGGCCTGTCGCAGCCCGCCACCAGCCACGCCCTCGCGCGGCTGCGCGACCTGTTCGGCGATCCCCTGCTGGTCCGCGTCGGGCCCCGGATGGAGCTGACCCCGCGCGCGCAGGCGCTGCGCGGACCGGTGGCGCGCGCGCTCGATCAGGTCCGCGGCCTGTTCTCCGCCGAGGCCTTCGATCCGGCGACCAGCGCGCGGCGCTTCCTGCTGATGATGCCCGACCTCGTGGTCGAGACCCTGATGCCGCCGCTGCTCGCCCGGGTCAGCGTCGAGGCCCCGCAGGTCCGGCTCGACATCGTCCCGTGGCGCGATCCGGCGACCCTGAGCGACGAGCTCGCGCGCTCGCTCGACATCGCGATCTGCTGCACGGCCGACGTGCTCACCGGCTTCCATCGCCAGCGCCTGTACACCGACACCGATGTCCTCGCGGTCCGCCGCGGCCACCCGATCGGCGCTCGCCTGACCCGCATGCCCCGCTTCCTCGCCGCCCGCCACGTCGCCGTCATCGGCACCGATCGCGCGGCCGACTACATCGACGCCTGGCTGCGCGACCACGGCATCGAGCGCCGGATCGCGCTCACCGTGCCGAGCTACCTCCAGGCCCTGCGGGTCGCCGCGCAGACCGATCTGGTCGCCTTCGTCCCCAGCCGGCTCGTCGCGGCGCTCCGCGGCCCCCTCGCGCTGCAGGTCGTCCGGCCGCCGCTCGATCCCGGCATCGACATCCAGGTCATGGCGTTCCCGCGCCGCGCGCACGCCGATCCAGCCTCGGTCTGGCTGCGCACCCTGATCGCCGAGATCGCCGACCGGCTCCCCCGGGCCCTCGGGCTCGCGGCGCAGCGCCTGCCTGCCACCCGCCGTCCCGCGAGCGCAGCGCACGGCCGGGCGCGAGGCTAGCATCCCCGTGTGCTGATCTACATCTTCCTCGTGGCGGCCCTCCTCGTCGGCCTGGTCATCGTCCTCGACCTGATGCCCGACGACATCATGCCGCTGTCCTGCCCTGCCTGCTCCGCGGGGTGGAGCGAGGATGTCGTCGGACGGCCCCGGCCCTGGTACGTCCGGGAACGCCATGGGCGGACGCGCTGCCGGACGTGTCATGCACGATTCAAGGAACACCCGGACGGCACGCTGCATCCGGACCGCGACACGCTGTGAGGCTCGCGGACGCCGGCGAGCGACGACGTCCGGCAGACCGGGACGACGCGAGATGCCCGACGACGCGCGGCGCGGCACGAGCCGCTCACGCGACTTCTTGCTGATGGGCCACGTCCGGTTCCGTGGAGCGTCATGCCAGCCCATCGACGGCGCAGAGATGCCCCACGATCCGCCCGTAGTCCACCGGCGTGCCGTCCCATGGCCCGGCGATCGTATCGGCGTCGATCTGCAGCGCCGCGTTCGCCGCGCGGATCTGGGGCCACCCCAGCTCCGCCACGCGTGGGAGCTCCGGCACCGCC
>DATAPF010000063.1:0-10915 GCA_036265355.1 Kofleriaceae bacterium | reverse complement strand
TGATGGCGATCCAGACCGGCAAGAGCCTCAAGGACGAGAAGCGGCTCAAGCACGTGGTCGACAGCTACTACATGAAGTCGCCGTCCGAGATGGACACCGCGTTCAAGGACGTCCCCGAGGCGGTCGAGAACACCGCCGCGATCGCCGCGCGCTGCAACGTCAAGCTCAAGCTCGACGAGACGTTCCTGCCGGCCTACAAGGTCCCCGACGGCGAGACCCTCGACTCCTACATCGCCACCCTGATCGACCAGGGCCTGGAGCGCCGGTTCCGCGAGCTCGCGAGCCGCGGCATCGCGTTCGATCCGGATCGCTACCGCGAGCGCTGCAAGACCGAGCTCGCGGTGATCCAGAAGATGGGGTTCTCGGGCTACTTCCTGATCGTCTGGGACTTCATCAACTGGGCCAAGGACCACGGGATCCCGGTCGGTCCGGGCCGCGGCTCGGGCGCGGGCTCGGTGGTGGCGTGGGCGCTGCGGATCACCGACATCGATCCGCTCGAGTTCAAGCTGCTGTTCGAGCGCTTCCTCAACCCCGAGCGCGTGTCGATGCCGGACTTCGACGTCGACTTCTGCATGAACCGGCGCGGCGAGGTCATCAAGTACGTCCAGGACAAGTACGGCAAGGACCAGGTCGGTCAGATCGCGACGTTCCACCAGCTCAAGGCGCGCGGCGTGATCCGCGACATCGCGCGGGTGATGGAGATCCCGTTCGCCGAGGCCGACAAGCTCGCCAAGCTCGTGCCCGAGCCGGTCCAGGGCAAGTCGCCGCCGGTCCGCGAGGCGATCGAGCAGACCCCCGAGCTCAAGCAGCTGTACGCCGAGAGCCCGCTGCACCGCGAGCTGCTCGACCTCGCCGCCGCGCTCGAGGGCCTCAACCGCAACGCCGGCATGCACGCGGCCGGCATCGTGATCGCCGAGAAGCCGCTGTGGGAGTACGTGCCGTGCTTCCGGGGCCAGAACGACGAGATCGTCACCCAGTTCGCGATGAAGGAGGTCGAGAAGGCCGGCCTGGTCAAGTTCGACTTCCTCGGCCTCAAGACGCTCACCGTGATCCAGACCGCGGTCAAGCTGATCAACCAGCAGCGGCCGCCGGGCCCCCGCCCGGAGGGCGGAACAGAGATCGACAGGGAAGGCCGCGAAGCGGCGTTCGACATCGACACGATCCGCAAGGACGACCCGGACGTGTTCAAGATGATCGCGCGCGGCGACACCACCGGCGTGTTCCAGCTCGAGTCGAGCGGCTTCCGCGAGATCCTGAAGAAGCTCAAGCCGGACTGCCTGGAGGACATCGTCGCCGCCGTCGCGCTGTACCGGCCGGGGCCGCTCGAGGGCGGCATGGTCGACGACTTCATCGACCGCAAGCACGGCAAGAAACAGGTCGAGTACCCGCACCCCTGGCTCGAGCAGGTGCTCGCCGACACCTACGGCGTGATCGTGTACCAGGAGCAGGTCATGCAGATCGCCCAGGTCCTCGGCGGCTACTCGCTGGGCGGCGCCGACCTGCTGCGCCGCGCGATGGGCAAGAAGAAGCCCGAGGAGATGGCCAAGCAGAAAGAGACCTTCCTCGCCGGGGCGCGCAGCAAGGGCGTCGACCCCAGGATCGCCGACCAGGTGTTCGAGCTGATGGCGTTCTTCGCCGGCTACGGGTTCAACCGCTCGCACTCGGCGGCGTACGGCTGGATCACGTACCAGACCGCGTACCTCAAGTACCACTTCCCGCACGAGTTCATGGCGGGCCTGATGTCGTGCGACGCGGACAACCTCGACAACATCGTCAAGTTCATCGCCGAGGCCCGCGCGATGGGGCTGGTGGTCGAGCGCCCGGACATCAACGAGTCGCTGGCCGACTTCACGGTCACCGCGCCGACCGGCGCCAGCAGCGGCAAGGTGATCCGGTTCGGGCTCGGCGCGGTCAAGGGCGTCGGCGGCACCGCGGTCGAGGCCACCCTCGAGGTCCGCGCGCGCGACGGCCGGTTCGCGTCGCTCTACGAGCTGTGCCGCCGGGTCGATACCCAGCGGTGCAACCGGCGCGTGCTCGAGCAGCTGATCAAGAGCGGCGCGCTCGACGGCCTGCCCGCGGCGGCCGAGCTCAAGGGCGGGCGCGCGCAGCTGCTCGGGGCGCTCGACTCCGCGCTCGAGCGCGGCGCGTCCGAGCAGCGCGACCGGCGCAGCGGCCAGACCTCGCTGTTCGGCCTGCTCACGGCCAGCGAGCCGATGCGCACCCCCGGCGCCGCGCCGCCCCCCGGCGCCGGCGAGGTCTATCCGGACATCGAGCCGTGGGGCCCCAAGCAGCTGCTCGCGTTCGAGAAGGAGGCGCTCGGGTTCTACATCTCGGGCCACCCGCTCGACCGCTACCGCGGCGACCTCCAGCGGTTCGCCACCGCGACGAACAGCGACTTCGCGGCCGGCCGGCGCGGCGTCGGCGATCAGTCGATCGGCGGCATCGTCAGCCAGTACCGCGAGATGATCACCAAGAAGGGCGACAAGATGGCGCGGTTCATGCTGGAGGACGCCGAGGGCGCCCTCGAGGTGATCGCGTTCCCCAAGACGTTCGAGAAGGTCCGCCACGTGCTGGTCAGCGACGAGCCGATCCTGTGCACCGGCCAGGTCAAGAACGAGGGCAACGCCGAATCACCCGAGTGGAAGATGCTGCTCGAGTCCGCCACGCCGCTGTCCGAGCTGCGCCAGCAGAAGACCTCGCGGATCGACATCCACCTCAACGCCGACCAGCTCACCCACGACCAGATCGCCGAGCTCAAGACCATCCTGGCCAACGCCACGCGCGGCAGCTGCCAGGCCGTGCTGCGGCTCAAGATCCCGCAGCGCTCGGAGACCGTGATCACCCTGCCCGACGCCTGGGCGATCGCGCCGACCGAGGACTTCCTGACCCGGATCGAGCGGCTGTTCGGCGACCGGGTCACGACGCTGGCCTAGCGCTGGCGTAGCGCTAGTCCGCGCTAGTCCAGCCCGAGCGCCTCGAGGTCGTCCTCGTCGAGCCCGAAGTAGTGGGCGGTCTCGTGCAGCACGGTGATCCGGATCTCCTCGGCGAGGTGCTCGGCGTCGCTGCATGCGCGCGCCAGGTTGCCGCGGAACAGCAGGATGTTGGTCACGGTCGGTGCGAGCCCGCCGTCCTCCGACATCGGCGTGCCCTGGAACAGCCCGAGCAGGCGCGGATCGAGGCCGTCGGCGACCAGCGCCTCGGACGGGGCGCTGTCGATCAGGATCGGGACGTTGGTGAGCCGGGCGCGGATGTCCTCGGGGAGCTCGGCCAGGGTCTGCAGCGCGATCTGCTCGACGTCGTCCTCGCTGATCTCGAGCGGGCCGGAGCCGGCGGCGAGATCGAGCCGGCGGACCTCCTGCCAGGCGGCGATCATCGCGGGGCGGTCGCCGGTCGCCTCGTGGACCTGGCCGAGCAGGTGGAGCGCATCGGCGGTGAGCTCGGAGTCGGCGCGCGCGATCTCGATCCAGCGCTGGGCCGCGGCCGGGTCGTCGGCGGCGAGCGCGAGCTCGGCGAGATCGAGCGCGAGATCACCGTCGCTGATCGCCGAGCTGGCGAGCTCGGCCAGCGCCTCGCGGGCGGCCGCCGGCTCGCCGCGGGCGACCAGCGCCTGGGCCTTGACGTAGATCGCCTCGATCAGGTCGGCCTCCTCGTCGATGAAGTCGAACGCGGCCGCCAGGGTGTCGAGCGCCGCGTCGGGGTCGTCCTGGGCCTGGAGCTCGAGCCGGGCGATGCAGATGATCGGCATCGGATCGTCGGGCCGGAGCTCGCGGAGCAGGCGGTACTGGGCGAGCGCATCGTCGGTGTCGCCGGACGTGTCGGCCACCGCGGCGGCGAGCGCGACCACGTCGGGGTTCTTGCGGTCGATCCGGCGGCAGCGCTCGACGATCGAGGAGGCGGTGTCGAGCTCGCCGGCCTCGAGCGCCGCGAATCCGCGCTCCAGGTCGGTGTGCAGGCGTTCCGTGCGGGACATGGCTCTTGCGTACCGCGATTTGCGGCGATGCACAGCCCTCGCTATCGTCGAGCGGTGCGGATCCTCTTCCAGAGCGTCGTCCTGGCCTTGCTCGTGATGCTGGCCGCCTGTCCGGGGCGCCAGACCCGCCGGACGCTGGTCCCCGACGTGCCGACCAGCGGCAGCGCCGAGGCGCGCGGCCGGTTCCAGGATGCCCGGGCCAAGTTCCTGCGCGATGGCCGGGACACCGGCGAGTTCGAGCGCATCGTGCAGGATTTCCCCGAAGATCCGATCGTCCCGTGGGCCGAGCTGTACGCCGGGATCGCCGACGTCAAGGCGCGCAAGTTTCCCGACGCCGTCAAGCGGCTGACCGAGGTGCAGGACGCCCGGGCCGATCCCGGGCTGACCGCGCGCGCCAAGCTGTACCTGGGGATCGCCCGGAACTACGCGGGCGATCCCGCCGGCGCGCTCGCGCTGCTCCGATCGGGCGAGCCGGCGATCGAGGACGACGCCGATCGCACCGAGTACCTCGCCGCGCTGGCCTATGCGACCGCCGCGGCCGGCGATCCGCCGATCCGCTCGCTGGCGGTCTTCGACGAGCTGTACCGGCGGGTGACGCCGACCGAGCGCGCCGCGATCGTCGCGCGGATCCAGGAGGTGGTCGCCGCGGCCGATCCGGGCCTGATCCGCCGGGCGTTCGACGAGCTGCCCGATCGCAAGGGGCCGAGCTTCGCGATCGTCGCGAGCCGGCTCGCGGTGATCGCGGGGCAGGGCGGCAACGCGCAGGAGGCGCAGCGCATGCGCGAGATCGCCGAGCCGGCCCGGGTCGCGATCGGCCTGCCGCGCTCGGTCGGCGCCGAGCTCGTCGCGGGCGGCCCGGTCGGGACGCTCGGCGCGGTGGTGCCGCTCGGCGGCAAGTCGAGCCGGGTCGGCGAGGCCGCCGTGCTGGGCATCGGCCTGGCGGCGGGCGTCGGCGATGGCAAGGCGATCGCGCCGGTCGAGGTCCGCGCGGCGAGCGACGCCGACGCGGTCGGGCTGGCGATCGACGACCTCGCGCACGCCGGCGTGATCGCGATCATCGGCCCGACCGACAAGGACGCGGTCGATGTCGCCGGTCCGCGCGCCGAGGCGGTCGGCGTGCCGCTGCTCAGCCTGAGCGGCCGCGCCGAGAAGCACGCGACCTTGCGGACGGTCTATCACATCGTGCACTCCGGAGAGGCGCGGTCGCGGGCGCTGGCCCAGCGCGCGCTCGGCCGCGGGGTCGTCAAGTTCGCGGTGCTCGCGCCGGACAGCGGCTACGGCAAGGCGCTGTCGGCGGCGTTCGCCGAGGAGGTCGGCCGCGGCGGCGGCGCGATCGTCGCGACCGTGACGTACAAGCCCGACACCAAGTCGTTCGCCCAGGTCGTCGGCAAGCTGCCCGGCGGCTGGGACGGGCTGTTCATCCCCGAGGACGCCGCGACGCTCGCGCTGATCGTGCCGGCGCTCGACGCGGCCGGGCTCAAGCCGCGGCCGGTCGGGGCCAAGAAGCTGCGCAACGGCCGGGCGATCCTGCTGCTGTCGACCGCCGAGAACCTGACCGCGGCGTTCGCCACCGACGCCGCGCGGCACGCCGAGGGCGCGCTGCTTGCGCCCGGGTTCTACCCTGACGACCAGGATCCGGCGAGCAAGGTGTTCATCGACCGCTTCATCGCCGCGTACGGCCACGCGCCCGGCTTCCTCGAGGCCTACGCCTACGACGCCGCGCAGCTCGCCGCCGCGGCGGGCGGCGGTGGCCGGACCGGGCTCGCCGGCGCGCTGCCCAGGGTCCAGATGGCAGGGCTGACCGGCACGATCCGGTTCGACGCCGAGCACCGCCGGGCCGATCCCGGCGTGATCTATACGATCGTCGAAGAGCCCGGCGGCTACGCGATCCGGGTCGCGAGGTAGCCGCGCGATGTGCTAGACGACGGCATGTCGTTCGATCCGGGAAACCGCTTGATCGCAGCGATCGATGCGCCGGGCCGCGTCGAGGCCGACGCGCTGGTCGACCGGCTCGCCGGGGTCCCGAGCTGGCTCAAGATCGGCCTGGAGCTGTTCTGCGCCGAGGGTCCACAGGTCGTCGCCGACTACGTGGCGCGCGGCTGCCGCGTGATGCTCGATCTCAAGCTCTACGACATCCCCGAGACCGTGGCGCGCGCCACCGCGCGGGTCGCGACGCTCGGCGCCGGCCTGCTCACCGTGCACGTCAGCGGCGGCCGGGCGATGCTGGAGGCCGCCGTGCGGTCGGCCGGCGGCGCCCACGTCCTGGCGGTCACCGTGCTGACGTCGCTCGACGAGGCCGACCTGGCGCAGGTCGGCGCCCAGGGGCCGATCAGCGAGCTGGTGGTCACCCGCGCCCGGCTCGCCATCGCGGCCGGCTGCGCCGGGGTCGTGACGTCGCCCCACGAGATCGCCGCGGTGCGTGCGATCGCGCCGCCCGGGTTCCTGATCGTGACCCCGGGCGTGCGGGCGGCCGGCGACGCTCGCGGCGATCAGAAGCGCGTGCTGACGGCGCACGAGGCCCGCGCTGCGGGGGCGGACCTCGTCGTGGTCGGTCGGCCGCTGCGCAACGCCCGCGATCCGGCGGCCGCCGCCCGCGCGATCGTGGCCGAGCTCGCGGCGCCGGTGTGACCCTGCCATGACCGGGCCCGGGGAGCGCGTGGTCTACGGCGTCGGGCCGGTGCGCGAGCTGATCGCGCGGCGCTCGGCCGCCGTCCGCGCGGTGTGGGTCGATCCGCACCGCGCCGGGCGGACCACCAGCGATCCGGTCGCCGCGATCGTGGTCGCCGCGCGCGCCGCCGGGATCCGGGTCGAGGACCGCGATCGCCGGGCGCTCGACCACACCGCCGGCCCCGACGCGCGCCACCAGGGCGTCGTCGCCTGGCTCGGGCCGTTCGCTTACGCCGAGCTGTCGGACCTGGTGCCCGCGCCCGGGGCGCCCGGCGGTCCGGCGCTGCTGGTCGCGCTCGACGGCGTCGAGGATCCCCGCAACCTCGGTGCGATCCTGCGCAGCGCCTACCTGCTCGGCGCGCACGGCGTGATCGTCCCCGAGCACCGCGCCGCCGCCGTCACCGCCGCGGCGGCCAAGGCCAGCGCCGGGGCAAGCGAGCTCGTCGCGGTGGCCCAGGTCGGCAACCTGGTGCGCGCGCTCGACGAGCTGCGCGCGCTCGGGCTGTGGCGGGTCGCGGTCGACGCCGCGCCGGGCGCACAGCCGATCGAGACCCTCGACGGCGCGCTGCCGCTATGCCTGGTGCTCGGCGCCGAGGGCACCGGGGTGCGGCCGCTGGTCGCCCGGAGCTGCGACTTCCATGCGGTCATCCCGATGGCGGACGGCCGCGACGCGGTCGGCTCGTTCAACGTCGCGGTCGCCGCGGCGCTCGTGCTCTACGAGATCCGCCGCCAGCGCGGCGCGTGACGACTACGCGTCGATCTTCTCGAGGAAGCTGGTCTTGAGCAGCTTCTCGCCGTGCACCGGGAAGAACGTGTAGACCGAGTCGCCGACCACGCGGACGACCTCGCCCTCGCCCCAGGTCGCGTGGCGCACCAGGTCGCCCTTCTCCAGCGGGCCGAACACCGGGCGCTTGACCCGCTCGATCTTGAGCGCGCGGCCGCGGCCGGCGCCGCGGTTTCTGCGCAGCGCCTCCTCCAGCAGGGCCTTGCGGGTCGCGGGGTCGCCGCTGCGGCGGGCCGCCAGCGTCGCGGCGACGTTCTCGAGCTCGCGCGCGGTCGGCGGCGCGGTCTTGGCCGCGCGCACGCAGTTGTCGCATGTCCCGCACGCCGGGTGATCGAGGTAGCCGAAGTACGTCACCAGCAGGCGGGTCCGGCACAGGTGCGACTGGGAATAACGCAGCATCGCCGCCAGCCGGGCGCGGTCCTGGGCGCGCTTCTGCTCGTAGCGGGTCGCCGCGCGCCCCAGATCCTCGATGCTCGGCGGCTCGGTCGCCAGCGGCGCGAACCGCGCGCCCGGAGCCTCGGCGGCGAACCCGACCTCCTTGAGGAACGACAGCACCACGCGCGCCTTCTTGGCCGGCGCGTCGGCGCGCTCGGCGATGTCCTTGACCGCGACGAACACGTCGGGATCGATGTCCTCGCCGGGGCCCGGCGTCTGCGCGGGCGACGCGGTACGGCCGTGGGTCACGTGGACCAGCGCCTCGGCGACCGCGCGGGTCTGCTCCGGCGTGGGGTAGCGGCCGCCCAGGAAGAAGCTCTGGATCCGCTTGTCCTCGGGCTGGTACAGCAGCACGCAGTCGGCAGGAGCGCTGTCGCGCCCGGCCCGGCCGGCCTCCTGATAGTAGCTCTCCAGCGAGCCCGGGAAGTTGTAGTGGATGACGAACCGCAGGTCCTGCTTGTCGACGCCCAGGCCGAACGCGTTGGTCGCGACCATCAGCCGCGGCTCGCTGTGTTCCATGAACGCGGTCTGCACCCGCTCGCGGTCCTTGGCCCGCATCCGGCCGTGGTAGCGGCCGCACTCGACACCCTGCGACCACAGGAAGTCGGCCAGCGCGTCGACCGTCTTGACCGTCGCGGCGTAGATGATGCCGCAACCGGCCTGCTTCTCGATCAGCCGGAGCAGCAGCGCCTGCTTCTTGCGCTCGCTCGACGCCTTGATCACGTGGTAGCGCAGGTTGGGCCGGTTGAGCCCGATGTCGATCACCGACGCGTCGTCCGGGCTGAGCTGGAGCTGGGCGAGGATGTCGTCCTTGACCTTGGGCGGCGCGGTCGCGGTCAGCGCGAGCACCGGCGGCCGGCCGAGCGCGCGCACCGCCTCGCCGAGCCCGAGATAGGCCGGCCGGAAGTCGTGCCCCCACTGCGAGATGCAGTGCGCCTCGTCGACCACGAACAGCGCGACCCGGACCGTCGCGAGCCGCTCGCGGAACCGCGGCTCGCCGAGCCGCTCCGGCGTGACGTACGCGATGCACGGCCGGTTCTCCGACAGCCGGGACAGCGCGGCGTGCTCGTCGCGCGGCGACAGCGTCGAGTCGAGCCGCAGCACCTCGATGCCGAGCTCGAACAGCTTGTCGTGCTGGTCCTTCATCAGCGCGATCAGCGGCGACACCACCAGGGTGATGCCGTCGAGCTCGAGCGCGGGCAGCTGGTAGCACAGCGACTTGCCGGCCCCGGTCGGCATGATCGCGAGTGTGTCAATGCCGGCGAGCACGTTGCGGATCGCGAGCGCCTGGCCGGGTCGGAACGCCGAGATCCCGAACCGCCGCTTGCCGAGCTCGAGCATCCGGGCGTCGATCGACGCCGCCTGGGTCTCGGTCACCTCGGAGGATTCGCCCGGCTCGCTCGCGTCCGGATCACCGACCTCGGCGACCTCGGCGACCTCGGCGTCGAGCGCCAGCTCCTCCGAGAGGCTCGGATCGGTGTCGACCACGATGGTGTCGTCCTCGGTGTCGAGCGGGACGAGCGGGACGACCGGCGTGTCGAGGTCGCGTGTACCGCGCGCGGCCTTGAGCGTTGCGGGCGATATGTCGCTGGTCCCGCGCGCCAGTTTCGGCTGTGGCGTCGCGGCGGTCTTTCGTACGCCGCGCTCAGGCACGAGGCTCTTGGACATTAGCGGTTACCGTCGCCTGGAACGCCGATCGCTGCAAGTGAAACGTTGAAACGATCTCGTTAGGTAACAGTTGTTCGAAGACAGACAACCATCGAACCTACATTCAGGACCGACGAGATGGTGCGTTGCGTGTTCACCCGTCCGTGGAATCGCTAGCGCCATCACAGCTGCAAGACCGCGTGTTCCTGTCACAGGCCAGCCGGTGCGCACGCGCTCGTGCGCTCGCGTCACAACGCGCCCAAGCGACACTGCAACATTCGGCGGCATTCGGCGGCATTCGGTGGTGTCCGGCATCGGCCGGCAGCCGGCCTTGACGACCTCGGAACCCCGCTCGCGGTTGCCTCGGCGCGCCGGTGCGGAGGCCATTCCGGTAAAGACATCGCGCGCGCGGCCTTGCAAGCCGCGCGCGGTTGATGAAGATGCTGCCATGCCTCTGCTCGATGGGCTTCTGGTCGTGAGGTCCAAGATCCACGGCTACGGCGTCGTTGCGACCCGGCCGTACCGCGCCGGCGAGATCCTGTGCTACGGCGACGGCGTGCTGTACGCGGCCGACGCCGAGTTCGACGACACCTACGCGCTCGTCCTGCCGGGCGAGGACACCGAGACCGGTGATCCGCTGTTCTGGGATCTGGTGTGCCAGACCCGCTGGTTCAATCACTCGTGCGATCCCAACACCGAGGTGATGCTGAAGTGGGATCGCGAGCTCTCGCAGATGACCGCGTGGTGGGTCGCGCTGCGCGACATCCCGATCGGCGAGGAGATCACCTACGACTACGCGTTCGTCGCAGACGTCGCCGAGCCGTGCCGGTGCGGCGCGACGCTGTGCCGCGGCGTGATCGTCGACGAAGCTCCGGACAACCTGGCCCAGCTCCCCGATCATCTGCGCACGCTGCTCCGGGTGCCGGCGCGCGCGGCCTCGTAGCGATCCGCAACGCGCGGTCGACCGGCGGCGATGCCACGCCCTTGAAGACGCGGAACCGCGCGCGATCCTTCGACTTGGTGCCGGTCTGACCGGAGGTACGTGCGGTGGGCCACGTGGGCGGGAACTGCCGTGCCCCGGTGCCCGTATCATGGCGACCAGCGGAGAGTGCGGATGGATCACGTGCACCAGCAGAGTCAACCGGCAGACGGCGGCGATCTCGAATCGCACCGCGAGCCATCACCGGGCAAGCAGTCGCTGATCTCGCGCACGTTCGATGCGCCGGTGCAGCGCAAGGCGGTCGGCAAGCGCAGCCTCGTCGACGAGACCTTCGGCGCGCCGGTGCAGCGCAAGGAGACCGGGGCCGCGGGCGGCGACATCCACGAGGCGGCAGCGCGCGGGACCCAGGGCTCGGCTGGCAGCTTGCCCCACCTCGACGCGATCCAGCGCTCGTTCGGCCGGTTCGATGTCG
>DATAPF010000062.1:0-6447 GCA_036265355.1 Kofleriaceae bacterium | reverse complement strand
GTGATGAGCCACGTGCGCGTGCGCCGGCTCGTGCTCAGCGAGCAGGATCGCATCGGCATCGGCACGTTCCAGCCCAAGGACGAGAAGAACCAGGACTCGACCGAGCTCACCGGCGACATCAACTACCGCAAGATCGCCACGTTCGGTTCCGACTCCGATCCGAGGGCGTTCAACTTCGACGGCGAGTTCAACATCGCCAACCGCGGCATCCTCGAGTTCGTCGAGATCTTGAAGCTCGACGTCGCGTTCCTCTACGACCTGCTCGGCGCGACCCAGGAGCGCAAGATCAAGCCCAAGAAGTTCGCGCAGACCGACATCGACGAGGTCATCCTCGGCCACACCAACGAGGCCGAGTACAAGAAGCTGCTCAACAACGAGTTCATGGAGGCGCTGCGCGACCGCACGATCAAGGTCGACATCCCGTACATCACCAAGGTCAGCGAGGAGGTGAAGATCTACACCAAGGACTTCACGTCCCAGAAGGTCGGCAAGCACATCGCGCCGCACACGCTGTACGTCGCCGCGCTGTGGGCGGTGCTGACCCGGCTCGAGGATCCCAAGAAGCACTCGCTGTCGCTGATCCAGAAGGCCAAGCTGTACGACGGCAAGACCCTGCCCGGGTTCACCCAGGACAACATCAAGGAGCTGCGCAAGGAGTCCAACCGCGAGGGCCTCGACGGGATCTCGCCGCGCTACATCCAGGACAAGATCGCCAACTCGCTGGTCAGCGACAAGGCCGACGGCGCGATCAACCCGTTCATGGTGCTGAACGAGCTCGAGAGCGGCCTGCGCAGCCACTCGCTGATCAACTCCGACGAGCAGCGCAAGCGCTACGCCGAGATGCTGTCCGTGATCAAGCAGGAGTACGAGGACATCGTGAAGAACGAGGTCCAGCGCGCGATCAGCGCCGACGAGGACATGATCGCCAAGCTGTGCGCGAACTACATCGACAACATCAAGGCCTACACCCAGAAGGAGAAGGTCAAGAACCCGTACACCGGCCAGGACGAGGAGCCCGACGAGCGGCTGATGCGGTCGATCGAGGAGAAGATCGACATCCCGGAGAGCCGCAAGGACGACTTCCGGCGCGAGATCATGAACTACATCGGCGCGCTCGCGATCGAGGGCCGGACGTTCGACTACAAGACCAACGAGCGGCTGCACAAGGCGCTCGAGGCCAAGCTGTTCGAGGACCAGAAGGACTCGATCAAGCTGACCTCGCTGGTGTCGAGCGTGGTCGACCGCGACACCCAGGCCAAGATCGACGTGGTCAAGCAGCGGCTGATCAAGAACTTCGGCTACGACGAGGTGTCGGCGACCGACGTGCTGAACTTCGTCGCTTCGATCTTCGCGCGTGGAGACGTCAAGTCGTAATGAGTGGCGACCCGATGGGTAAGGGGCCGGTGACGATCGAGCTCAACCACACGCTGGCCGAGCTGCTCGCCCGGCTGTGCGTCGAGCTGGGGACCGACGATCCGACTGGCGTGATGTCGCGCGCGCTCGGCCTGCTCGACATGGTGCAGCACACCCGGCGGCACGGCGGCCGGCTGTGCTTCGTCAACGCGCGCGGCGATCTCGCCGACGTCGTGTTCTAGGAGGCCCGCATGTCGCAGAAGATCGATCTCGATCACGGCAGGTTCCGCCAGATCATCCGCGGCAAGATCAAGCAGAACCTCCGCAAGTACATCTCGCAGGGCGAGATGATCGCCAAGAAGGGCAAGGACCGGGTCGCGATCCCGCTGCCGTCGGTCGATATCCCGCACTTCAAGCACGGCGACAAGCAGCAGGGCGGGGTCGGGCAGGGCGAGGGCAACGTCGGCGACTCGCTGGGCGGCGACGGCGACCAGGCGCCGGGCAAGGGCGAGGCCGGCGACCGCCCCGGCGATCACCTGCTCGACATCGAGGTCTCGCTCCAGGAGCTCGCCGAGATCATGGGCGAGGAGCTCGAGCTGCCGCGGATCCAGCCCAAGGGCACCGAGAAGATCGTCGCGTGGAAGGACAAGTACTCCGGGATCCGGACCACCGGCCCCGAGTCGCTGCGCCACTTCCGCAGGACGTACAAGCAGGCGATCCGGCGCCAGATCGCGATGGGGACCTACGACGCCAAGAACCCGATCATCATCCCGATCCGCGACGACAAGCGCTACCGGTCGTGGCGCAGTGAGCCGCTGCCGCAGTCCAACGCCGTCATCATCTACATGATGGACGTGTCGGGCTCGATGGGCGACGAGCAGAAGGAGATCGTCCGGATCGAGAGCTTCTGGATCGACACCTGGCTGCAGTCGCAGTACCACGGCGTGATCAGCCGCTACATCATCCACGACGCGATGGCCAAGGAGGTCGACCGCGACACCTTCTTCCGGACCCGCGAATCCGGCGGCACGATGATCAGCTCGGCGTACAAGCTGTGCGCCAAGATGATCTCCGACGAGTACCCCTCGGAGCTGTGGAACATCTACCCGTTCCACTTCTCCGACGGCGACAACTGGTCGGTCGACGACACCCACACGTGCGTGGATCTGCTCAAGAAGGACGTGCTGCCGCACGTGAATCTATTCTGTTACGGCCAGGTCGAGTCGCCCTACGGCTCGGGCCAGTTCATCAAGGACCTGACCGAGCACTTCGACGAGGACGAGCGGGTCGTGACCAGCGAGATCAAGGGCAAGGACGCGATCATGGACTCGATCAAAGAGTTCCTCGGAAAGGGTCGCTAGGCGATGAGCGCGATCAAGCGGTTCCCGGCCTACCTGCGCGACGTCCAGGAGGAGGTCGAGTCCCACGCCAAGCAGTTCGGGCTCGAGTTCTTCCCGATCGTCTACGAGGTCCTCGACTACAAGACGATGAACGAGGTCGCCGCGTACGGCGGATTTCCGACCCGCTATCCGCACTGGCGGTTCGGCATGGACTACGAGCAGCTGGCCAAGAGCTACGAGTGGGGCATGTCGAAGATCTACGAGATGGTGATCAACACCAATCCCGCGTACGCCTACCTGCTCGAGGGCAACTCGCTGGTCGATCAGAAGCTGGTGATGGCGCACGTGTGCGCCCACGTCGACTTCTTCAAGCACAACTACTTCTTCTCGAAGACCAACCGCAAGATGATCGACGGGATGGCCAACCACGCCGCGCGGGTGCGCCGCCACATGGAGCGCCACGGCCAGGACGCCGTCGAGGACTTCATCGACACCTGCCTGTCGCTCGAGAACCTGATCGACCCGATGTCGGCGTACATCGTGCGCGCGCCCAAGCCCAGGTCCGAGGACGACGACGAGGCCGACCCGCGCGACAAGCTCCACCGGATGCGCGCCAAGGGCTACATGGAGTCGTTCATCAACCCGCCGGAGTACCTCGAGGCCCAGCGCAAGAAGCGCGAGGACGAGGCCAAGCGCCAGAAGCGGCGGTTCCCCGAGCAGCCGCAGCGCGACGTCATGCAGTTCCTGATCGAGCACGCGCCGGTCGATCACTGGCAGACCGACGTGCTGGAGATCGTCCGCGACGAGGCCTACTACTTCGCGCCCCAGGCGATGACCAAGATCATGAACGAGGGCTGGGCCTCGTACTGGCACTCGAGGATCCTCACCGAGAAGGCGCTGACCGCCGCCGAGGTCATCGACTACGCCGACGCCAACTCGGGCGTGATGGCGACCGCGCCGGGCCGGCTCAACCCGTACAAGCTCGGCGTCGAGCTGTTCCGCAACATCGAGGACCGATGGAACCGCGGCCAGTTCGGCAAGGAGTGGGACGAGTGCGACTCGATGGACCAGAAGCGGCACTGGGATCGCCGCACCGGCCTGGGCCGCAAGCGCCTGTTCGAGGTCCGCAAGCTCTACAACGACATCACGTTCATCGACGAGTTCTTCACGCTCGAGTTCTGCATCGAGCAGAAGTTCTACTCGTTCGGGTTCTCCGAGCGCAGCGGCAACTGGGAGATCATGAGCCGCGAGTTCAAGAAGGTGAAGGACCAGCTGCTGCGCATGCTGACCAACCGCGGCCAGCCGGTGATCATGGTCGAGGACGGTAACTTCGAGAACCGCAGCGAGCTGTTGCTCCGCCACGTCCACGAGGGCACCGACCTCGACGCCGGCCAGGCGCGCGACACCCTGCGCAACACCGCGAAACTATGGACCCGCCCGGTCAGCCTGCTGACCAAGGTCGAGGGCAAAGGGAAGCTTTTGCGCTGCGAGGACGGAAACCTCACCGAACGGAGCGCAGAGTACACATGAACGAGCGGTCAGACGCGGGAACGCAGGGGGCGGGCAGTGTGGGGCGGGCACCATGAGGTTGTGGGCGTGGGGGCAGAGCGATCCGGGCCGCAAGCGCGAGCGCAACGAGGACAGCTACCTGGTCGATCCGGAGACCGGGGTGATGGCGGTCGCCGACGGGATGGGCGGCCACCAGGGCGGCGCCACCGCCAGCCGGATGGCGGTCGAGTACCTCGGCCGCGAGCTCGCCGAGGTCCGCGGTAACTTCGACGCCGCGCTGCTCGAGCAGATCCAGGGCGAGATGCACGTGCGCACCACCGAGGAGATGCCGGTGGTCAGCGATCTCGCGGAGGCGTCGACGCCGCCGTCGGGCGCCCGGCCGGTCGCCGGGCCGGCCATCGGGGGGCCGGTGCGCGGCAGCGATCCGACGCTGCCGCCCGGCGCGGTGCCGGCGTTCTCCCCGGCGCTCGAGGTGATGCGCGGCGTGGTCCGCCGCGCGAGCTCGGCGATCTTCGAGGCGTCGTGGGCCCGCCCCGAGCTGCGCGGCATGGGCACGACGCTGACCGCGATGCTGGTCCACGGCGGCCGCGCCCACGTGGTCCACGCCGGCGACTCGCGGTGCTACGTGTTCCGCGACGGCCAGCTCCGCCAGCTGACCGAGGATCACTCGTGGATCGCCGAGCAGCTGCGCGCGGGCTCGATCAGCGAGGCCGAGGCCCGGGCGAGCAAGTTCCGCCACGTGATCACCAAGTCGATCGGCTTCGAGCGCGACATCGAGGCCGATACCAGGAGCGTGCCGGTGTCGGCCGGCGATTGCTTCCTGCTGTGCTCCGACGGCATGAGCAACCACGTCGAGCACGGCGAGCTGGAGCGGATCGTCGCGATGACCTGGTACCGCCGGCTGCCGGCGACCCTGGTCGAGCTCGCCAACAGCCGCGGCGGCGACGACAACATCACGGTCGTCGTCGGGCTGGTCGCCAACGCCCCGCCGTAGCCCGGAAACGCTCGTCAAAGTACGTCCAGTACTATCCTCGCTGCGCTTCCGGGCGTGCGCGCCGTGCCGCTGTGCCCCGTGGCGCTTGTTCGCGGTCCCGCCGCTTCGATGATGATCACGGCCCGGCCGGACTGCTGGACTTCGTCGGACTGGGCCGAGCCCGGCTGTTGCGCCCGAGCGCCGCGTTCGACCTCAAGCTTCGCTTCCACTGCCGGTGATGCTTGCGAGCGCCGATCGGATTCTGTCGGCGGCGAACGCGGAGCGCTCGCGCGCAAGGGCCTCCTGCAGCGCGGACCTCGCTCCGGTCGCGCGCAGTGCACCCAGCGACCAGGCAGCGTTGCCCCGCAGGCTCGGATCGGTTGCATGCAGTAGCTCGGTCAGCAGCGGGATCGCCGGCTGATGTCCTACCGCGCCCAGCGCGGCCACGAGCATCCGGCGTGTGCCAGGATCGGGCTCGGGCAGGACCGCGCGGGCGTGGATCGGCGCGCCGGCGCGCGCGTCGCCGATCTTGGCGAGTGCATCGGCGGCCGACGACCGGACCTTCGCGTTGTCGTCCTCGAGGCAGGCGATCAACGCATCGACGGCGCCGGCCTCCTTGCGGAACCCCAGGACGTCGCATACCAGCATGCGCGTGTGCGCGTCCGGGGCAAGCGCCAGCGCCTCGACGAGTGGCACGCCGGCAGGCGCCGCGCGCAGGCGCGTCACCGTCTCGCCCGGCGCTCGCACGAGGTCGTCGATCAGGGTCTGCGGATCGGCCATCACGGTTCGCTCCTCGCGTCGATCAGAAGTTGTCGGCGCCCTGGTGCACTACCCCATCGGGATACACGTTGGTATGGCTGCCGTTGGGGTGCTGCACGTCCCAATGTGGGCCGCCATGGGCATCCGCCGCCCATTCCCAGCGGTTGCCGTAGCGATCGACGTACCCGCCCTGTGGACTCGGGACGTACTCCCCGGCACCGGGGTACGTCGGCGGCTCGTAGGGGTGCGTGCCTTCGACGGGCAGCTGGTTCACCGGATTGCGCAGGTGAGGGCGTGGCACCGCGGAGGTCGGCGGCGTCATCGGCATACCATCCGCGATCTCGCGCTCCAGGGTGGCCATGGCTTGCTCCAGTGAGCGAGCCGCTGGGGACGATGCTCTCGAGTGCCTGCGCGTAGGCCGCGCTGACCAGCCAGATGCGCTGTCCGGCGATCAGCTGGACGTTGTTCGCGCCTCCGCCGACGATGTTTGGCGACTGGAACTCCCCCTGGACT
>DATAPF010000061.1:0-17900 GCA_036265355.1 Kofleriaceae bacterium | reverse complement strand
CGCTGATCAAGATGATCGACGACCTGCGCACGGTCCAGGCGAAGTGACCGTGCCGGCGCCGCCGCTCGCCGAGCTGTACGACCTGCTCCGCGCCGAAGGCTTCGCGATCGGGGTCGACGATCATGTCCGGATCGGCCGGCTGCTCGCCTGCGACGCGGCGTGGACGTCCGAGCTCTTGCGCACGGCGGTCGCAGCGCTGGTGGTGACCGATCTGGACGAGCGCGACGCGTTCGACGCGTGCTGGGCGCGCTGGATGGGTGGCGAGCCGGCGCGCAGGGTGGCGCCGGTGGCTCCCGCGGCGCAGGCAGCGCCTGCGATCCATCGCGAGCGGTCGCCGGCCGCGTCCTCGCCGAGCTCGGAGCTGCCACATCAGGCCGGGGCGCAGCGGCGGCGCGCCATGGTGGTCGCCGCAGCGGCGGCGGTGGTGGTCGCCGTGGTGCTGGCGCTGCGGTCGACCTCCGGCCCAGCCCCGCAGCTTCCGGAGAGCGAAGCGGTCCAGCAGCCGGTCGGCTCAGGCAGTGGACCTGGGCAGCAACCCGGCCCGATCGGCAGTGGCCAGCCGCAGGGTTCGGCGGACGCCGGCCCGCAGACACCGCCGTCCGACGCGCACGACCTCGCGTCCATCCCCATCGCCATCGGCGCGATCGTGCTTGCGATCCTCGCGATCGCGGGCATGCGCGGAGCGCGCGGGCGGCGCCGGTTTCTCCCCGGGCCATGGCGCTATGTGGTCGCGGTGCCGCCGGCGGTCAGGCCGGTGCTGCCGCGACGTGCGGTCGAGGACGCCGCCGCCGATCTGACCTCGCGGGCGCCTGGCGCCGGCTGGGAGCTCGACGTTGCGCGGTCGATCGCCGCCACCGTGGCGTGCGGCGGCCTGCCGACCTTGGTGCACCGCACGCAGGCCGCCGCGCCGCGCTACCTCGTGCTGGAGGACACCGCGGGCGGGGCCGGCCACTGGCAGCCGATCTACGACGAGCTCTGGTCCGGCCTGGCGCGCGAGGGCGTGGAGATCGAGCGCTACCGCTTCACCGCCAACCCCCAGCGCTGCGTCCGGCCCGACGGCTGTGCCGTCGAGCTCGGCGAGCTGATCGATCACGCCGATGCGCTGATCGTGATCGGCGACGGCGACGCCGCGGTCGGTCCACTCGATGGCCGCCGCGCCGGGTGGCTCGCGTTGCTGCGCCGGATCCCGCGGCGGCTGTGGATCAACCCGGTTCCACCGGTGCGGTGGAGCGCGGGCGCTCGCGCGATCGCCGAGGACACGCCGATGGAGCACGGCGTGGCCCGTGCCGTCGCGGTGCTGCACGCGGGCGGCGAGCGCCGCGGGCACCGGGCGCGACCGTATCCCGGGGGGATCGAGCGCGCGCCGGACACCGCGTCGGCGGTCGCAGGGCTGCGCGCGGCGCTCGGCGATCCCGCGTTTCACCTGGTATCGGCGGTGGCGGTGACCGCGCCCCCGACGCTCGTCGCTGCGCACTGGCTGGCCGAGGTGCTCGCGCTCCAGATCGACGAGCAGGACTGGCTCGCGGTGGCGACCTTGCCCTGGTTCCGGGCCGGTGCCTGGCCGGACGGCCTGCGCGACCGGCTGGCGCAGGCGCTCGCGGCCGGTGCGCCGGACCTCGCGCGGGCGGTCACGACGGTGGCCGATGATCGGCTCGCAGCGAGCGAACCACCAGACGGCTCCGCGGCCCATCTCGCCTGGGAGCTCGAGGGGGCCACGCGCGCGGCGCGCCGCGGTGAGCGCGAGCTTGCCGATCGATCGCTGCGCTGGATCGCCGCGACGCCGCTCGCCGATCAGGCGCACCGCGCGCGCGTCGCGCTCGGTCTGCCCGACCGTGCACGCCGGGCGCGCGGCTGGGCCCTCCTGCTCGGAGTGGCCCTGGTGGTCGCGCCGGGGGCGTACCGCGTCGTGGCGGCGCTTCGGCGACCCGCGGCCGCGCTGGAATGCCCGCCGGACATGGTCGCGGTGCCCGCGGGGACGTTCCGGATGGGTAGCCCAGCCGGGAAGGGCCACGACGACGAGCACCCGGCGCAAGACGTGACGCTGTCGGCGTACTGCATCGACCGGAGGGAGGTGACGGTGAAGGCGTACGCGGTGTGCGTTCGAGCCGGCAAGTGCGCGGCCGCGGACGAGCGGGCGACGACCGGCTGGGGCAGCTTCTGCAACGGGACGCGTGCCGACCGGCAGGATCACCCGATCGACTGCGTCGACTGGAACCAGGCGAGTGCGTACTGTGCATGGGCTGGACGGCGGTTGCCGAGCGAGGCCGAGTGGGAGTACGCGGCGCGCGGCACGGACGGACGTACGTACCCCTGGGGTGACGAGCGGCCGAGCCCGAAGCTGCTGAACGCCTGCGGCCGCGAGTGCGTGGCGGTGGTGAAGCGAGAGATGGACCTGGACTGGTCCCCCCTGTACGACGGCAGCGACGGCTGGGAGTCCACGGCGCCGGTGGGAAGCTTCCCCGCGGGGGCGAGCCCGTTCGGCGCGCTGGACCATGGCGGGGAATGTCTGGGAGTGGACGGAGGACTGGTTTGGCCCGTACCCCACCAGCGCTGCCACCAACCCTCGCGGTGCAGAGACGGGCGCGGGGCGCGTGGTCCGCGGCGGCGGCTGGGGCGACACGGATGCCGGCAACGTTCGCGCCGCGGATCGCACCGTGCATGCCCCGTCGGACCGTCACATGAACGTCGGGTTCCGTTGCGCGCGCGGGGACTGAGTCACTCCGCGGGAGCGGCGTTGCGGTTGTACTCGGTCAGGTTCATCACGACGTCGCCGAGCTCGGTCCTGGCCGCCACCTTGAGCGGGACGCGATCGGCGTCGTCGCTGAGCCAGACGGTGAACGTGCGGGTCGGGCGCGGGGTCTCGGGCGAGAAGTCGGGCCGGGCGCGGTACGACTCGCCGGACAGCCGGATCGCGCGGCGGTTGCCGATCGCCGAGCCGATCGTGTCCTGGCCGGCGTAGGTGACGTCGATCCGCCACAGCCGGCGGCCGCCGACGACGAACACGGTGCGGCGCGTGCCCTGCGCGGGGCGCCAGCCGCGCAGCTGGGCCATCGCCGAGTGCGCGTCGTGGATCTGGATGCCGGAGGCGGCCGCGGCGCCCTTGCCGAAGTCGATCCGCAGGTGGTGCGGCTGGTCCTCGTTGGACCGGACGTAGGTGATGTCGGCGACGTTGTCGGTGAACTTCGCGCTCGCCGTGCTCCGGGTGTCGCCTTGCTCGACCACGGTGTCGAGCGCGAGCGGCCGGCCGGTGTCGAGGTCGATCACGGTGGTCGCCTCGTCGACGATGTGGCGGATCAGCGCGGCGGCGCCTGCGGTGGCGGCGCGCGACTTGACGACCACGGCGCGGTGGCCCTGGTAGGCGCCGAGCTGGCCGACCGCGAGCTGGGCCTCGCCGGCGACCAGGCCGGCGATCCGGACCTCGAACGCCATGGATTCGCCCGGGTTGAGGCCGACCTCGACCGGCGCGGCGGCGGGGCGGATCGCCGGGGCCGGGGCCAGCGCGTTGGCCTCGGCGCCGGCACAGGCGCCCAGGGCGAGGACGACGGCGAGGCTTCCGAGGCCCGCGAGGCAGGTGAACGCCGCCGCGCCCAGGCCCGCGGCCACCGCGAGGAGTGTGCGTCGCACCGCTCATGCTTGAACCAGCCGGAGCGCGCGCGCAAGCAGTGCTAGCGTAGGTCCGTGCCCCCGGTCACCCGCCTCGGTATCACGCTCGGCGATCCCGCCGGGGTCGGGCCAGAGATCGTCGCAGCGACGCTGGCCGCCGCTCCCGAGGCGTGGCGGCCGCGCCTGGTGGTGTACGGCGACCGCGCCCCGCTCGAGCGCGGGGCGCGCGCGATCGGTGTGGCGCTGCCGCCGGACGTGGCGGTGCTCGGCGATGGCGTCGGCGACGCGGCGCGGCCGGGTGAGCCGGACGAGCGCACCGGCGCGGCCCAGGTCGGCTATCTGGAGGCCGCAGTGGCGGCGGCGGGGCGCGGCGAGCTGTGCGCGATCGCGACCGCGCCGATCTCGAAGACCTGGGCGCGGCGCGCCGGGTTTGCGTTCCCCGGGCATACCGAGATGCTGGCGAGCCGGCTCGGCGTGCGGGATGTCGTGATGCTGTTCGCCGGGCCCCGGCTCAAGGTCGCGCTCGCCACGGTGCACGTCCCGCTCGCCGAGGTGCCGCGCGCGCTGACCACCGAGGGGCTGCGCACCGTGCTGGGCATCGTCGCCGGCGCGCTGGTCACCGACTTCGCGATCGCCGA
Source organism: Kofleriaceae bacterium (assembly GCA_036265355.1). GTDB lineage: Bacteria > Myxococcota_A > Polyangia > Haliangiales > Haliangiaceae > JABFXX01. The sequence goes on along the minus strand of DATAPF010000061.1, from coordinate 13,659 downwards.
GCCACGGATCGGCGTGGTCGGGCTCAACCCGCACGCCGGCGAGGGCGGGCTGCTCGGCGCCGAGGACCGCGACGTGATCGCGCCGGCGCTCGGGCCGTTGCCGCCGGCGCGGCTGTCCGGTCCGCTGGTCCCCGACGCCGCGTTCCGCGATCTCGCGATGCAGCGCTACGACGCGCTGGTCGCGATGTACCACGATCAGGGCCTGATCCCGGTCAAGCTGATCGACTTCGACGAGGCGGTCAACGTCACGCTCGGCCTGCCGATCGTCCGGACCTCGCCCGATCACGGCACCGCGTACGACATCGCGGGCACCGGGCGGGCGCGGGCGGTGTCGATGCAGCGCGCGCTCGCGCTCGCGGTCGAGCTCAGCCAGCGCAGGGCGCGAGCAGGTTGAACCGGAACTCGGCGTTGCCGACCCGGATCCGATCGTTGTCCTTGAGCGCGCACGACTCGATCCGGACGCCGTTGACGTAGCTGCCGTTGGTCGACCCGGTGTCCTGCAGCATCCAGCCGTCGTCGAGGCAGACCAACCGGATGTGCATGCGGCTGAGCTGCTCGCTCGCCACGAAGACGTCGCTGCTCGAGCTGCGGCCGATCACGGTATCGGCGAACAGCTCGAACCGCTTGCCCGCGACCGGGCCGGCGATGCCGACCAGCTGCGCGGGGATCGGCGCGCGCTGGCGCTGGCGCGGGCTGTAACCCGGCGTCGCGGCCTTGTAGGTCATCGAGCCCTTGCGCTGGTGGCCGCGCTCCTGCTCGGTGGACTTGCGCAGGTAGCTGGCGATCTCGTCGTCGAGCTGCTCGCGGAGCTCGCCGAGCAGCGAGCCGTCGTTGCGCACGAAGCCCTCGATCGCGTCGATCCGCGCCGCGGCCTGGCGCAGGATCTCGGCGGCGGCGGGCAGCGCGCCGCGATCGGCCTGGGCGCGGGCCTGGGCGCGGGCGGCGTCGGCCTGGACCAGCGCGACGTCGCGCTGGGCGTCGCGGTCGACGATCCGGGGCCCGGTGCGGATGTCGACATCGAGGCTCGCGGTGGTGGTGTGGACGGTGCCGTCCGGAGCCCGGCCCGACACGCTGATCGCCGCGAGCCGCCCGGTGGCGCGCGGGCCGAGCGCGAGCTGGAGCTCGAGCGCGATCAGCCGGCCCTCGTCGACGAACACGTCGCCGATCGCGGCCGCGACGCCGTGGCTGCCGACCCGCAGCGGGCTGGCCGGCACGACCTGGAGCAGCTCGACCCCGTCGGCCGGCTGGAGCCGGAGCTCGAGCTGATCGGCGACGATGCCGCCGTGGGCGAGCGCGGCGCGCGCGAGATCGACCCGCGCGAGCGCCGGATCGGGGATGTAGGCGTAGCGACCCGAGCCGGCGGTCGCGATCGCGTTCAGCACGTTCTCGTCGTGCGACAGCCCGAACCCGAGCGACGACACCGCGAGCTTGAGCCCGGTGACGTAGCCGGCGAGATCGGAGGCCGACGCCAGCCCGACGTTGGGCTGGCCGTCGCTCATCACGACCATCGCGCGGCGCAGCCCGGCCGGGGCGGTCAGCAGCACGCCGGCGGCGACCCCGAGGCCGCCGTGCAGGTTGGTGTTGCCGCCCGCGGCGAGCCCGGTGATCGCGCGGCGCAGCTGGGTCTTGCCGGCGGCATCGACCTGGGTCAGTCCGCAGCGCAGCTCGGCGTCGCTCGCGAACGTCACGATCGCGAGCTGATCGCGCTCGCCGAGCAGATCGATCAGGATCTCGCAGCTGCGCATCACGTGCTCGATCGGCGAGCCCTGCATCGAGCCCGACACGTCGGCGACCAGGGCCACCGCGAGCGGCGCGCGCTCGCGCTCCAGGCCGCCGCCGAGCGGATCGATCCGGATCGACGCCCACAGCCGGCAGGTGGGAGCCGCGCTGGTGCTCGGCTCGACGTTCTTGTGCTCGCAGCGCGCGAGCACGCTGAATGGTGTGCCCATGTCCTGTCCGTATATGCGACGTGGGGCGCTGCGCTAGCAGTTTTTCGCGGCCCGGGACGTGGGGCGGCGTCCGACACATCGGCGCGCGGCGGCGGACCGCGATGGCACGGCGTTTCAAGACGTTTCACGCCAGGCCCGCGAACCGGGGGATTTCACCGATCCGCGCGGCGGTGCGCTTCCTGCAATCCGCGCCTGGGGCGGGGCCGCACCTGGCCTGTGACCCGCCCACCGATGGACACTCCCGACTCCGAGCCCCCGCGCCGCCGCTGGGCAAAAGTGATCGATCAGACCCGCTGCATCGGCTGCCACGCGTGCAGCACCGCATGCAAGTCGGAGAACGGCGTCCCGCTCGGCGTCCACCGGACCTACGTCAAGGCGGTCGAGATCGGCGTGTTCCCGGCCGTGCGGCGCGCGTTCCAGGTCACGCGCTGCAACCAGTGCGACGACGCGCCGTGCACCGCGGTGTGCCCGACCCGCGCGATGTTCCGCCGCCGCGACGGCATCGTCGACTTCGACAAGCGGATCTGCATCGGCTGCAAGGCGTGCATCGCGGCGTGCCCGTACGACGCGATCTTCATCAACCCCGACGACGGCGCGGCCGAGAAGTGCAACTTCTGCGCGCACCGCGTCGACGCCGGGCTCGAGCCGGCGTGCGTCACGGTGTGCCCGACCAGCGCGATCGTGATCGGCGATCTCGACGATCCGGGCTCGCCGGTGGCGCGGATCGTCCAGCGCGACGCGATCGCGGTGCGCCGGCCCGAGAAGGAGACCCGGCCCAAGCTGTTCTACAAGGGCGCGCACCAGGCGACGCTCGATCCGCTGGCCGCGCGCCGCCCGCCGGGCGGGCTGCTGATGTGGAGCGAGCAGCCGGACGTGCCGCACGGCGTGCCTGCCGGCCACCCCGAGCGCGCCAACAGCGCGGCGGCGGTGCTGCTGGCGTACGACGTGGCGCACCGCGCGCCGTGGGATGCGCGGGTCAGCCTGTACACCTGGACCAAGGGCATCGCAGCCGGGGTATACCTGGTCGGGCTGCTGCTGCTCGCGCTCGGCGCGATCGACGCGGGCAGTGTGCAGTGGCGATGGTCGGTGCCGATCGCTGCGCTGGCCGGCGTCGCGGTGACCGGCGCGGTGCTGCTCGCCGATCTCGATCACCCGGAGCGGTTCCTCATGATCTTCACCCGCCACCACGGCCGGAGCTGGCTGGTGCGCGGCGCGTTCGTGCTGGTCGGCTACGGCGGCGTGCTGGCGGCGCACCTGGTCGCCTCGCTGCTCGCGCCCGCCGCGTCGGTGTGGCTGGCGATCGCCGGCGCGCCGCTCGCGGCGATGGCCGCGGTGTACACCGCGTTCCTGTTCGCCCAGTGCAAGGCGCGCGATCTGTGGCAGAGCCCGCTGCTGCCGCCGCACCTGATCGTCCAGGCGGTCGTCGCCGGCGCGGCGGCGCTGCGGTTGATCGATACCCTCGCCGGTGGCGACGCCGCGGGCCCCGGCCGCGCGCTGGCGTGGATCCTCGCGATCGCGGCGGCGGCGCACGTCGCGGTCGCGCTCGCCGAGGTCGCGCTGACCCACGGCACGGCGCACGCGCGGCTCGCGGCGTATGAGATGACGCGCGGCCGGTACCGCCGGTGGTTCTGGGCCGGGCTCGCGCTCACTGCGCTCGGCGCCCTGGGCGCGCTGGCGCCGTGGCTGCCGGTCGCGCCGCCGCTCGCCGCGCTCGCCGGCCTGCTCGCGTTCGAGCACGCCCACGTCCAGGCCGGGCAGGCGGTGCCGCTTGCGTGACCCGAAGCAACCGCCGAAGCAGCCCCCGAAGCAGCCCGATGCGCGGGTGTCGGCGGCGCGCCCGGCGGTCGAGGCGCGCGGCGAGACGTTCTACCCCGGCGCGAGCCGGATCGACCTCGCGGCGTTTCCGCCCCGGGAGCGGTGGGACGACTGGGTCGAGGTCGATGCGCGGACGCCGGACCGCCGCGAGCGCCACTACACGCTGGTGCCGACGACCTGCTTCAACTGCGAGTCGGCGTGCGGGCTGCTCGCCTACGTCGACCGCGACGGCCTCGAGGTCCGCAAGCTCGAGGGCAACCCCGAGCACCCCGGCTCGCGCGGCCGCAACTGTGCCAAGGGCCCCGCGACGCTCAACCAGGTCACCGACCCCGACCGCATCCTCACGCCGCTCAAGCGCGCCGGCGAGCGCGGCGAGGGCCGGTGGGCGCAGGTGTCGTGGGACGACGCGCTCGACGACATCGCCGCGCGGATCCGCCGCGCGATCACCGAGGGCCGCGGCAACGACGTCATGTACCACGTCGGCCGCCCCGGTGAGGACGGCTACACCGAGCGCGTGCTCGCGGCGTGGGGCATCGACGGCCACAACTCGCACACCAACATCTGCTCGTCGGGCGGCCGCGCCGGTTACCACTACTGGATGGGGTTCGACCGGCCGAGCCCCGACTTCGCCAGCGCCGACGTGATCGTGCTGGTCAGCGCGCACCTCGAGTCCGGCCACTACTTCAACCCGCACGCCCAGCGGATCATCGAGGCCCGAGCGCGCGGCGCGAAGCTGATCGTGCTCGACGTCCGGCTGTCGAACACCGCGAGCCAGGCCGACCACTGGATCGCGCCGCAGCCCGGCAGCGAGGCGGCGATCTTCCTCGCGATCGCCCATCACCTGATCGCGACCGGGCGCCACGATCGCGGCTTCATCGAGCGCTGGTGGAACTGGCAGGAGTACATGGCGGTCGCGCTCGGCCGCCCGGGCGCGAGCTTCGCCGAGTTCGAGGCCGAGCTGGCGACGATGTGGTCGCGCTACACGTTCGAGTTCGCGGCGCGCGAGGCCGGGGTCGACGCCGCGGCGCTGCGCGCGATCGCTGACGCCATCGCCGGCGCCGGCACGCGGCTGGCGACCCACGTGTGGCGCAGCGCCGCGGCCGGCAACCTCGGCGGCTGGCAGGTGTCGCGCACGCTGTTCCTGCTCAACGCGCTGCTCGGCGCGGTCGCGTGCGAGGGCGGGACGTACCCCAACGGGTGGAACAAGTTCGTGCCGCGGCCGATCCACACGCCGCCCCACCCGCACAGCTGGAACGAGCTGACCTGGCCGGTCGAGTACCCGCTCGCGATGAACGAGCTGTCGTTCCTGTTGCCGCACCTGCTCGGCGACGGCCGCGGCGCGCTCGAGGTCTACTTCACGCGGGTCTACAACCCGGTGTGGACCAACCCCGACGGGTTCTCCTGGATCGAGATGCTGACCGATCCGGCCAAGATCCGGCTCCACGTCGCGCTGACCCCGACCTGGAGCGAGACCGCGCAGTACGCCGACTACGTGCTGCCGATGGGGGTCGGCAGCGAGCGCCACGACCTGCACTCGTACGAGACCCACGACGCGCAGTGGCTCGGGTTTCGCCAGCCGGTGCTGCGCGCGGCGCGCGAGCGGCTCGGCGGCCAGGTCGCCGACACGCGGCAGGCCAACCCCGGCGAGGTCTGGGAAGAGAACGAGTTCTGGATCGAGCTGTCGTGGCGGATCGACCCCGACGGCGCGCTCGGCATCCGCCGCCACTTCGAATCGCGCGAGCGGCCGGGCGAGAAGCTCGGCGTCGACGAGTACTACCGCTACATCTTCGAGCAGTCGGTGCCCGGGCTGCCTGCGCGCGCGGCGGCCGAGGGCCTCGCGCCGCTCGACTTCATGCGGCGCCACGGCGCGTTCGAGGTCCGGCGCGGCATCGGGCCGGTCCATGCCGAGCCGGTGCCCGACGCCGAGCTCGTCGACGCGGTGACCGACACGCTCGGCCGCGTGTTCACCCGCGCGCCGAAGCCGCCGCCCGACAACCTCGTCCCGGTGCCGACCCCCGACGGTGACCCCGACGGCCGCCGCCGCGCCGGGGTCGCGGTCGATGGCCGCGTCGTGCGCGGGTTCCCGACGCCGAGCGGCCGGCTCGAGCTGTGGTCGCGCACGCTCGCCGAGTGGGGCTGGCCGGAGTACGCGCTGCCGACCTACATCGAGAGCCACGTCCACCCGCGCGCGCTCGCCGCCGATCAGCTGGTCCTGATCCCGACGTTCCGGGTGCCGGTGCAGGTCCACACGCGCAGCGGCAACGCGAAGTGGCTCGACGAGATCGCCCACACCAACCCGCTGTGGATCCACCCGCGCGACGCGGCGCGGGTCGGCGTCGACACCGGCGCGCTGGTCCGGGTCGAGACCGAGATCGGCCACTTCGTGGTCAAGGCGTGGGTCACCGAGGGCATCCGGCCCGGCGTCGTCGCGTGCAGCCACCACATGGGGCGCTGGAAGCTCGCCGAGGCGGGCGATCGCGCCCAGCGCCAGGTGATGGCCACCGTGTCGCTCGATTGCGAACCCGGGCGCGACGGCCACCGCTGGACGATGCGGCGCCAGCAGGGCGTGGGGCCGTACGCGTCGGGCGATCCCGACACCGGGCGGATCTGGTGGTCGGACACCGGCGTGCACCAGAACCTGACGTTCCCGGTCCACCCCGATCCGATCTCCGGCATGCACTGCTGGCACCAGGCGGTGCGCGTGCGGCGCGCCGAGCCCGGCGATCGCCACGCCGACATCTTCGTCGATACCGAGAAGAGCCGCGCGGCCTGCCGGGCGTGGCTGGCCCGCACGCGCCCGGCGCACCAGGTCTCGCCCGACGGGACGCGCCGGCCGTACTGGCTGTTGCGCCCGCTCAAGCCCCCGCGCGAGGTGTATGCGCTGCCCCCGGCGCAGCCGGACCCGAAGCCATGAGCGAGGCGCTGCGCGCGCTGGGCGTGCCCGCCGAGCCGCCGTGCGCCCAGCACGCCGCGATCGCTGATCACACCATGCGCATCGACGTACAGGCGCTGGCTCGATCGCCTCGCGCACGGCGCCGCGACCGCGATCGCCGCCGGTGATGCACTGCCGGAGCCTGGCCGCGGGAGCGTGATCCGGAGACCGCTGGAGCTCGGCGTCGTCGATCGTGTCACATGCCCAAGATCTCGTTGAGTCCCTCGATGACTCTGGTCACCTCGGCGTCCGAGGATCGCGCGAGCCGCCGGCCGATCCGTTCGGTCGAAAGTGTCCGGATCTGGCTGATCTTGATCCACGACTTCTTGGGCAGGCCTGAAGCGGCGCTCTCCAGTGCGAGGGGAAACCCGGCCCGCGGCTCCTGGCTCGTGAGCGCAACCGCGATGACGGTTCCGGAGCGATCGTTGAAAACGTCCTCGCTCAATACGAGAACTGGCCGCTGTCCGGCGTGCTCGCTGCCGCGTGTGGGCTCGAGATCTACCCAGCGGATTTCGCCTCTCAGTATGCGGGCCATGACTTGACGTCCTCCGCGATGCCCTCGTCTGCGAATCGCCGCTCTTCTGCGGGATCGAGCTTGGCGCATTCGCGCGCCAACCTGGTGCGGCTGAGCCGCTCGAGCTTCTCCGCCAGCGCGCTCTCGATGGCCTGGCTTCGACTTGGAAACCGTCGCTCGCGGACCAACGTGTCGACCTGGTCGAGCAGCTCCGCATCCAGGGTGACGGCTACCTTCAGCTTCGTCATGGTATGACAACTTATCATACCATGCAGCGAGACACCATTTGCGTCTCGACCCGGTGGGCCACCGGCCGTGACCAGGAGGGCGGCTCAGTACAGCGCGCGCAGCGCTTCGGCGTCCGAGATGATGACCTTGCGGCCCTCGGTCTGGATCAGCCGCTTGCGCTTGAACGTCGACAGGGTGAGCGACACGGTCTCACGGGTCGAGCCGATCAGGTTGGCGAGCTCCTGGTGGGTGATCTTGAGCGCGATCAGCGTGCCGCGGGCGTCGTCGACGCCGTTCTCGCCGGCGAGCTTGACCAGCAGCTCGGCGAGCTTGCTCGACACGTCGCGGAACACCAGGGCCTCGACCTTGTTCTCGAGCTCGCGGCGGCGGATGATCATGAGCCGGGTCATGCCGAGGCCGAGCTGCGGGTGGGCGTGGATCAGCTCCTCGAAGTGGGCGCGGTCGATCTCGCTGAGCAGGGCGTTCTCGACGGCCTCGGCCATCTCGGTGCGCGGGCCGCCGTCGAGCAGGCAGCCATCGCCGAACAGCTCGGCCGGACCGTGGTAGGCGAGCGTGAGCGACTTGCCATCGCGGGTGACCTTGCTGACCTTGATGCGACCGCCGTGCACGAAGAACAGCGAGCGACCGGGGTCGCCGGGCAGGTAGACGACGTCGCGCCGGCGGGCCTCGCGGAGCTCGACTCGCTCAGCCATCCGCGCGATCGCGTCCGGTCCGAGATCTGCTAGCAGCGGTACCTTGCGGAGGTACCAGAGGACACGCTTGGGGTCGGGCACGTTCTAATTGTAGCAATGCTTGCAAACGACTGGGGGCGTGTCGGGCACATTACCAATAGCGCGGTGCGGCGAGTGAACAATTCTAGCAGTTTATGCCCTCGGAAGATCCCTGGGTCGGTCATACGCGGATATCACCGCGCTCCTCGGATGTAGTGATGCTCACGGTGGTGTCGCGCCAGGTGGGCTCGCGCGCGATGCGCTCGGCGATCGGAGCGACGACGAGATCCTCGAGGGTGCGGCGCAGCGGGCGTGCGCCCAGGCGCGGATCGTGGCCGAGCTGCGCGAGCCGGGAGCGCGCGGCGGGAGTGATCGCGAGCTCGAGGTTGCGCGCCACGACGCCGGGGCGGAGCCGGAGCTTGGCGAGCTCGAGCTCGACGATGCGCTCGAGCGCGGCGGCGGCGAGCGGACGGAACGCGACCACCGCGTCGAGCCGGCCGAGCAGCTCGGGGCGGAAGAACCGGCGGAGCGCGCCGCCGTGGTCGGGGACCGGCTCGGCGTCGGCGGAGAACCCGGCGGGGCGCGGGTCGGCGCCGCCGAGGTTGCTGGTCAGGACGATCAGCGCCATGCGGAAGTCGACCAGCCGGCCGAGCGCGTCGGTCAGCCGGCCCTCACCGATCAGGCCGAGCAGGAGGTCGAACGCGGCGGCGTCGGCCTTCTCGACCTCGTCGAACAGCACGACGCTGAGCGGCTGGCGGCGGATCCGGTCGGCGAGGCTGGTGCCGCTCGGCGATGGCGCGATCAGCCGGGTGATCGCCGGGCCGGTGACCAGCTCGCTCATGTCGACCCGGACCAGGCGATCGGCGTCGCCGAACAGGGTGCGCGCGAGCTGCTTGGCGAGCTCGGTCTTGCCGACGCCGGTCGGGCCGGCGAACAGCAGGGCGCCGACCGGACGCTGCGGATCGTCGAGCCCGGCCTTGAACCGGGCGATCACGCGGGCGCAGGTCGCGCACGCCGCGTCCTGGCCGATCACGCCGCGCCGCAGCTCGGCGGCGATCGCGGCGGTGTCGAGCGCGCGCTCGGGGGCGAGCAGCTCGACCGGCAGGCCGGACCACGCGGCGAACGCCGCGGTCAGCTCGCCGGCGGTCAGCGCGGGCCGCGCCGGGCGGGTCGCGAGGTAGTCGACGAACGCGATCGCCTTGCCGGGCAGCGCGGTGTCGCGGCGGAACGCGGCGAGCAGCTCGATCAGCCGGCGCGCGGCGCCGTGGTCGAGCGCGACCGGCGGCACGGCGCGCTGGCCGTAGGGCTCGAGCAGCGCGAGGGTCTGCGCGGCGCTCGCCTCGGGGACGCGGACGATCCGCATCGCCTCGACCAGCGCGGGCAGCCGCTGGCGGGCGCGCACCAGCTCGGCGTCGTCGCACTCGGCGATCAGCGACAGCTGCCCGGCGATCACCGCGCCGGACAGCAGCTCGGCGATCGACCCGCCGTCGGACATCGGGGCGAGCAGGTCGGGGAGTCGGTCGACGAACAGCGCGTCGTCGCCGCCGGACAGCTCCTCGACGATCGCCAGGCAGCGCTGCTGCCACATGCCGAGGTAGACCATGCCGGCGACGATCCGGTCGGCGCTGGTCGCCCACAGCCGGCGGCGCCGGCCGGCCTTGCCGCGTGCCCGCTCGCGCAGGCCGCGCGCGATCCGGCGGACCAGCGCGGTCTTGCCCGCGCCGCGCGGCCCGACCAGCAACAGGCTCGGCAGGCGCTCGGCGTCGAGCACCGGCGCGAGCTGGTCGAACACGGGGTCGACGCCGACCGTCGCGGCGAGCCGGCCCGCGGCGGCCTTGTCGACCCAGTCCTCGGCGATCGCCTCGAGCGCCGGCGCCGGCTCGCGGGCGTCGTCGGCCCGGGCCGCGCTGCGCGGCGGCGCCTCGACCGGTCGCCACTCGACGATCTGCTCGTCGACCTCGCGCCGCAGGTCGTAGAGCGAGGCCGGCGCGTCGCCGACCAGCGCGGCGAACACCAGCGCGCGGATCGTGTCGGGCACGGTGGCGAGCCGCTCGGTGACGAACGACCAGTCGAACCGCGGGATCAGCACGCGGTACCGCGGCGCGCCGTCGAGCCGGGCCGCCGCGTAGCCCAGGCGGATCGGCACGGTCCCCCCGGCGATCACGTGGCCGCGCGGATCGGGCCGGCCGGGGTGGATGTCGATGTCGACCCGGCGCAGCTCGAGCTCCTCGGTCCACAGGTAGCGCTCGGCGTCATCGCCGTCGGCCACCAGCGCGGCCTGCGGCGCCAGCCGGGCGAGCGCGGTGTCGACGTCGCGGGCCATCGCGGCGGGCGGCGGCGGGTCGAACAGCTGGCGGTGGCGGCGCAGCAGCACGGCCGAGCACAGCCCGCCGTGGTGGCGGGTGACGAACACGCGGAACGCCGGCCGGGTCATGCCTGCTTGCTCCAGGCCAGGTGCCAGGCGCGCCGGATCGCGGTCTCGAGGTCGTACGCGGTGGTGCGATCGACCCAGCCGGTCGAGAAGTCCTCGATCTCGATGCCGTAGCTGTCGCCCGGTCGCAGCGGCGGGCGATAGGTCAGCGCGCGGGTCACCGGCAAGAGTGCGTCGGGGTTGGGTGGCAGCGCGCCGCCGGCGTCGAGCACGCGATCGAGCTCGCGGCGCGCGGCGGCCTGGGCGCGCAGCACGTCGCGCGGCGGCGCGGCGATCCCGGCGCGGATCTCGACGCGCACGACGTCGGGCTCGGCCGCGGTGGCGCGGATCATCCAGGTCCCGTGCTCGCCGGCGAGCGCGGCGCGCACGAACAGCCCGCGCAGCGCGAGCGCGACGTCGCGAGTCTGGTCCTGGATGAGGTCGTCGAGCCGGGGCAGGCCACCCGGCAGCTCGACGAGCAGACCGTCGGCGAGGAGCAAGGCGGCGCCGTCGAGCCAGGCGTGGGCGGCGAGCGCCCGGGCCGCGATCGCCACACCGCCGGCGCTCGCGGTCGCGCCGATCTGGCTGACCACGACGGTCACCGCGTGAGCCGCGGGGTCGAGCAGCTCGGGCAGCGCGCGCTCGATCAGCAGCGCCTCGGCGATGCCGGCGATCAGCGCGTCGCGGCCGGGGGTTGGCAGCACGCGCGGTGGTGCGCCGCGGCTGCGGGTCCAGCGCGTGCCGGTGCTGCGATCGGTGGTCCGCTCGCCGTACAGCGCTTCGCGGTGGTCGTCCGCGTCGCCGGCGCTGCGCCCAGCCACGCGCTCGGGCTTGCGGCTCGCCCGCCGCGCGAACAGCTCGTCGAGCGCGTCGAGCCGCTGGTCGAGCTCCTCGACGTAGTAGCGCAGCTCGCCGGTGGCCTCGGCGCGCGCGGCCGCCAGCGCGGGGGACCGCCGGACCCGCTCGCCCGCGGCGGCGGCCACCGCGATGGCGGGCTCGAGCGCGGCGGTCGCGGCGTCGAGCGCGCCCTCGAGCAGGTACGGCCCGGGGTCCGACGGCCGGTCGCGCAGCGGCTCGAGCGTCGCGGCGATCGCGCCGTCGTGCTCGGCCAGCCGCACGATCCGCAGCCGGGCGGGCGGGGCGGCGGCGAGCAGGTCGGTCAGCGCGCCGCCGATCCGGTCCTCGAGCCAGCGCTTGACGGTGCGCGCGCCGTAGCGCGGGTCGAACGCGTCGGCGACCGCGCGGCGGCGCACCGCGCCCCCGGCGTAGACGAACGTGTTGCGCTCGCGCAGGCTGCGGCGCGCCAGCAGCCTGGCGAGCTCCTTGTCGACCACCGCCGCCGCGACCTCGGGGGTCAGCGGCTCGAACGGCACGACCTGGTCGATCCGGTTGAACAGCTCGACCGGGAAGAACTCGCGCACCGCGCGCGCGACGTCGGCGAGGATCCGGTCGCGGGTCTCGCCGAACCCGATCGGCGCGGCGCTGCGCGCGCCCAGGTTCGAGGTCATGATCACCACCGCGCCGGAGAAGCTGGCGACGTCGCCGGCGGCGTCGGTCAGCCGGCCCTCGTCGAACAGCTGGAGCAGGAGGTGCAGCACCTGGGTGTGCGCCTTCTCGATCTCGTCGAGCAGCACGACGCAGAACGGCTGGGCGCGGACCCGCGAGGTCAGCAGGCCCTCGGGGTTCCAGCGATCGCCGATCAGCCGGGCGACCGCGTCGGGCCCCGACAGCTCGCCCATGTCGATCCGGATCAGCCGGCTGTGATCGCCGTAGAGGTACTCGGCGATCGCGGTGGCGAGCTCGGTCTTGCCGGTGCCGGTCGGCCCGGTGAACAGCAAGACGCCGATCGGCCGGCCGGGGTCGGCGAGCCCGGCGCGGACCCGGAGCACGACGTCGGCCGCGGCGCGGGTCGCGGCGGGCTGGCCGATCACGCGGCGGGCGAACGCGGCCTCGACCTCGGCGGGATCGAGCGGCGCATCGAGCGCGATCAGCTGGGGCACCAGGCCGGTGGTGCGCGCGACGTGGTCGAGCACGTCGCCGGGCGTGAGCTCGCGATCGAGCTGCAGGGCGGCGGCCTGCTCGGCGACCCGGCGCACCAGCTCGATCGCGACGCCGGGCCGCGCCCGCCACGGGAACAGCGCGGCGCCGAGCTCGAGCGCGGTGCGCGGCGCGAGCGGGTGCAGCTCGACGCCGAGCCGGACCTCGAGCGCGCGGACCTCGTGGAGCACCAGCTGCGCGGTCTCGGCCGCCGACGCCGCCGGCACCGCGACCCGCGCGAGCGCCTCGGCGAGGCCGGGCGCGTCGCGCTCGAGCCGGGCGTGCTGCTCGGGCGTGAGCTCGGCGATCACCGCGAGGTCGCCGCGCCGGATCGGGCCGCGGAAGAAGTCGGCGAAGCTGCGCTCGCTCTGGCGCGACTGGCCGAGCCGGCCGAACAGGTGGAGGTCCTCGATCCACAGGATGCCGTCGTGCCGGCGCGCGTCCTTGAGCACGGCGAGGCAGCGCTCCTCCCACTCGCCCAGCCGCGACATCCCGGCGATCAGCCGCTTGCCGGTGATCCGCCACACGTGGTGCACGCGGTCGAGGTTTCTGCCACCAGCGTGCGATCGCCGCCGACCACAGCGTCGCGCATCGGCACGCCGCGCGCGGCGCGCGGCACCGGCGGGGCGGGCAGGGCGTGCCACTCGGGATCGGAGAACGTCGCCCTGGGCTCCAGCGCGTCGACCCAGACATGGCACGGCTCGCCGGCGAGGCCGTGGAAGCGGTGCAGCCCGGCCTCGAGGCCGAGCAGCAGGTCGGCGCCGGGGCCGGTGACCCGGACCAGCGCCGCGGCGACCGGCCGCGTGGCGAGCTGCTCGGCGACCCACGCCAGGTCGTGCGGCGGCCCCCACGCATGGTGCCAGCCCGGCGCCTGCTCGCCCCAGATGTGAAGCGCGCCGCGCCAGCCGCGCGCGGCGGCCGCCGCGAGCACGAGCCGGCACCACGCGGTCACCGCGGCGCGCGCGTCGGGCGTGTGGACCCGCAGCGTCGCGCCGGGCTCGACCGGCCGCAGCGCCGTGACCAGCCAGAACAGCGCGCGGCGG
>DATAPF010000060.1:0-7301 GCA_036265355.1 Kofleriaceae bacterium | reverse complement strand
CCCCGGCCTCGAGCCGGGTGAGCAGCGCGGTCGAGGACGACGCGCCGATCAGGCCGAGCGCTTCGCCGGCGTGGCCGCGGACCTCGCCGTCGGGGTCGCGCTCGGTCAGCTCGGTCAGCGCCGGCACCGACGGCTGATCCTTGAGCTTGCCGAGCGCGTCCGAGCCCTGGGTGCGCACGGCGGGCTCGGTCTCCCGGAGCGACGCGCGCAACACCGTCTGCGCGCCGGCGCGGACGGCTGCGTGGTCGAGCGCCTCGGCCCTGGGCGGGGCCGGAGGCTTCGGGGCCGGGGCGGGCGCAGCCGGTGGTGGCGCCGCTGCCTGCGGGGTCGGCGGCTCGGGATGCGACGTCCAGATCGCCAGGCTCGCGATCCCGATCGCGGTCGCGGCGACCACGGCGCCGAACGCGATCACGCGCTTGCGCCGGCCGCGAGGCGCTGCGACCGGCGAGGCGAGCGGCACGGGCGGGCGCGCCGGCAGGGTGCGGCGCAAGGTCTCGGCGTGGCTCGGCGAGCGGTGGTCGTTCACGTCGTACAGATCGGCGAGCACGTCGGCCACGCTGCTGTAGCGACGGGTGGGCTCCTTCACGAGCATCCGATCGACGATCTCGGCGATCGGTGGCGGCACGCGGAGGTCCGGCGGGATGTCGGCGAGCCGCGGCGGCTCGCGGAACAGATGGCCGGTCATGATCGCTTGCAGCGTGTCGCCGACGAACGGCGTCTTGCCGGCGAACATCTCGTAGGTGATCACGCCCATCGCGTAGATGTCGGTGCGGTGATCGACATCTCCCGCACCGTTGATCTGCTCGGGCGACATGTAGTGCGGTGTGCCGATCACCGAGCCGGTATGGGTCAGCCGGTCTCGAGCCTGCTCGGTTCCGACCAGCTTGGCGATGCCGAAGTCGAGCAGCTTGGCCTGGATGCGGCCATCGACGGTCCGGAGGAAGAGGTTGTCGGGCTTGAGATCGCGATGGACGAAGCCCTTGTCGTGCGCCGCCTTCAGCGCGCGCAGCGTCTGATCGAGGATCGGAAACGCCTCGGTCCAGCTCAGTGCGCCGCGGCGGATCCGGGCCGACAGCGGCTCGCCCTCCAGGTACTCCATCACGAAGAACACGCGGCCGTGTGGATCGCGGCCGAAGTCGTAGACATCCACGATGTTCTCGTGGCGAATCGAGTTGACTGCGCGCGCCTCCTGGTAGAACCGCTCGACCATCTCCTCGGAGTGGCACAGCTCGAGCTTGAGGATCTTGATCGCGGCCGCTCGACCGATCTTGGCGTGCTCGGCCGCGTACACCACGCCCATGCCGCCCTCGGCCAGCTTGCGCCGGATCGTGTAGCCGCACAGCTCTTGACCGACCACGCGGTCCGCGTCATCGGCGACCGACGGCGCGGTCATCACACCGGATGCTGGACGGGGCTCGCCGGACGGCGTCCGCATCCCGGGCGGTGAAGTCGGCGTCATCGGCGTCGAGCCCGCCGGCGTCGGACCTGGAACCGCGGCGATCGGCCCCGTCGCGTGCCGCGCGCCCGCCGGCGGCGGTGGATGCGAATTTCCGGGGCTCGGTGTCGGTCGCCGGGGCGCGGGCGCCACGCCGATCGTCGTGGCGTCCTCTGGGTCCTGGTTGGGCTCCTGGCTCATCGGGCACCTCACAGACCGAGGAGGACCGCCTCGGCGGTCCAGCGAACATGGAGATCTGGGTCGTCGGTCGCGAGCGCGGCGATCGCGCCGCGGCGGGCAGCCGCGCCGGCGTCGAGCGCGCCGCACACTCCGAGTGCAAGTGCGCGGTCCTGTGGATCCGCGCTGGCGAGCCCGTCGGCGACCCAGTCGAGCGCGCGCAGGTCGCCGAGCCGCGCCAGCGCCAGCGCCGCGTCCCCGCGCCGCGCGAACTCCCGGTCGGCCGCGACCCGCGCGAGCAGGTCTCGCGCCCTGGCGTCGCCGGCCCGCGCGAGGAGCTCGGCCGCCCCGACCGCGCGCGGGGCGTCCGGCTGCGCGAGCTCGCCCTCCAGCAGCGCGCGCGCCTTCGCATCGCCGAGCTTCACCAGCCCACCCGCCGCGCGACGCCACGGCTCGCGGCCCGCCGGCATGGCATCCACGATGTCCGCGAGCACCGCGCGGCCGCCGTCGTCGCCGGACTCGGCCATCGCGAGCGCCGCGACCAGCCGCGTGCCCGGATCCTGGGTCGCACGGAGCAGGATCGCCCGCGTGTCCTTGTCGCCGAGCCGGTAGCCCGCCGCCGCGAGCTCGACCTTGATCTTGTCGCCCGACTCGGCGAGCCATCGGCGCAGCTTCGGTGCGGCGTCGGGGACGGCCAGCTCCCCGAGCGCGCGGGCGGCCTTGACCCGCACCTCGGGCGACGCCTGCAGCGCGGCGTACAGCAGCGGCGCGCCGGCCGGCACCCGCGCCAGCGCCAGCGCATCGACGGCGAAGCCCTGGCGCTGCGGATCGCCCGACTCGATCGCGCTCTGCAGGTCCTGGCTCGCGAGCGCACGGGCCCCGGCGGCATCACCGGCGGCCCACGCATCCTTGATCGAGCGCTTCGCGGCGCTCGGCGGTGCGGCCGGATCGCCGGGAGACCGGATGGCGGCCCCGACCGCTGGCCGGGCGTCCTCGCCGCGGCCGCGCGCGACGAAGCCCACGACCCCGAGCACGATGACGGCCGCGACCACGGTGGCGTACCATCCGCGCCTCGAACGCGCCGGAGCTGCCGCGCCGGATCTCGGCGCGCGTGCGTCGCCGGCGCCCTGGTACCGCGGCACAGAGCCGGCGAGGCTCTCGCGGGTCGGGTCGGGTCGCGGCGGCAGTCCCATGGCGCGCGTCACGCCCGCGTCCGCGGTCACCGCGGCGAGGATCGCCTCGTCGTCGAGCCGGCACTCCTGCTTCACCCGGTCAAACCCGGCGAGCAACGCCGCGATCGATGGGCAGCGATCGTCGGACCGGCGCAGCATGCAGCTCGTGATCAGCGCGGACAGCGCCGCCGGGAGCGCCGCAAGCTCGCCGGCCGGCTGCGGCACGTGGTGCAAGATCTTGTCGGCGAGCTCGGCGAACTCTTCGCCCTTGAACGGCGGCTGGCCAGTGGCCGCGCGATACAGCATCACGCCCATGGCCCACACGTCGCTGCGCGCGTCGACCGTGCCTCCGACGATCTGCTCCGGACTCATGTACTGGGGGGTGCCCATGACCGAGCCGGCGAGCGTGAGCCCCTGCACCGTTCCGATCCCGCGAAGCTGTGCGATGCCGAAGTCGAGCAGCTTGACGAAGTACGGATTGTGGTCGCGCGCGATGACGTAGACGTTCGCCGGCTTGAGATCGCGGTGCACGATCTGCTTGGCGTGCGCGGCTGCGAGCGCCTTGCCGATCTGGCCGAACACGTGCAGCAGCAACGCCACCGGCATCGGCCGCCGCTTGCGCATCAAGTCGTCGAGGGTCTCGCCCTCGAGGAACTCCATCACGAAGTAGACACTGCCGTCCTGGCTGTCGCCGTAGTCGTAGACGTTGACGATGTTCTCGTGATCGATCAGGTTGACTGCCTTGGCCTCGTTCAGGAACCGCGCGACGATGTGCGCCTGGTTCGCGAACTCGGGCCGCAGCATCTTGATCGCCGAGCGCCGGTTCAGCACCTCGTGGGTCGCCTCGTAGACGAACCCCATCCCGCCTTCGCCGAGCATGCGCTCGATCCGGTAGGCGCCGAGCCGCGCATCCTTCGGCAGCGTCCAGACCGTATCCGCCGGCGCACCGTCCTCCGGACAGCGGTCCGCATTCGCCGGGAGCAATCTCCTGCACGACGTACACAGCCGCATAGTCGTCGGCCAACGCTACCTTTTTTGTCTCGGACCAGACAAGCGATACGACCGGCAGCACCCGGGAGTCGATTGCGGGTGGTTGGCTGTGTGCAAGCGGCGGTCGGGCCACTGCTCGGCGAGCGATCGACCGGGTAGGCCGATCCAGAGCGGCTGGCTTTTTACAGTCACGACGAGGTGGCGTTGCGACGTCGCGTGCACTGCGAGCCGATAATTCGATTGACGGTCGACCGAGACTTCCACTAGACGTAGTTTCGATGCGTGCGCTGATCTGCGCCGGGATCGCGGCCGCGGGCGTTGCGTATGCGAGCAGCGGGTCGGCGGAACCGCGCGTCGATCCCCACGCGAAGTACGTGCAGGCCGCCAGGCTCGCCAATAGCGGCGACGCAGAACAAGCCCTGACCCTGATCGAGGAGGGGCTCGCGATCACCCCCAGGGACCTGCCGTTGCTCGGTCTCAAGGGCCAGGTGCTGCTGTCGCTGTACGAGTACGTCGAGGCGTCGGCGACCTACCAGGCGTACCTCGACGCAGGCGCACGAGGCGCGAACCGGCGCGAGGCCCAGAAGATCCTCGACAACCTGCGAGTCGTGCAGTCGACGTTCCTCGACGTCACCGTCGCGAACGGACCCGCCACGGTCTACCTCGACTCGACCACGCATCGGCCGCTGTGCACCGCCGCGCCGACGTGCAACAAGCCGGTATTGCCGGTCCAGTACAGGGTGATCGTCGAGCGATCCGGATTCGAGCGCTGGGCCGGTCAGGTCACGGTCGTCAGCGGCGAGACCGCGAAGCTCGCGGTCTCGCTGGTCGAGAAGCCGTCCCTGCTCACCGTGCGAGTCGCGCAGCCGGGCGCGCGCATCCTGGTCGATGGCGCGGTCCACGACACACCCACGACCGTCCCCGCCGGCGCGCACCGTGTCACGGTCTCGCTCGCAGGCCATGTGACCACGCAGCTGGAGGCGATGGCGCATGAAGGCAAGCCGATCGATCTGGAGGTCGCGCTCGCGCCGCTCGTGCCGGTCCAGCTGTCACCGCCCGGCGCACGACTGGCGCTCGATGGCAAGCCGATCCAGCTCGAGGACGGCGGCGTCGCGGTCCCGCCCGGCGTCCATGTCCTGGTCGCCAGCGCGCAGGGCTTCCATGATCACCGGGTCGAGATCCCGGCCGTGCGCGGCGACGGTTACCAGCTCACCGTCGCGCTCGCGCGCGACGTGCCGGCCGCCCCGACCACGCTGCTCGGCCGGCTGTCCACCCGGCGCAAGGTCGCGATCGCGGCGGGCGGTGTCGGCCTGGCAGCGATCGCCACCGGAGCGGTGCTCGGACTCCAGTCGAGGTCACTCAACCGCGATACCTACGCGCGGTGTCCATCGCCGTCCGAGCAGTGCGCGGCCGCTCCAGAAGCGAATGCTCTCAACGTTCGGGCCCGCGCTCGTGCGCTGGAGGCCAACGTCGCGTTCGGGGTCGCCGGAGGCGCCGCGATCGCCGCGGCCGTCCTGTGGCTCACCGGCGCGCCGGAGTCGCCGGTCGCAATCACGCCTCGGCTCGGCGCTCGCACCGGCGAGGTGACCGGGCTCGATCTCGCCGTGAGGTTCTGACATGCGCTGGCCCATCGTCGTGCTCGGCATCGTCGCCACGCTGGCCTCCTGCGAGGTTCCCGCGGTCACCTTCAGCGCGGGAGATGCCGGTGTCGCGGAGGACTGCGATACGGCCGGCGACGAGGACGGGAACGGGCTGGCCGACTGCGCCGATCCAGCCTGCGCCGAGACGCCGGCATGCAAGTCGACCTGCGGCGACGGCAAGGTCGAGGGCGACGAGCAGTGCGACGAAGGCGCCGCCGATACCCGGACGTGCAACGGCAATGACAATGGCAGCAACGGCCCCGGGAGCTGCCACTCTCCTGCCTGTGGCGACGCTTACATCAACAAGGCGACCGGGGAACAATGCGATATTCTCGGTGGTATCGATTCGCTCGTATGCAATGGCAAGAATGCAGGCTCCGTGAGCTGTCATCTCTCTGTCTGCGGTGACGGCTACCTCAACATGGTGGCCGGCGAGCAATGCGAGACCTCCGGTGGCACGGATACCGCCGCCTGCAATGGCAAGACTGCAGGCGCTGCGAGCTGCCATTCGCCCGCCTGTGGGGATGGTCACGTCAACACAGTGGCTGGGGAGAATTGCGACAACCCCGGCGGGGCTGACACCGCCGCGTGCAATGGCAAGAATGCAGGCGCTGCAAGCTGTCAGCCTTCTGCCTGTGGCGACGGGTACGCCAATCCGCAAGCTGGAGAGAATTGCGACAACCTCGGCGGGGCTGATTCAGCTACCTGCAATGGCAGTAATGCAGGCGCTGCGAGCTGCCATCCTTCTGCCTGTGGGGATGGTCACGTCAACACAGTGGCTGGGGAGAATTGCGATAACCTTGGCGGCGCCGACACCGCCATTTGCAATGGCAAGAATGCGGGCGCTGCAAGCTGCCGTCCCGAGCGCTGTGGTGACGGTTATGTCAATGCAGTAGCCGGGGAGCAATGTGATGGCGGCGGCGCTGACACGGCTACCTGCAATGGCCCGAATGCAGGTCCCGCAAGCTGCCACCCTGCGGTTTGTGGTGACGGTCACGCCAATGCAGCAGCCGGGGAAGTATGCGATGACGGCAACTCGTCCGCGTGCGGTACGTGCAGCGCCAGCTGCAGCGTGGCCACTTCCGCAGCAGCAGCGATCGGCACGATCACCACAGCCAACGCGGTCGGGGGCAACATCTTGAACGGGGACACGTTCACGCTCGACGACGGCTTCCACCAGGTGCTCACATTCGAGTTCACCACCACCGGGCAGGTCACGCCGGGCCACGTTCCGATCTTGTTCCAATTCGGCGATACCGCCGCCACCGTGGCCAGCCGGATCGTCTCGGCGGTCAACAGCCTGACCGGTTTCAACATCACCGCCACCGTTGGGGCCGGCGGTTCGCAGGTGAGCCTGCGCAATGTCCGCGCCTCGTCGCTCGGCAACAAGTCGATCATCAGGAGCGGCGAGATCGCAGTGAGCTTCGTGTTCAACGGGATGTCCGGCGGCCGGGCCGGCGATTGTGCCACCAGCATCGGCTGCGTGGTCGGTGACGACTGCACCTCCGGCGTGTGCAGCGCGGGCCGCTGTACCTGACTGGCCCCGCAGATGCGCGCGCAGGCTACGCCGAGACCTCGTGGCCTCGTGCAGCCGCGTTCGATCATGGCGGCCGACTCGCCGAACGGCTCGAACCCTCAGGGCAACGCGTAGGGAGCGTGCAGCGCGCTCAGCCCGAGGCTCTGGCCGGGCAGGTGGATCGGCCGGCCGAGCGCGCCGCGCACCGGGTAGAACGCGGCCAGCCACAGCGACTTCACGGTCCCCGGCATCGGGCCCGCGCCGACCGCGCGTGCGGAGCCGAACACGATCCAGGCGAACGGCTCGGGATCGCGACCGCCGGCCCGCGCCGGGCCGAGCGGTGAGGCCCAGCGCGGAATCTGATCGGTGGC
>DATAPF010000059.1:0-15348 GCA_036265355.1 Kofleriaceae bacterium | reverse complement strand
CAGCCCGCTCGACACCGTCATCGCAAGTTAGCGCGAGTCGTCCGGACAACATCCGCCGATATGGCAACTAGAGATCGAGAACGAGGGCATCCAATGACACGAATGAAGACTCTCGCCTGCAGTGCTGGTCTGATCCTGCTCGGTGTCGTGCCGGTCTCCGCCGACAACAGCGCGCCGAGCTCGCTGCGCATGCGCACCCGGCCGTCGCCCGGATCCGGCTGGTCGCCGATGCGGTGGGCCCGGCGGATCGCACAGGCCGCGCCGGCCGGCGGCCAGCCGGCATCGACCGACGATCCGCCACCGGCCAGCGATCCACCGGCACCGGCGCCGGCGCCGGCGGATGCCCAGCCCGCGCAGGGCGGCGCTCCGCCGGCGGCGAGCGGTGATCAGCCGGCCGCCGCGGCCGAGCCCGCACCGGCCCAGGGCCAGACCGGGGCACCGGCGGCCACGGTCGAGAAGCCCGCCACCGGGCTGAGCGACGAGGAGCTCGCCAAGCTGGCCGAGCAGGAGGCCAAGACCGAGGTGATCACGGTCACCGGCTCGCTGATCAACCGCAAGGAGGTCGACTCGCCATCGCCGGTGTCGGTGGTCGATCGCGAGAAGCTGCAGGACGCCGGCATCACCAACGTCGGCGACGTGCTGCAGAAGATCCCGGCCCAGGGCAACGCGATCAATGCCCAGAACAACAACGGCGGCGACGGCTCGACCCGGATCAACCTACGCAGCCTCGGCACCGCGCGCACCCTGGTGCTGCTCAACGGCCGCCGCGTGGTGCCGAGCGGCACCGGCGCCGATGACTCGGTCGACTTCGGCACGATCCCGCTGGCGATGATCGAGCGGGTCG
This sequence comes from Kofleriaceae bacterium, assembly GCA_036265355.1. Lineage (GTDB taxonomy): Bacteria > Myxococcota_A > Polyangia > Haliangiales > Haliangiaceae > JABFXX01. Next base: position 14,504 of record DATAPF010000059.1, on the reverse strand, counting down.
AGGTGCTCAAGGACGGCGCCTCGGCGATCTACGGCTCGGACGCGATCGCCGGCGTGGTCAACGTGATCACGCGCAGCAACGTCAACGGCACCGAGGCCAGCGCCTACACCTCGACGTCGAGCCGGGGCGACGGCACGAACTACGACCTCAGCTTCGTGACCGGCCACTCGTCGGACCGCGGCAACATCACGTTCTCCGGCGGCTACCAGAACCAGCAGCCGATCATGGCCGGCGACCGCGACTTCTCCAGGCAGACGTTCAGCTACGACTTCACCTGCACCAGCGCGCAGCAGGCCGCCGGGAAGTGCAACCCGGCCACGTTCACCGGCTCGCCGTCGTCGCCGAGCGGCCGGATCAACACGCAGCCCAACGGCGGCCCGCCGCTGAACATCGTGGGCTGCAACACGCAGTTCTGCACCGCGGACGGCAACGGCGGCTTCCGCAACTTCCTCCAGCCGTCCGGCGCCAACCTCGGCGACAACTACAACTTCCAGACCCTGAACTACCTGTTGACGCCGTCGACCCGCATCAACCTGTTCTCGAACGGCCACTACGACATCACCAGGAACCTCCACGGGTTCTACGAGGGCCAGTTCAACAGCCGCAAGTCGACCCAGCAGCTCGCCGAGGAGCCGATCAGCACCAGCCTGACCGACACGCCGATCTCCAAGGACAGCCTCTATAATTCGTTCGGCCAGGACGTGGTCGACTACAGCCGCCGGCTCACCGAGTTCGGCGTGCGCACCGCCGGCCAGGACGTCAACACCACGCGCCTGGTGGTCGGCCTGACCGGCAACGTCTCCGAGGATGTCCCGGTGCTCAAGAACTGGAAGTGGGAGACGTCGTACAACTACGGCCGGACCGACGCCACGAACTCGCTGCACGGCGACCTGATCCTCAGCCACCTGGCCAACGCGCTCGGCCCGAGCTTCCAGGACGCCGACGGTGCGCACTGCGGAACGCCGGGCGCCGTGATCGACGGCTGCATCCCGCTCGACCTGCTGCACCCGGGCTCGGGCAAGATCACGCCCGAGGCGATCAACTACCTGACGTTCACCGGCACGACCTCCGGCTTCAACGAGCAGCACACCGCGCTGGCGACCGCGAGCGGCAAGCTGGTCGATCTGCCCAACCACGGCGACATCTCGCTCGCGGTCGGCGCCGACTACCGGTTCGAGCGCGCCGGGTTCCAGCCCGACCCGCTGACCGCGACCGGCGACACCACCGGCAACGTGACGGAGCCGACCCTGGGCGCGTACCACACGTTCGAGGGCTTCGGCGAGCTGTCGATCGTCCCGATCTCCGGTGGCGAGACGATCCGGTGGGTCGAGGTCAACGCGGCGGGGCGCGCCTACGACTACAACACGTTCGGCTCCGGGGTGACCGGCAAGGTCAGCGGCCTGATCCGCACCGCCGGCGGCCTCGCGCTGCGCGGCACCCTCGGCACCGCGTTCCGCGCGCCGAACGTCAGCGAGCTGTTCGCCGGCCAGGCCGACAGCTTCCAGAACCTGGGCGACCCGTGCGACACGCTGCCGCCCGGCGCCAAGCAGCCCAAGCAGCTCGATCCGAAGGTCCAGTCGGTGTGCTCGGGCACGACCACGGCGGGCGGCGTGCCGATGGGCTCGGTGTTCGGCTCGATCCAGCAGCGCGCCAAGCTCGGCGGCAACCCGGACCTGCAGCCCGAGAAGGGCACGGTCGGCACGGCGGGCGTCGTGTACGAGCCGCTCGCCGGCGTCGCCCTCACGCTCGACTACTGGCACATCAACATCGACAACGCGATCACCAACCTGCCGGCGGCGACCATCCTGGCGCAGTGCTACCAGACCGGCAACGACAAGTTCTGCAGCGACATCGTGCGCGATCCGATGAGCCACGCGATCAGCCACATCTTCGACCTCAACCAGAACGTCGGCTCGTTCGACACCTCCGGGCTCGACTTCTCCGCGTCGTACCAGTACCGGCTCGCGGCGGCCGGCACGTTCCGCCACTCGTTCGAAGGCACGTACCTGTTCAAGAACAACGTCGACACCGGGACGGTCGATCCGAAGACGATGCAGGAGCAGGTCCTGCACGGCCGCGGGTTCTTCGACCTCGGCGTCAATCCCGATCTCAAGTTCAACGTGTTCACCACCTGGCACCACCCGTCGGGCGTCGGCGCCGGATTCAACCTGCGGTTCGTCGACTCGTTCCAGGAGTGCGACAACAACAACTGCAACGATCCGAGCAACGCCCGCCGGCAGGTCTCGAAGTACGCCGACGGCGACGTGTTCGTCAACTACGCGATCAAGAGCAGCCAGGGCACGACCCAGCTCGCGGTCGGCGCCAACAACGTCGCCAACACCTCGCCGCCGCTGATCTTCAATGGCCCGGTGCTCAACACCTCGGAGACCCTGTACAGCTTCATGGGCCGGCAGTTCTACGTCCGGCTGTCCCAGCTGTTCTGATTCGCTCGTCAACGCAGCGCCGGCACCAGCCGGTCGAGCGCGAGCGACAGCTTGGGCAGCGACGCCGCGAAGCACAGCCGGAGCCGGCCCTCGCCCGACGCCCCGAACGCCGCGCCCGGCGCCAGCCCGACCCGGGCGCGCTGCATCAGCTCGACCGCGAACGCGAAGCTGTCGGTGACGCCGTCGACCTGGAAGAACGCATAGAACGCCGAGCGCGGCCGGGCCAGCCGCACCCGCGACAGCGGCGACAGCCGCGCGTAGACCAGCTCGGCGGCCTCGGCGTAGCGCCGGACCAGGCCATCGACGTAGTCGTCGCCGTGATCGAGCGCCGCGACCCCGCCCCACTGCGCGAACGTCGTCGGGTGCGAGATGTTGAACTCGGTCATCTTCTCGAACGCGTTCGCGAGCTCGGCCGGCGCGATCACCCAGCCCAGCCGCCAGCCGGTCATCGACCAGCTCTTCGAGAACGAGTTGACGATCACCACCGGGTCGTCCGGCCCCGCGAGCGTGGCCAGCGACGGCGCGTGGCGCACCCCGTAGGCGATCCGGGCGTAGACCTCGTCGGCGACGATCCAGATCCCGCGCGCGCGAGCGTGGGCCAGGATGCCGCGCAGCTCGTCCTCGCTCGCCATCCAGCCGGTCGGGTTGCCCGGCGAGTTGATGATGATCAGCCGGGTCGTGGCATCGCATGCGTCGATCAGTCGGCCGAGATCGAGGTGCCACGATCCGTCGGGCTGCGGCTCGAGATCGACGCGGCGCACCTCGGCGCCCATCGCCTCGACGCACTTCTCGGCGTTGGGCCACACCGGCCCGATCACCACCGCGCTGTCGCCGGCGCCGACCAGGCATTGCACCGCGATCATCAGCGCGTTCATCGCCGATGCGCTGACCACGATGCGATCGAGCTCGACGTCGGTCGCGTAGATCCGGCGCATGTAGCGCCGGATCGCATCGCGCAGCTCGGGGATGCCGCGGTTCGGGCCGTAGAACGTCTCGCCGCGCCCCAGCGCCGCCGCCGCCGCGTCGCGGATGAACGCCGGCGTCACCTCGTCGCCCTCGCCGAACCACAGCGGGATCAGATCGGGGATGTCGCGCCCCGCCAGCGTGACCTGGCGGATGCGAGACGCCTGCAGCTCCTGGATGTTTCGTCGGATCGGCAACATCGCGCGGCAATGTACACGCCGGTGCGCGGTGGGGCGAGTCACAGTCGGCCCGGTTCTGGAGCCGAACAGCGCACCGCGCCGCGCTTCGCCGACCCGCCCGGCCATGCGAAGCTCATCCCATGCCGGATCCGGTCGAGTCCTTCCAGCGCGACGGCTACGCCATCCTCGAGCGCGCGATCGATCGCGTGTTCTGCGGCGAGCTGATCGCCGGGCTCGCGCCGTTCGAGGCCGACCGGCCGATGGGCCGCAACGCGTTCGAGGGCCTGCGCAGCCACCGCGTGTACAGCCTGGCCGGCAAGGGCGAGCCGTTCCGGCGGCTCGCCGAGCAGCCCGACGTGCTCGCGGTGGTCGATCGCGTGCTGTTTCCCAACTACCTGCTGTCGACCGAGCAGTCGATCCGGCTCCACCCCGGCGAGCAGGCCCAGAAGTGGCACACCGACGACGCGTTCTACCACACGCCGCGGCCGCACTCCCGCACGCTCGCGGTCACCGTGGTCTGGGCGATCGAGGACTTCACCGCCGACAACGGCGCGACCGAGCTGACCCCGGGCAGCCAGCGCTGGGCCGACGAGCATCCCGACGACCGCCGCGCCCCCGCGATCGCCGCGGTCATGCCGGCCGGGTCGGCGCTGCTGTTCGATGCCGCGCTGTGGCACCGCGGCGGCGCCAACCGCTCCGCCGGCACCCGGCTCGCGATCAGCCCGCAGTACTGCCAGCCCTACCTCCGGCCCCAGGAGTCGATGCTGCTGATCATGCCGCCCGACGCCGTGCGCACGTGCAGCGATCGCTTGCGCACCCTGCTCGGCTACAGCATCCACCCGCCGTTCATCGGCCAGGTCGACGGCATGCACCCGCTGCGGCTGGTCGACCCCGGCTACCGCGAGCACAAGACCGAGGATCACATCATCGCCGACCGCGTGCTCACCGCACCGCGGCCCGGCGACACGACCTCGCTCGGCTGACGCTGCGCCGCCCGAGCTCGGCCGGCGCAGGAGGGGACGCGCGAAGCTGCTCGGCTCAGTGCGCGCAAGCCGCCGAGATCACGGACCGCGGAGTGGTTCTGGGCGATCGAACTCCGGCACGGTCCGGTGATTGGCTATGCTGCTTTGCGATGCGACGTCTCGACTGGCCGCCGGTGCGCTTCGGGCTCTGGGTCCTGGTGTGGACGATGGCCGGGCTGTTCTTCTTCACCCAGGACCTGTCGCGCAAGGCGTACTGGGGCGATCCGACGCCGTGGTGGCACTACCTGATCTCGTGGATGCTCGGCGTGTGGCTCGCCGCCGTGACGACCCCCGCGGTGGTGTGGCTGGGCCGGCGCTGGCCGATCGAGCGCCGCAACTGGCTGCCGCGGGTGGCGTTGCACGTTGTGTGCAGCCTGGGATACGCGGTGATCCAGGTCGTGGCGCTCGGCGCGATCGGGGCGCAGATCGGCTTCGTCGGCGCGCTGAACGCGGATCGCTTCGTCGATACCCTGCCCGTGCTGGCCGTGGTGTCGTTCCACAACAACGTGGTGTCCTACTGGGCGATGCTCGGCTTGATGTACGGCATCGACTACTACCGGCGCTACCAGGAGCGCGAGAAGCAGGCGCTGCGGCTGGAGCTCCGCGCCTCCGAGCTCGAGACCCAGCTGGTGCGGACGCGGCTCGACGGGCTCAAGATGCAGCTCCAGCCGCACTTCCTGTTCAACACCATGAACGCGATCATGGTGCTGGTCCGCCAGCAGCGCGGCCCCGAGGCCGAGGAGACGATCGCGCGGCTGTGCGACCTGCTGCGGTTCGTGCTCGACGATGCGCTGGTTCAGGAGGTCCCGCTGCGCCGCGAGCTCGAGTACCTCGGGCTGTACCTGTCGATCGAGCAGCTGCGGTTCGCCGACCGGCTGCGGGTCGCGATCGACGCCGATCCGGCGATCCTCGACGCCGCGGTCCCCCACATGAGCCTGCAGCCGATCGTCGAGAACGCGGTGCGCCACGGGGTCGGCGCGAGCGAGGCCGGCGGCACGATCCGGCTGACCGCCACCCGGGTCGCCGACGACCTCGTCGTCGAGGTCACCGACGATGGTCCCGGCCTGTCGCCCGAGCCGTCGACCCGCCGCGGCATCGGCCTGGACAACACGCGCGCGCGGCTGCGCCAGCTGTACGGCGATCGCGCCTCGCTGTCGATCGCCAACGGCGAGGTGTCCGGCGCGGTGGTGACGGTGGTGCTGCCGTACCGCGCCGCGCCCGAGGCACCGGGAGCGCCGGCGTGATCCGCGTGCTGATCGCCGACGACGAGCCGCTGGCGCGCGACGGCCTGCGCCTGCTGCTCGCCGCCGACCCCGACGTCGCGGCGATCGACGAGGCGCGCAGCGGCCGCGAGGCGATCGCGCGGATCGAGGCCGCGCGCCCCGACCTCGTCCTGCTCGACGTCCAGATGCCCGGGATCGACGGGTTCGGCGTGGTCGACCAGATCGGCGCCGACCGGATGCCCGCGGTCGTGTTCGTCACCGCGCACGACCGCTACGCCGTGCAGGCGTTCGAGCTCAGCGCGCTCGACTACCTGCTCAAGCCGGTGACCGGGCCGCGGTTCGCCCGGGCGCTCGCGCGCGCCAAGGCCCAGCTCCACCAGCGCACCACCACCGGCGCCGGCGACCAGATCCGCCACCTGCTCGAGACCCTCGCATCGCCGACCCGTTACCTGCGCCGGATCGCGGTGCGCGCCGGCGACACCACGCGGTTCGTCGAGACCGACGCGATCGACTGGATCGCCGCCGCCGAGAACTACGTCGAGCTCCACGTCGGCGCGGCGCAGCACCTGGTCCACGTCGCGCTCGGCACGCTCGAGAAGTCGCTCGATCCCGCGCGGTTCGTGCGGATCCACCGCTCGGCGATCGTCCAGGTCGACCGGATCTGCGCCGCGCGCCCCGCGCAGCACGGCGAGTACGTCCTGACCCTCACCGGCGGCGCCACCATGCGGTCCGGGCGGTCCTACCACGACGCGGTCAAGGCGCTGCTGTCGAATCCGTTCTAGCGCAGCGAGCAGGGCCGTTCGTCACCGCGCCAGGCCGGTTGGTCAAATCGCGCTGTGGATCGGCCGGCGCGCGACTCACCCTGGATCGGCATGACCGACTCCACCGCTTCCCGTGACGCCACCGGCATCGGAATTCTCCGCGCCACGATCACCGTGCTGGTGATCGCGTTCCACGTCGCGCTCGGCTATCACCCGTTCGCCCCGCCGCAGTTCGAGTCGCTGCGCACGGCCCCGTTCTGGCAGGCGTTCCCGGTCGTCGACTCCGACCGCTGGCACGGCGCGCTGTGGTTCGTCGCGTTCAACGACACGTTCTTCATGTCGCTGATGTTCCTGATCTCGGGGCTGTTCGTGTGGCGCAGCCTGTCGCGCAAGGGCGGTGCTCGCCACCTCGCCGACCGGGCGCGCCGGCTCGGCCTGCCGTTCCTCGTCGGCGCCGCGCTGCTCGCCCCGCTCGCGTACTTCCCGAGCTACCTGCAGACGGGAGCACCCGCCAGCTGGTCCGGGTTCTGGCGCGAGTGGTTCTCGCTGTCGAGCTGGCCGGCCGGCCCGGCGTGGTTCCTCTGGCTCCTGCTCGCGTTCAACCTGGTCGCGGTCGCGCTGCACGCCGTCACCCGCCGCTGGCACGACCGCCTGCCCGCCGTCTCGCTGCGCATCCGGCCTGCCGCCGCGTTCGCCGTCCTGCTCGCCGCCTCGGCCCTCACCTACCTCCCGCTCGCGCTCGCCTACGGCCCGCTGCAGTGGACCAGCATCGGTCCATTCGCGTTCCAGACCAGCCGCATCCTGCACTACGCGGTGTACTTCGGCGCCGGCATCGCGTTCGGCGCCGCCGGGATCGACCGCGGCCTGATCACGCCCGGCGGCCGGCTCGCCGCGCGCTGGCCGGCCTGGGCGCTGCTCGCCGTCCTCGCGTTCGGCGCCGCGTTCGTCCTCGCCGGGCTCGACATCGCCGCGGGCGGCACCGGCCCCTGGCACGTCGCGTCCGCGGCCGGCTTCGTCGTCGCCTGCGCCGCGCTATGCTTCGCCTTCCTCGCCGGCTTCCTGCGCGTGCCCTGGCCGCGCTCGCGCCTGCTCGACAGCCTGCGCGCCAACGCCTACACCATGTACGTCATCCACTACGCGATCGTCAGCTGGGTGCTCTACGCGCTGCTCGACGTCGCGCTCCCCGGCGCCGCCAAGTTCGTCCTCGCGTTCGCCGCCGCGCTCGCCGCGAGCTGGCTCGTCGCCGCCTGGCTGCGCGGCTGCGCGCGCACCGGCTCGCGCGCCGTGCGGCCCACCGCGCTCGACCTCCCGGCGCCGCCGGTCGGGGCCGGCGCAGGTCAGGTCAACGCGGGCCTGCGATGACGAGCGGCGACGGCGTGCTGACGACGTGGTTGGTCTCGAACGTTTCGCCCGTGGAGCTGCCCCCGGTGTACGTCCAGATCGACGTCAGGTTGGTGCTCGCCCACAGGACGTCGAGGTTGTAGAGACCGAAGTTGGTCGGATCGCCGTAGTGACCGCCTCCGATCGGCCACCACGCGGTGCCCCCGACGGCTGGCATCGCGATGTAGAACGGCGGATCCTGCGCGACCGGATAGGCCGAGCCGCCCCAGTTGTAGAGGCGATTCTCTCCGGTCGTCGGATTGCGGGCGAGAACGCTGTCGTAGTAGTCGAGATACGCACCGCGCAGCACCGCGGCTCCCGTGAAACCGGCCGGCAGCTGTACGACGTGATCGGTGATGAAGCTTCCTCCATTCATGTACCAGATCGACAGCTGGGACGTTGCATCATTGGCCCACACGATGTCCGGCCGCAGATCATGGTTGAAGTCGCCCGAACCGATCATGCGCCAGGCGGGGCCGACCGCGGGCATGCTGCCACCGCTGAAGCTGTAGCTCGTCCCGTTCATGAACCAGATGCTCTCGGCATTACAGCCCGGTCCGTGCCAGACGATGTCCTGCGAGCCGTCGAAGTTGAAGTCGCCGGTCGCGCCGATGTACCAGTTGCACCCGCCGGGCGACACGGTGGGCAGCGCATACGTCACACCGGACGGGGTGGTGCCGTTCATCGCCCAGATCGCGTTGGCGCCGCTGGAGAGGTTGCGCACGATGAGGTCGGAGTACCTGCCATCGGTGAACTCGCCGCGCTGCCAGCGCATGTGGAGCGATTCGACCAGGCCGTGGATCGAGCCGTCGTCGCCGCACGCGACGTCGGCCGCGGTCTGGAACTGATCGCGACCGAATTGCCTCGCCCACAGCACGGTGCCGGACCCGTCGAACTTGGCGAGCAAGATGTCGTTCTCCGCCCGGCTCGTGAGCGGGCCGCTGCCCAGGTCGATCGTCTGCGAGAAGTGACCGGTGATGATGACGTTGCCTTCGTTGTCCACCGCGACCGCTCGCCCGCGATCCTCGCCTGCCCCGCCGAACCGCTGGGCCCACACCAGCTGTCCGGCTCGATCGAGCTTGGCCAGAAAGATGTTCGAGTTATCTGTCAACGGATTACTATCGAACATGGACTACTGAATTCATATCCAGAGTGCTGGCAAGTCATGCCGCGCCCGACTGCTGATTCGTCAGATCCGATGACCGAGGCGTTCGCGGCAGCCGACGCGCCGCCGGTCAGTAGCTGAACGTCGTGGTCTCGCCGATCGCCAGGATCCGGACCGATCGCTCCAGGTGGTGCCGGGTCACGGCCGCCTGGATCACCGGAAGCTCCTGGTCCATCGACTGAAAGAACGTCCCGAAATGGATCGGCACCATCCACTGCGCCCCGGTGTCGTGGAACAGGTCGAGCGCGGTGTCGGGGGTGGCGTGGATATCGGCGCGCATCTGCTCGATCCAGTGCGGGCGGCCGGCGGGACCGACCGGGATCAGGCCGACGTCGATCTGGAACCGTCTCCCGATCTCGCGGGCCTGCTCGGCGACATAGCCGGTGTCGCCGGCGAAGTAGACCGTGCGGCCGCCGAGCTCGATGACCCAGCCGGTGTGGGTTCGCTTGTGCCACCAGTGATCGAGCCAGTAGCGGCCGTCGCTGTGCGACGCAGGCACCGCGGTGATCCGCAGCTCGCCGGAGGTCCACGACTGCCAGGTGTCGAGCGCGATCACCGAGTGCTGCGGCAGATCGCGGGGCAGCACCGCCGGGAGGCCGGACGGCACGAGCAGCGGCACATCCGACAGCCGGCGCAGCGACGGCAGATCGAGGTGATCGAAGTGCGCGTGCGAGATCAGGATCGCGTCGAGCGGCGGCAGCTCAGACGGCGCCAGCGGGGGCTCGACGTGGCGCCGCACGATGCCGGCCAGCCGCTCGCTGAACACCGGATCGGTGAGCAGCCAGTGGCCGCGGATCCCGACCAGCAGCGTGGCGTGACCGATCCAGCTCACCGTGATGTCATCGGCGTCGCCGGCCACCGCGGGGGGCACCCGGGGCACATGGACGTGCATCGCCGGCTCGCTGGGCGTCGCGCAGGCCGCGAACGCGATCACCAGGGCGAGGAGATGCCAGGTCCGACGGGGCACGAGCTATCGAATCTGACACGGCACCCCGCCTCCGGGATGCCACGACCGCCCACATCGCCGAACTCCCCGGAACGCCTGGCATCTCGCTGCAGCGTGAGGCGGTGGCGAAGCTTGCGGAACCGCTCCTCGCAGGACGCTATCCTTCGAGAATGTCACGCGGTTGGTGTTGTTTCGTCCCATGGATGGTGGTGGCCGCGTGCAGCGGCTCGGACGGCTCGGAGGCCGACTGGATGGCGGACCTGGCGGACGCGCGCGGCGTGGCCGAGCTCTCGATCCCGGGCACGCACGACTCCGGGGCGCTCCACGAGCCGTACGCCGGCGTCGCGCAGGCCCAGCAGCTCGCGATCGCCGACCAGCTCGTCGCCGGCGTCCGTTACCTCGACCTCCGGTGCCGCCACTACCAGGACGCGTTCCTGATCTACCACGGGCCAGTCGACGAGGACCAGACGTTCGACGACGTGCTGGCGACGATGGCAACGTTCCTCGACGAGCATCCCGGCGAGACCCTGATCGTCAGCGTCAAGGAGGAGGCGGCGCCGCAGGGCACCACCCGCAGCTTCGAGGCGACGTTCGCCGCGTACGTCGCGCAGGCGCCGGACCGCTGGTACCTCGGCGACACGTTGCCGCGGCTCGGCGACGTCCGCGGCCGGCTCGTCCTGCTGCGCCGGTTCGCGGCGAGCGCGGCGCCGCTCGGCATCGACGGCTCGGCGTGGGCCGACGACACGACGTTCTCGCTGACCACCGCGGCATCGCTCCGCATCGAGGACAACTACATCGTCACCGACAACGCCGCGAAGTGGACCGCGATCACCGCGCTGCTGGCCGAGGCGCGCAGCGGCGACGCGGCGACGCTGTTCCTCGACTACACCAGCGGGTACCAGACGATCGACGGCCTGCCCAGTATCCCGAGCGTGGCTGATGACATCGACATGCGGCTCGACAGCTTCCTCGCCGATCCCGACAACCGCCGCGCCCGGCTGGGCGTGCTCGCGATGGACTTCGTGACCGCCGCGCGCGCCCGCGCGATCATCGTGACCAACGCCACCGCGCGATGATCGGAGGATGACCTCACGCCCGGCCGCATGCCAGGATGCGCCATGCGCCGGGGACTCCTCGCCTGCCTGCTGGCGGGCTGCTACCACGCGAGCAACCTGGCGTGCGCGGTCAGCTGCGACAGCGATCAGAGCTGCCCGGGCGGCCTGCAGTGCGGGCTGTCCGATCACCTGTGCCACGCCGGGGGTCTCGAGTGCTCGGAGATCGACGCCGGCGTCCCCGACGATGCCGGTGGGCGTCCGATCTCCGATGCGGTGAGCTCCGACGCGACGAGCGCCCCGTTCTGCCCTCGCAGCGAGGCCAGCATCGTCGCCTGCTACGAGTTCGAGAACACGACCGACGACGAGTCCCAGTACATGCTGCCCACCAAGCCGACCGTGGGGATCACATTCCCGCCCAGCATGACCGGGCTCGGACAGGCGCTCCAGCTCGCCAGTGATTCGAACGTTCAGATCGCAGAGACCGTGGTCCTGGATCGGCAGACCTTCACGGTGGAGGCCTGGCTGTATCCGTCCTCGACCAACGGCCAGAACGTGAGCGTCGTGAACAACGGCGGGCAGTACGGGATGTTCGTCGATACCACCGACGCCCCCTACTGCGCGAAGGTCACGCCCGCGAAACCACCGGACCCACCGGTCCTCGTCACCGCGCTCGGATCGAAGGCGCTCGCGCCGAACCAGTGGACGCACGTCGCGTGCGTGTACGACGGCACCGCCCTGACGCTCTACGTGAACGGCACCAAGGACGTTGCGAACACCTTCGGTGGGGGCGCCGTCGTGACGACGGGCACGACGGGCACCGGGATCGGCAGCGAGACGCCCACCACGGCCGAGGTGAACCACTATGTCGGGCTGATCGACAACCTGCGGATCTGGTCGGTCGCGAGGATCCGGGCGGACCTCTGCGCCGACGCTGCGCCGAACTGTCCGTGAATCACGCGACGCCGCGGGCTACCGGACGCTCAGCCGGGCATCGAGCTGCTCGAGCAGCTCGATGATCTGCACCATCTTGTTGGCGAGCAGGGTGTCACCGGCCCGCTGCTCGACGGCGGCGCCGACCACCGGGACCAGCGACTGCTCGATCCGGCGGACCTGCGCGAGCAGCTGCTGGGCGTCGATCACGCTGGCGCCGCCGGTCACGGGCCCGCCGGCGCCGTGCGCGGCCTGCGCGGCGGAGGCCGCCGCGGTGCGCAGGCTGTCGGCGAGCGCGTCGAGCCTCGGGCCGAGCCAGCGCTCGGGATCGTGCGCCGCGGCCTCGGCGGAGGTCCGCATCACCGAGCGCAGGATCGCCTCGCGCAGCGCGCGCAGCTCGTCGGCGAGGTCCGCGGTCGGAGCCGCGCCGGCCACGGCCTCGCGCAGCCCGCGCAGCTCGCCGGCGACCGCCGCGCCGGCCGACGCCGCCGTGACCGCCTCGCGCAGCCCGCGCAGCTCGTCGCTGACCGCCGTCGCCGCGGCGACCGCGTCGCGCAGCCCGCGCAGCTCGCCGGCGAGCGCCGCGGTCGACGCCGCGCTGCCCACCGCGTCGCGGATCGCGCCGAGCTCGGCGCCCAGGCCGGACAGCGTGCCGACCACCCGGGTCACCGGATCGTCGGCCGCGCCGCCCATCCGGCGCTGGCGCACGTACTCGGCCTTGATGTCGGCCCACCGCCGGGCCTGCTCGGGGGTCAGCCGGCCGCGCAGCTCGGCGAGCTTGAGCAGATTCTGCTCGGCGGCGGTGGTCAGGGTCTGGGACTCGCCCTGGTAGTGGTCGTCGATCACCGCCGCGAGCTCGGCGGGCGTCATCGCCGCGACGACCTTCTCGGCGATCTTGTTCATGTTGCGGTAGCTGCCCTGGAGCTTGAACGGCGGCTCGGTGCGGAACGCGTCGGCCTGCGCCGCCGAGCGGATGTACTCCTGGTTGACCCGCAGCAGGGTGTCCTGGGCGGCGAACAGGTGGCGGATCACGGCGAGGATCTCGGCGAGCTCGGCGCCCGAGTAGCCGTGCGACAGCTCGGTGGTCGGCACCGGCTCGCCGCGCGCCATCCGGATGATCTTGTAGACGTCGGCGAGATCGCGGGTGGCGAGCGGCGCGAGCGTCGGGCTGGAGGTCAGCGCGTTCTCGAGGAACGACAGCGCGAACGCGTCGGCCTTGCCGGTGAGCACGTCGCCGAGGTTGTAGACGTCGGCCCGGTTGGCGAGCATGTCGGGGATCCGGAACTGCTCGCCGCTCTCGGTGTACGGGTTGCCCGCCATCACCACGCACAGCTTCTTGCCGCGCAGGTCGTAGGTCCGCGCCCGGCCGCGCCACACGCCCTCGATCTTGCGCTGCGCGTCGCACAGCGAGATGAACTTCTGGAGCAGCTCGGGCGACGTGTGCTGGATGTCGTCGAGGTAGAGCATGACGTTGGTCGCCATCTCGAGCGCGAGGCCGACCTTCTCGATCTCCTGGCGCGCGGTCGCGTTGGGCGCGTCGGCCGGATCGAGCGAGGTGACGCGGTGTCCGAGCGCCGGACCGTTGACCTTGACGAACGCCAGGCCCAGGCGCGCCGCGACGTACTCCATCAGCGTGGTCTTGCCGTAGCCGGGCGGCGAGATCAGCAGCAGCATGCCCATCTGATCGGTGCGCTTGGCCGCGCCGGCCGCGCCGATCTGCTTGGCGAGGTTGGCGCCGACCAGCGGCAGGTAGGCCTGGTCGATCAGCCGGTTGCGCACGAACGACGACATCACGCGCGGCCGGAGCTCGTCGAGCCGGAGCCGCTTGCGCTCGCGCTCGGCGATCTCGTTGCGCAGCGCGCGGTGGGCGCGGAACGCCGGGGCCTCGGCCGTGCGGAACCGCGCCAGGCGGGCGACCAGCTCGTCGAGCCGCACCGCCAGCGCGCCGCCGGCGATCCGCGGGTGGCGGCCGAGCAGGCCGGTCACCGTGGCCTCGATCGCAGCGCTCGAGGTCACGCGCGACAGCCGCGGGGTCGCGAGCAGCGCCGCGGCCTCGGCCGCCGCGCCCGCGAGCTCGGGCTTGCGCGCGACGATGCCGTCGACCCAGGCGCGCGCCAGCCGGAATGTGGCGCCCGCGGCGCCGGGGCCGGCGGCGAGCGCAGCGAGATCGTCGTCGAACGCGACCCGCGCGGCGCGCGCGGCGAGCTCGGCGTGCAGCGCGGCGACGATCGCGGCGGCCGCCCCGCTGACCGCGAACCGCGGCTCGGGCGCGGCGAGCTCGCGCACCAGGTAGGCGGCGGCGAGCTCGGCGTCGGCCGCGGTCAGCCCGTGCGGCGCCTCGCGCTCGATCCCGGGGGGGGGGGGGGGGGGGGGGGGGGGGGGGGGGGGGGGGGGGGGGGGGGGGGGGGGGGGGGGGGGGGGGGGGGGGGGGGGGGG
>DATAPF010000058.1:0-20957 GCA_036265355.1 Kofleriaceae bacterium | reverse complement strand
CCCGCTGGCGCGGCGGGCTCGCGCGGGCGCCGATGCCCGTGCTCCCGCTCGCCGGGCCGAGCCTGGCCCACGCCGCGCGCGTGCTCGGCGCCGACGTCCCCGAGGCCGCCCTGCGGACACCGGCGAGCGCACCCGCCCCCGCCGACGCGGTCGACCAGGTGCGCCAGCTCGCGGCGCTGTTGCCGATCGCCGATCCCGATCTCCTGATGTGGCTCCGCGAGAGCTTCCTGTCCGATGTCCCGGAGCAGGCCGTGCTCGACGTGCTCGAGGGCCAGGCCACCTGGGGCGGGCGCCGGCTGACCTGGCAGCCCGGCGAGCGCGCCGCCGCCCTCGCCCGGATGCGCCGCGGCCACCCCGGCCGCGAGCTGCAGGTGCGCCGGCGGCTGGTCGAGCTGTTCGACGACAACGAGCCGCCGGCCGGCACCGCCGCGCACCTGCGCTGGCGGCTGGCCCGCGCCGAGCAGGCTGCGTTCCTGACCCCCGACGATACCGCGGCCGCGCGGCGCGAGCTGGCCGCGCTCGCCGCGTCACCGCTCGGCGAGGAGACCGACCACGTGCTGGCGTTCCTGGCCGCGGGCCCGGCCGGCTCCGGCGCCGGGCGCGGCGTCATGCCCTCGGCGGCATCGCACCACGCGATGCGCTCGATCCGCGCCGGCGCCCGCCGCGAGCGCAGGCGCGCGGTCCGCCCCGCGGGCCACGGGCTGCGCCGCACCGACCTGCTGCGCGCGGTGGTCGCCGGCGCGCTGGTCGTCGGCGCGGTGTCGCTGCAGCGCGACCGGATGATCCGGCTGCCCAACGCCGAGAACGCCTACGAGCTCGCCCTCGACGCCGGGCCCCCGGCGTGGCTGTTGCACCGCGGGCAACCGCCGCGCGGCGCCGGCGGCATCCAGATTCAGGACGTGCTCGGCAACACCGAGGCCGGCTCGCCAGCGCGGGCGCAAGCGCCGGGCGAGGGCGACCCCGCGGTCGTCGCACGCCCGAAGATGTCCGGAGCTCCGCTTCGCGGCCGCGTGCTGGTGGACGGCGAGACCATCGCCGACGACTTCGGCTTCTTCACGGGGTCGTTCCTGTTCGTCGAGGGCGGCCGGGGCCACTGGTACCAGCTGCAGGCTCGGCTCCCGAGCGGCGGATGGGCGCTGAGCAACCAGCTGCTGGTGCCGCTGCCCGAGACCAGGCCCGCGCCCAGGCCCACGACGGGGACCCTGGTCGTCCACCTGTTCGGTCCTGACCGCCTGCCCGAGCCGAACGCGATCACCGTCGATGGAAACCCGCAGTCCACCGGCGCGAAGATCGTCGTGACCGCCGGGGACCACGAGGTGAGCGCGAAGCTCCCGGACTTCGATCCCGGGACGATGCAGGTCACGGTCCCAGCTGGAGAGGCGCAAGTGCTCGAGATGGTGCTACGACCCCGACAAGCCGCTCCGGGGACGCGCCGCGGCCCATGCGCGAGGGGCCAGGGCGGACAGATATTCCGGGTGTCCAGCAGCTCGTGTCCGAAGATCAGCCCATCGCGTCCTTCTTACGCCTTGATCGCGAAGTCCGAGAAGGCGCTGGGCTACGAATGCACGGAGATCTTTGATTGCGAGGAGCTGGTTCGCGTGCTCGCGCTGTCGATCCCGCCCTCCGTTGCACCACGCGATGTCCTGGTCAACGGCAAGCCGTGGGATGGCGCGCTGCTGGCCGCCGGTCCCGGCGACGAGATCACGATCGAGCTCCAGGATCCGCGCTACGAGTTCAAGCAGACCTTCACGATCACTGCGGGCCAGCGCACCCTGGAGGTCAAGGCGGCGCCGACCTTCGGGCTGCTGGTCGTCGAGCGCCCGGTGAAGTCCAGCGCCGACTACAAGCTGCGCCCGGAGATGCAGGAGGTGGTTCGCCTGCGTGACCAGCCCGCCCCGAGCGGAGGACTGACTCGCACGTATCGCGGCCGCGCGGGCAGCTACGAGGTGTTCCATTCCGCCGGATCAAGCACAGCCACGGTCGAGGTCGGCAAGACCGCGCAGATCGCGATCGGTCCCGCCGCGGCGCCCGGTCCCGACGGAACCACGCCGCATCCCGGGGTGAGCCCGGCGGAGGCTACCGCGTGGGTCAACGCGCACAACCAGTTCCGGGCCCGGCACTGCGCGAGCCCGCTCCGCTGGTCCGACAAGCTCGCCGAGGTCGCGCAGCACAGAGCCGACGAGCTGCGCGTCAGCGGCTGTGGAGCCGTCGTCGGCATCGGGACAGTCGGCGAGAACGTCGAAACCGGCTTCCTGCTGCACGATCCAGAGTCGGTCGTCGCGAGCTGGTACGACGAGATCGCGCGGTACCACTTCCCGGATGGCGAGTCGTCGATCGGCGCTGGATCCTTCACGCAGGTGGTGTGGCGGTCGACCACCCAGGTCGGTTGCGGACATTCACAGTGCAGTGGAAAGGACATCTTCGTCTGCGCGTACAGCCCCGGCGGCAACCAGGATCGGCAATACCGCGACAACGTGCTGCCGGTTGACTGCGACCCGGCGCGGCCGACCAGCCCCGCGATCCAGCAGCCACTACCGGTCGTGGTCCCGCAGCCCCTATCGCATCAGCCGCCCGCCCAGTCCCAGCAGCCGCCGGCTGCCCAGCCCTCGCGGTCGCTCGACGACAACGCACAGCAGCCGGCGAACAAGGACCGCAAGGCTTCCGATCACAAGGACGTCAAGGCACCCAAGAAGTAGCCGTCTCCGCACGCGCCTGGATCGGCGCTACGCGAGGAGCTCATCGACCGACGCGACCGACAGCGCGCGAGCCAGCCACCGATCGAGCGTGGTCACGTCGGTGCAGGACAGAACCTGGCGCTGTTGCTCGTCGGTCATGACGAGACCGCGTTGCTGCAAGATCATCCTCACTGCCTCGGCCCTACCCTTGGCCTCGCCCTCCGCCTTGCCCTTGGCGTACGATCGCTGGTGCGCATCGCTGAAGAACTGCTTGATCTGGGGTTCCATTTCCAGGGCCTTTCGCGCGGCTTCGCTGAGCGCCTTCTCGATCAACGCGGAATATAGCACCCGCTGCTCGTCCGGGAGCGACCGACTGGCGTCGATGGCGGCGCGTGCGATCGACATCGCCGTCGCGATGTCGCCATTTCCATGAGCCACCACCGAGAGCACGGCGAGTTGCGGCTCGCGCGCAGCCTGGTCGCGGTCGGTCACCTGGGGGATGCCCTGCGGGCCGATGACGCACGGGGCGAACCAACCATTGCCGAGCTCGATCGGCTGATCGGCCCATCGCGCGACCGCCGCGTCGGGCGTCACCACGGTCAGGATGAACGGGCACTCGTGGCGCGCGCGGGCGGCGACCGCGTAGAGCGGCCAGCTGTAGCGCTTGCGATCCTTGCGCTCGAGCTGGACCTCGAAGATGGTCCCCAGCACCGGCTTCGCCTGGTCGGCGATAACGCCGTCGAACAGGACGACGGCGTCCGCGTGGTACTCGACCGGCACCAGTTCGGGGAGCGCTGCCTCGGTCAACCGAGCCGAGCTGAAGCGTGGGACCTCGACGTGTAACAGATCGCGAAGCACGCTCGCGGCAAATGCCGGGTTGTCCCGGACCAAGGCGATCACGCCCTCATGCACCATCGACGGAGACGACATGAAGCCACGCTAATGAGGTGGTCTGACGATCGAAAGAAAACCACGGGGCGATTGTGATCAGGTGTCGTTTTGCCGAAGCATCGATTCGTGTGCGTGGCCCACGCTGCGATCGGCGCTTCGATCGGCGCCTCGCTGCCGGTCGTCGGCGCCGGGATCTCGGCCACGCCGCTGCACTGCCAGCATGCTGGAGGGGTGACCGGTCCGGCGCGTCGGTGTACCGTGCGCGCCATGTCGAACCCCGCAACGCCGCAGGCGCCCGGCTATGGCGCGTCGATCAACCTCGAGACCGCCCGCAGGATCGCCGCGGCGGCCGCCGCCGAGGCCCGGAAGAACGGCTGGACGGTGGCGGTGGCCATCGTCGACCCCGCCGGGGACCTGGTGTACTTCGAGCGCGCCGACGATACCCAGTGCGCCAGCTCGCAGGTCGCGCAGGACAAGGCGCGCACCGCGGTCCGGTTCAAGCGGCCGAGCAAGGCGTTCGAGGACGCGCTGGTCGGCGGCCGGCTGGCGATCCTCGGCATGCCCAACGTGATCCCGCTCGAGGGCGGCATCCCGCTGCTCGCCGATGGCAAGATCGTCGGCGCGATCGGCGTCAGCGGGGTCACGTCGCAGCAGGACGGGGTGTGCGCCCAGGCCGGGGTCGACGCGCTCGCCCGGCGCTGAACCGTCGGCCGGCGCAGTTCGGGTATCGTCGCCTGCATGAAGCATGCAGTATCGTTCGGGCTCCTGTTCGTGCTCGGCTGTGCGGTCGGCGGCGCGGCGTCCCAGCTGGCGGTGGCGCCGAGCCGCGCGGGCAACGCGCCGGCGCGCTGGGAGTACCTGTGCACGCAGGCCAGCCCCACCCCGACGAGCCTGACCACGCACCTCAACCAGATGACCGGCCAGGGCTGGGACCTGGTGTCGACGTCCCCGGCGCACCTCGAGCGTGAGGCCGGCGCCGGCGCGGCGACCGACGCGTTCGTGTTCTGCTTCCGGCGCGCCGTGTAACCCACTCGGACCTCCTGGGCCTGCCCGATCGGCCAGGCGACCCGGCCCGGGCCTCACCGCCGGGCGCGTTGCACGCGCGGGCGGGCGCCCGTAGAGTTGGCGGTACCCCATGACGCCCACGATGAACTACCTCGTCCCGACGGTCATCGAGCAGACTCACCGCGGCGAGCGCGGCTGGGACATCTTCTCCCGCCTGCTCAAGGACCGGATCATCTTCCTCGGCACGCCGATCAACGACGACGTCGCCAACGTGGTGATCGCGCAGCTGTTGTTCCTCGACTCCGAGGAGCCCGAGAAGGACATCATGCTGTACATCAACTCGCCCGGCGGACACGTGTCGGCCGGCCTGGCGATCTACGACACGATGCAGTACCTGCACTGCGACGTCGCGACGATCTGCATGGGGCAGGCGGCATCGATGGGCAGCTTCCTGCTCGCCGCCGGCACCAAGGGCAAGCGCTACGCGCTGCCGCACGCGCGGGTGATGATCCACCAGCCGCTCGCCGGCTTCCAGGGCCAGGCGACCGACATCGACATCCACGCCCGCGAGATCCTGAAGACGCGCGACACGCTCAACGACCTGTACGCCAAGCACACCGGCCAGCCGGCCGACAAGATCAAGCACGACACCGAGCGCGACAACTTCATGTCGTCGTCGCAGGCCAAGGAGTACGGCATCATCGACGAGGTGCTGATCACCGCGAAGAAGAAGCCCGACGACAAGAAGTGAGCTGAGGACTACGCGGCAGGGCCGCCGGGCTGGGCGCGGCCGACCTTGGCCAGCAGGATCTGGCGGTCGAACGGCTTGGCGATGAACTGCCAGTCGGGCAGCGGCGACGCCGCGCGACCGGCCGGACCAGCACCGAGTCCTCGGCAAGGTAGACCTGCCCGGTCGCACCCTGGCCGAGCCGGCGGAGCACCACGAAGTCATCGAGCTCCTCGGGCGGCTCGAACGCCGCCACCCCGCCCACATCGGGCGAGAGGCGTTCCTGAGCGTGGCTCGACACGGTTGATGTATGTATCGGCTGTGACCGGAAATGTTGCAGGCCCGGTCATTCAGGCGGTTGGACCCACCCAGGCGGTTGCACCCACCGCCGGTGCCGGCCGACTGGTCCCCACATCGGCCCCGCGGTACGCTCCGCTTCGACCCGATGCCCATCGAGAAGCGTGACGGTGCGTCCCTGACCTGCTCGTTCTGCGGCAAGGCCCAGAAGGAGGTCAAGAAGCTGATCGCCGGCCCGACCGTGTACATCTGCGACGAGTGCATCGGGCTGTGCAACGACATCATCGCCGAGGAGATCGAGAAGGAGGACCAGAGCTACGGCACGAGCTCGATCCCCAAGCCGGCCCAGATCAAGAAGGTGCTCGACGAGTACGTGATCGGCCAGGACCGCGCCAAGAAGATCCTCGCGGTCGCGGTCCACAACCACTACAAGCGGATCGACCACAAGCAGACCGGCCAGAGCGACGAGGACGTCGAGCTCCAGAAGTCGAACATCCTGCTGCTGGGGCCGACCGGCTCGGGCAAGACCCTGCTCGCCCAGACCCTGGCGCGGATCCTCAACGTGCCGTTCGCGATCGCCGACGCCACCAACCTCACCGAGGCCGGCTACGTCGGCGAGGACGTCGAGAACATCATCGTCTCGCTGCTGCAGAACGCCGATCACGACATCGAGCGCGCCCAGCGCGGCATCGTCTACATCGACGAGATCGACAAGATCGCCCGCAAGAGCGACAACCCGTCGATCACCCGCGACGTGTCCGGCGAGGGCGTGCAGCAGGCGCTGCTCAAGATCATCGAGGGCACCACCGCGTCGGTCCCGCCCAAGGGCGGCCGCAAGCACCCGCAGCAGGAGTTCCTCCAGGTCGACACGACCAACATCCTGTTCATCTGCGGCGGTGCGTTCACCGGCCTCGAGGACATCATCGAGAACCGGATCGGTCAAAAGTTGATCGGGTTCGGCGCCGGCATGAACAAGAAGGTCGAGCGCACCCAGTGGGAGCTGATCCAGGAGGTCGAGCCCGAGGACCTGCTCAAGTACGGCATGATCCCCGAGTTCATCGGCCGCCTGCCGGTGATCGCGCCGCTCCACGAGCTGTCCGAGGAGGCGCTGGTCCAGATCCTGACCCAGCCCAAGAACGCGCTGGTCAAGCAGTACCAGAAGCTGTTCGAGATGGATGGCGTCAAGCTCAAGTTCGGCAAGGGCGCGCTGACCAAGGTCGCCAACATGGCCGCGCTCCAGAAGAGCGGCGCGCGCGGCCTGCGCGCCATCCTCGAGAGCGCCCTGCTCGACATCATGTATGACACTCCCGGCCAGTCGGTGAGCGAGGTGATCATCAACGAGGACGTGATCGAGAAGCACGGCTCGCCGCTGATCACCTATAGCAAGGACTCAAAAGTCGCCGAGGGGTAGGCTGCCGCGCGGCGCATGCCGCGATGGCAGCGAACGGAAACAGCTGGCAATCCACTCGGACTCAGATCCGATTGTGGATTTGAGTGCGCAATCGCGCCATCGATATTGCTTGTCGATGAACATCGAGTTAACTTGCCGCTGATCGCATTAGGCCACGGGTTGGGCCTTGGGAGACGGGGGCAGAGCCTACTGCGTCGTCCTCCCAGGGCCGGCCCTCGTCCACTGGAGGCTTCCTTGAGAGGACTTGTTCATTCCGTCGTGTTTCGCGCCAGCCTGCTCGGCCTGGCCACCGTGTCCGCCATCACCTGTACGGGGGGATCGCCATTGACCGGCACCACCGAGCAGGCGGCTGTCACACAATTGCCATCCAACCTCAACCTTGCGCTCTATGCCAAGAGCTCACTCACGATCGGCGGGCTCAGCCAGATTACCGGCGATGTCGGCGGCTCCGGTCTGACCGGCTCGGTTGTATTCGACGTCAGCTCGACACAAAACCCTGCCAATAATGTAGTGGCCAACACCGTCACCATCAGCGCCGGCGCGTCGGTCGGCCACATCTACGGCAACGACATCACGCTGAACGGCAACGCAGCGCAAGAGTCGATCGGCGTCGATCCGAGGCAACTGCCCCCGGTCCCGACGGTCACCGCGTCGACCCCGGGCACCACCAATGTCTCGACCGGCCAGAACCAGGCCAAGCAGCTGTGCCCCGGCCAGTACGGCACGATCTCGCTGGGCCTGAACTCGGTGCTCAACCTCAACGGCGGCGTCTACCAGATCCAGAAGCTGGTGCTCGCGGACGGCGCGCGGCTCGAGCCGTCGGAGCCGGTCGTGATCCTGGTCGCCGGCGCGCTGACCACCAACGTCGGATCGATCATCCGCCCGTCCGCCCAGGCGCTCAACCCGATGTCCGCGGCCGACATCCGGATCGAGGTCGGCGGCGCGATCACGCTCGGCGACAGCAACCAGATCCGCGCCCACCTGCTCGGGGCAGCCAAGGTCACGACCGGCCAGCGGCTGAACCTGACCGGCGCGCTGTGGGCCAAGACCATCACGATCGGCAGCACCGCGATGGTCATTTCCGAGGGCGCGTTCGCCGCCCAGCCCCCCACGGTGCCGCCGCCGTGCAACGACAACAACGCGTGCACGACCGATGCCTGCGTGAACCTGGGCGCCACCGGGTTCTGCACGAGCACGCCGGCGCCGAGCGGCACGTCGTGCGAGGACGGCAAGGTGTGCAACGGCGCCGAGACCTGTGACGGCAACGGCGCCTGTCAGCCCGGGTCTCCCGCCACCGCGGGCACGTCGTGCACCGACGGCAACGTCTGCAACGGCGCCGAGGCCTGCGACGGCGGCGGTGGCTGCGCCGCCGGCACCCCGCCGACGGTGGACGACGGCAACGCGTGCACCGCCGACTCGTGCGATCCGATCGGCGGCGTGATCCACACCAACCTCCCCGACGGCACGAAGTGCTCGGGCAGCGGCATCTGCCAGAACGGCACCTGCTCGGTGCAGGGCACCGTGTTCACCGACAACTTCATCCAGTTCCAGGACTCGCAGGCGACGTGCGATCACTGGAACGACTTCCTGTTCAACCAGCTGAACAACGGCAGCTACACCAGCATCTCGATGAGCAGCTCGGTCAACCCGACCGGCGTGACGTGCAGCGAGCCGGCGGCGGCGACCCAGATCTGCAACGCGCTGCACAACAACGGCTCCGCCGCGGTGTCGTGCGACGGCCACCTCTGGTTCGTCGGCTTCTGCGACGGCGTCGAGCTCAACGTCGACATCGGAGTGTGCTTCTGCAGCGAGAGTCCCACCGTCCGCCCATGCACGTTCTTCGGTGGGGACTGGGGCGGCATCGGCACCGAGACCTGCGGTGGGCAGAGCCAGAGCATGACCGTGGTCTGCCAGTAAGCGGACCGGCCGCTCAGGCGGTCTGCACCACGGCGGCGCCGTGGATCGGCGTCAGGCGATCGTCGTTGCGCGACGCCGGCAGCCGCACCACGAACCGGGCGCCGCCGCCGGCGCGGTCCTCGACGCCGATCGTCCCGCCGTGGCCATCGACGATCCGCTTGCAGATCGCCAGGCCCAGGCCGAGCCCGGTGCCGGCGGCGCGATCGGTGGCGCGGCCGCGGGCAAACGGCTCGAAGATCCGGGCTCGCAGCTCGGGCGCCACGCCGGGGCCGCGATCCTCGACGACGATCGTCGGGGGGCCCGACGTCACGCTGACCGTGACCGTCTGGTCGGCCGCCGAGTGATCGATCGCGTTGCGGATCAGGTTGTCGACGACGATCGCGATCGCATCGGGGTCGACCTCGGCGATGATCGGACGGCCGGGCGCGAGCTCGACCTTGATCGCGCGCTCCTGGCCGACCTGGGTGGCGCGCTCGGCCGCGGCGCCCGCGAGCTGGCGCAGCTCGGTGCTCTCCTGGTGCAGACCCGCGCCGCCGGCGCGCGACAGCTGGAGCAGCTTGTCGACCAGCGTGTTCATCCGGTGGACCTCGGCGAGCGTGCCGTCGGCGACGTGCTCCCAGTGCGCGGCGTCGCGCGGCTTGCGGCGCGCGACCTCCAGGTTGGCGTAGATCACCGCGAGCGGCGTGCGCAGCTCGTGCGACGCGTCGGCCGCGAACTGCTGCTGCGCCGCGACCCCGCGGTGGACCCGCGCCAGCACGTCGTTGAGCGCCATCGACAGCCGATCGAGCGGATCGCCGTTGGCGCTGACCGGCAGCCGCTCGTCGAGCCGCTCGCCGGTCATCCGCTTGGCGCTCTCGATCACCTCATCGAGCCGCGCCGTGGTCGGGTTGGTCAGCCGGCGGCCGAGCTTGAGCGACAGCATGACGCCGAACGGCGCCGCGATCGCCAGCGCGACCGCGCACTGCTCGACGATCTCGGCCGGCGGGTCCTCGGGCACGCCCGGCGCACACTCCTCGCCGATCTCGGTGACGTAGATGATCAGCGCCTGGACCACGGCGAACACCACCATGCCGATCACGGTGGCGACCGCGAACGACCGGCCGAGGCCGCGGCCGAGCGAAGCCGGCTGCGTCATTCGGACACCACGAGCCGGATGCCCGCACCGCGCACGGTCTCGATCGCGACCGGAAAGCCGTGCAGCTTCTTGCGCAGGTGATTGAGGTGGACGTCGATCACGTTGGTCCCGGGATCGAACTCGTAGCCGAACGCGTCGCGCAGGATCTCGGCGCGCGCGACCACCTCGCCGCGCCGGCGCATCAGGCAGCCGAACAGCGCGTACTCGCGCGGCGACAGCGCCACCGTCCGGTCACCGGATTCGATCACCAGGTCGTCGCGCATCGTCAGCGGCATGTCGGTCGCCGGCGCCCAGCGCGGGCCGGCGGCGCGCCGCGCGAGCGCCGCGATCCGCGCGACCAGCTCGGCGAACGCGAACGGCTTGACCAGGTAGTCGTCGGCGCCGGCGTCGAGCGCCGCGACCCGAGCCTCGACCGCGTCGCGCGCGGTCAGCACCAGGATCGGCACGTTGATCCGCGCGGCGCGCAGCTCGCGCAGCACCTCGATCCCGTCGCGGTCCGGTAGCCCGAGATCGAGCACCATGACGTCGAGATCGCGGCGCAGGCCGCGTTCGATCGAGCTCGCCGCGGTGGCGAGGACCTCGACGGTGTAGCCGTCCTCCGACAGGCCGTCGGAGATCGTGGTTGCGAGTTGCAGGTTGTCTTCGACGAGGACGATTCTCATGGCGAAACCCGGCGGTGAGCGACCAGCGCGGTCAGGATCATGTCCCCCATGGTGTCCCGCAACCCGCGGGCCGGGACATTATGACTCGCTGAATTCGTCGACCCTCGCCGGGCACCGGGCGCCGGTACCGGGTTCAGAACCAGTCCAGGCCCAGACCGATCGTCCCGGAGGTCACGTGGTAGTTGTGGCTGTACAGGCCCTCGATGATCCGGCCCTGGATCTCGAAGGCGAAGTTGCGCGCGGACAGCAGCTCGACGCCGATCGCGCCCATCACCGCGCCGCCGGTGCCGACGTCGGTGACGAAGATCTGGTCGTCGACGTGCAGGCTCGCGAACCCGACGCCGCCCTTGATCCAGAGGATCGGAAGCACCCAGAACTGCGCCGCGAACATGCCGGCGCTCTGGGTCAGGAACGCGTCGCCGTTGCCCTGCGAGTCGATCTGCTGCGAGTTGACCTGGCCCTCGAACATCAGCCCGAGCCGCGGGTTCACCATGCCGCCGAGGTGGATGTCGCCCTCGAACGACAGCGCGTTGAAGTCGCAGGTGTTGCAGGTGACATCGCCCTGCGAGTCGCTCATGCCGCCGAGGCCACCGCCGACGCCGAAGATCAGCCGGCCGGCGCGGTTGTGGAATCCGCCGGGGACTCTCGACCCCGCATAGGGCCGGCCGTAATAGCCCTGCGCCGAGGCAAGCGCCGGGGCCAACAGAATCGCGAGAACGAGGAATGACTTGATAGGCTTCATACGCTGACCTTGGAAACGGCGGAAGGCCGTGCCGGAACTCCTCGCAAGTCCGGGGCCAAGCCGCGCGCGACCGGCCTCGCTCCCGCGGAGCGACGCGATTTTCAGGGCTTCGCGCGCCGCACGTAGCTGCGAGTGCGTTTCTCTGCGCTCTATCACCACCTCACACGTGGCGTCTGGACGCAACGTTGTGAACCATCGTCCACTTGTCGCCCCACGAATCACACCACAGCGAGCAAGCGATCGACCGCCTGGCGTGCCCGCTTTGCATCGCCGTGCACCGTGACGTACGGGATGCCGCGCGCGGTGAACACCGACTCGACCCACAAGGTCGAACCCTCGCTGAGCAGCCACGCGGCATCGATCAGCGCCGCGTCGAACGGGCGCGCCTCCGCGCTCACCAGCTGCGCGATTGCGCCCGGCTCGATCCCGCTGGTCGTCGCGTAGCCGCCGGCGACCAGCCCGCTCTCCAGCTCGGTGAGCCGCCCCGCCGACGCCGCGATCAGGACCCGCTTGATCGCGCGCGTGGAGACCCGCCGCAGGAACCGCGACCAGCGCTCGCGCTCGATATCGGACATCTCCAGGATCACCAGCCCGTAGCCCGACCACAGCCCGTCGGCCCGCGCGGCCGCCTCGGTGATGTTGCGCACCACCCGCGCGTGCCCCGACACCGGCGGCTGGTTGTCGTCGAGCACCGCCGAGAACGTGACATGGGCATCGAGCGACAGCGGGTGCACCGGCTTGACGAACATCCCGTCGGATGACACGTCGAGCGCCTCGGCGCGCACCGCGCCGCGCGACGTTCCCAGGCACACCGGCCACTCGACCGGGTAGCGCCGCGTGCCGCGCGGCGGCGCCGGCTTGATCGTGACGTTGGCGGCGCGCGCGGCGGTCAGCAGCGCGGTGAGCTGGCGGCGCGAGCCGTCGTCGAGCTCGAAGTTGACGCTGAACATCGTCGCGCCGCTGGTCTCGGCCTCCCGCATCGTCGAGACCTTCTGGACCGCGCCGCGCACCAGCGCGCGATGCTGGGCATACGCCAGCGCGACCTCGACCCGGTCGTTGACCCGCGGCAGCGCCACCGCCATCAGCGCGGCGCCCTTGAGCGACAGCGAGCCGACCCGCAGCGGCACCCAGCGCCCGCTGCGCAGGTAGCGCGCCGAGATCGTCCGCGGCCCGGGCGCGGCCTCGGGCACGGGCTCCTCGGACAGCGGGGGCGTCGGCGTCGGCGTGCGGTCGGTCGGGGCCTCGTCGACCGGCTGACCGGCGGCCTCCAGCATCCGCCGGGTCTCCGCGGACGACATCATCACGGTCGCCGCGCGGTGGACCCCGGCGCGCGCGATCACGTTGGGCGACGGCCGCGGCCCGGCCTCGCCGCGCGTCGGCGGCATGGTCGCCGGCCGGGTCCGCGCCGGTGCGGCATGCAGCTCGGGCGCGTCGGTCCCGACCGCCAGCCCGGACACCGGCCCCGCCGGGCGCGACGCCGGGGCCACCTCGCGGTCCGTTGCAGCGCGACGGGCCGTCGACTCCTGCGTGGCGAACTCGCTCCGGTGCTGGCGGACCGACCCCAGCGCAAGCTCGCTGGTCGCGCGCGGTCGCCGCGCGTCACCGGCTGGCTCGCCCCGCTCCGCTGACTCGTTCGTCGTCTCTTTGCGGGTCTCGTTGCGGGTCTCGTTCGTCGTCTCGTTGCTCGTCTCGTTGCTCGTCGGGTCGCGCGTGCCCTTGGCCGCGACCACCACGACCGACTCGCCGGTCTCGACCCGGGCGCGGACCTTCGGCGCGATCGCCGGCCTGGCCCGCGGCAGCAGCGTCGCCTCCAGCGCCGGCGGGCTGGTCCCGCCCTTGTGGGCCCGCACCCGGCGCACCAGCTCGATCAGCGCATCGACCACCTTGCGCTGATTCGCGACGTGGACGGTGCAGCCCGCCAGTCGATCGCCGACGAATCGCCGGCGATCGCCCTCGCTGAGCTCCGCCGGCTGGATCATCCCGATCTCGGCGAGCAGCGCGACCTCGACGACGTAGCTCAGCCGCCCCGGCCCGAGCGCCTGCTCGTGATAGCGCAGTCCGAAGATCGCCTGGTTCGACGCCGCATCGTAATACGCGTCCACGCCCGCCAGCGGCGGCGCCGCGACGTCGTCGAGCGGAGCCAGCGCTTGCGACCAGTGCGACAAGCGCTGACGCGGCTGCTCGACGAGGAGGAACACTTCGACGAGCGGCGAAGAGACCCGAGGAATCATGCGGGGTGGTGGGGTGAGCGCAGCACAATCAATGCCAGCGAGGCAGTCTGAATGCCTCCACACATAGGTACATACATCCTCTACGGATTGTTCTTGCCTCGCTACATTCTTACAGACGGGAGTGTGGCTCCTCCGCCATCTCGGATGTGGTAAATTTACCACGCGACGTGCGAACCCGCTCCATGGCGCGCAGCGGCACACCGGCGTTCCGGCCGCCATCGCGACGCCCCGCGGCGCCGAACCACCCGATCGAGGAGCGAGGATTTGTTGCGCAAGTCCCTGTCCAGCTTAAAGTATCGGTTCATGAAAATCGATGATCGGGGCGCCGGGGGCTATCGGCTTCCTCTCCTACCGCTGCGTGACATCATCGTGTTTCCGCACATGGTCGTGCCGCTGTTTGTCGGCCGCGACAAGTCGCTGTCGGCGCTGGAGGAGGCCATGGCGGGCGACAAGCAGCTCTTGCTCGCCGCCCAGCGCCGCGCCAAGACCGATGATCCCGCCGAGGAGGACATCTTCTCGATCGGCACCGTCGGCCACATCATCCAGCTGCTGCGGTTCCCCAAGGGCCCGGTCAAGGTCCTCGTCGAGGGCCGCGCCCGCGCCCGGATCCGCGGCTTCGCCCAGAGCGAGCCGTTCTTCGTGTGCGACGTCGAAGACGTCGACGAGACCGACGACGATGCGATCGAGATCCAGGCCCTGATCCGCTCGATCCAGGACGTGTTCGAGGACTACGTCAAGCTCAACACCCGCATCCCCCCCGAGATGCTGGTCAGCGTGCGCACCATCGAGGAGCCCGGCCGGCTCGCCGACACCATCGTTGCCCACGTCGCGCTCAAGCTCAAGGACAAGCAGGAGCTGCTCGAGACCCCGTCGCCGGCGCGCCGCCTCGAGCGGCTCGGCGAGCTCATGCAGGGCGAAATCGAGATCCGCCAGGTCGAGAAGAAGCTGCGCTCGCGGGTCAAGAAGCAGATGGAGAAGCAGCAGAAGGAGTTCTATCTCAACGAGCAGATGCAGGCGATCCAGAAGGAGCTCGGCGGCGAGCGCGACGAGTTCAAGAACGAGCTCAACGAGCTCGAGCAGAAGATCAAGCAGAAGAAGATGAGCAAGGAGGCCAAGGACCGCTGCCTCAAGGAGCTCAAGAAGCTCAAGCAGATGTCGCCGATGAGCGCCGAGGCCACGGTCGTTCGCAACTACCTCGACTGGGTGATCGCGCTGCCGTGGGAGGACAAGACCGAGGACCGCCACGACATCAACGAGGCCGAGGCCATCCTCGAGGCCGAGCACTACGGCCTCAAGAAGGTCAAGGAGCGCATCCTCGAGTACCTCGCCGTCCAGACCCTCGTGCCCCGCCAGCGCGGCCCGATCCTGTGCCTGGTCGGCCCGCCCGGCGTCGGCAAGACCTCGCTCGCCCGCTCGATCGCCCACGCCACCGGCCGCCGGTTCGTCCGCCAGTCGCTCGGCGGCGTGCGCGACGAGGCCGAGATCCGCGGCCACCGCCGGACCTACATCGGCGCGCTGCCCGGCAAGATCATCCAGTCGCTCAAGAAGGTCGGCTCGCAGAACCCGGTGTTCCTGCTCGACGAGATCGACAAGATGTCGATGGACTTCCGCGGCGACCCCGCCAGCGCCCTGCTCGAGGTCCTCGACCCCGAGCAGAACAACAACTTCAACGACCACTACCTCGATCTCGACTACGACCTGTCCGACGTCATGTTCGTCACCACGGCCAATCAGCAGCACGCGATCCCGCTGCCGCTGCAGGACCGCCTCGAGATCATCGAGCTCCCCGGCTACACCGAGTGGGAGAAGCTCGCGATCGCCCGCCAGTACCTGATCCCCAAGCAGGCCGAGGCCAACGGCGTCAAGGACCTCACGGTGCAGTGGACCGACGACGGCCTCACCGCGATCATCCACCGCTACACCAAGGAAGCCGGCGTGCGAAACCTCGAGCGCGAGATCGCCACCGTGTGCCGCAAGATCGCCAAGGAGTGGCTCGCCTCCGGCCGCACCACCACCGGCTTCGAGGTCACCCCCGACAAGCTCCCCCACTGGCTCGGCATCGAGAAGTACCGCGAGATCCGCCGCGAGAAGGAGGACGAGATCGGCCTGGCCAACGGCCTCGCCGTCACCATGTTCGGCGGCGACCTGCTCACCGCCGAGGTCACCATCGTCCCCGGCAAGGGCAAGCTGACCCTCACCGGCAAGCTCGGCGATGTCATGCAGGAGAGCGCGCAGGCCGCGATGAGCTACCTGCGCTCGCGCGCCGGCACGTTCGGTCTGTCCAACGACTTCCAGAACAAGGTCGACATCCACGTCCACTTCCCCGAGGGCGCGATCCCCAAGGACGGCCCCAGCGCCGGCATCACCATGGCCACCGCCATGGCCAGCGCCCTGCTCCGCATCCCCATCCGCCAGACCATCGCGATGACCGGCGAGGTCACCCTGCGCGGCCGCGTCCTGCCGATCGGCGGCCTCAAGGAGAAGATCCTCGCCGCCCACCGCGCCGGCGTCACCACCGTGCTCGTCCCCGAGGACAACCGCAAGGACCTCAAGGACGTCCCGGAGGCCGTCCTCGAGCAGCTCACCGTGATCGGCGTCAAGCACATGGACGAGGTCCTGCGCCACGCCCTCGCCCACCCGCAGCCCGACGAGTTCCTGCGCGAGCCGTCGAGCGTCGTCGACTGGCGCATCGTCGAGACCATGCCCCCCGCCGATCCGCGCGAGGCCCACTGACCGGGTCGTCGCGTCGCGCTGCGCGAGCCGTCGAGCGCCGTCGACTGGCGCATCGTCGAGACCATGCCCCCGGCCGATCCGCGCGAGGCCCACTGACCGGGTCGTCGCGTCGCGCTGCGCGAGCCGTCGAGCGCCGCACGGCCTCGCCGCGCTCGATGCCGCGATGTCCGGTTGGCTTGCGGTGACCTGGTGACCGACGCTGCGCGCCCGCCCTGCGATGCCACGCCCGTTCGCGCGTGGTTCACCACGCCGCGCCTCGCGATCGAGCCGCTGTCGGTCGCCCATGCCGCCGGCCTGCATGCCGCGCTCGATCACCCCGACGTCCATCGCTTTCTCCTCGCGCCCGACGTCACCACGCTCGACGCGCTGCGCGCGCGGATCGAACGCCTCGCCGCGGACCCTTCCCCGGCGCCGGCCAGCGAGCGCAGCGAGACGGGCGGTGGCGACGGCTCCGCCGGCGGGGCGGGCGGTGGAGCCCCTCGTGCGATCGAGCGCTGGTGGAACTTCGCCGTTCGCCTGCGCGCCGATCACCTCGTCATCGGCCGCCTCGAGGCCACCACGTACGGCGACTGGGGCGAGATCGCCTACGTCTTCGGCCCCCGCTGGTGGGGCCAGGGCCTCGCCACCGAGGCCGGAGCGTGGCTCGTGCGCCACCTCGCCGACCACGGCGCCGCCGAGCTGTGGGCCGCCGTGCATCCCGACAACACCGCCTCGCAGCGCCTGCTCGCGCGCCTCGGCTTCCACGGCGCTGCCCCGGCGCGTCCGCTCGCGTCGTTCGATCCCGGCGACCGCGCGTTCGTCCGGCGCGGCGGATGCGATGAGGCAGTCATCGGTCGCAGCCACGCGCGCCGCGATCGCCACGATGGCAGCGATCGATCCGGACGTTCCACGTGACGTGCCTCGGCCGTGCGCCTCGGCGACCGTCCGCTGCGCTGTCAACGGCTCCCGGAAACCGCACTCGCCGCCGCGATTTGCTAGCGTCTGGCCATGCGCCTCCTCCTCCTCTGCGCGCTCATCGCGTGCAGCGGCCCGATCTCGCCGCCGATCGGCAGCCACGTCGGCACCCGCAGCGGCCCCTACACCAGCAGCGGCTCCTACGTCAGCACCGGCGCCCGCGTCCAGCGCCCACCGGCCAACGCCCCGCCCGATCCGATCGGCACCACGCGCCCCGGCGACCGCAGCTGCACCGAGGATCGCGACTGCCGCCCCGGCTCGCGCTGCTTTCCCCCGGACTACACCCCGCCGCCCCCGCCGGTCGCCATCGCGCCGACCGCCGGCTCTGCACCGACGCCATCGGCGACGTCCCCGGTGCCGCCGTCCGCTGCCCCGCCCACCCCGATCGCGTCGCCTTCGCCCGCGCCGGTGCTACCGCCCGGAGCGGCCCCTGCGCCTCCAGCCGCGCCGCCTGGTGCCCCGCCGCCGCCCGCGCCGGCACCGACCGCGGCCCCCGGTGCCGCCCCTACGCCTCCGGCCGCGCCGCCTGGTGCCTCGTCACCGGGCGCCCCGTCGCCGACACCGCCCCCCGTCGCTGGCACGCTGCCAGCCACGGCCCCCGCTCCCGCAGCCCCGACGATCCCCGCCGTATGCCAGACGGATCCCCAGTGCGGCTTCGGCCTGGTCTGCGACAACAACCGATGCAGCGCCCCGTGCACGCCGACGAGCTGCGGCCCCGACCGCGAGTGCCGCGCCGGCGGCCACTGCGTCCTGATCCCGTGCACCGACCCGCGCGCCGGCTTCTGCCCGCTCAACTCCCGGTGCAACGCATCCAACGGCGTCTGCGAGCGTCAGGCGTGCAGCACGCGCGCCCAATGTGATTCGGGCGTATGCTTCCGCGGTCGCTGTTACTCGCACGACGCCTACTGCCTCCCCTAGCTCGCCCTCCCCACCCTCCCGCCAGATCGCCTGCAGAGCCCTTGACATACGCGGTCCTACCCACTAAGAACCTTCACCTCGGATGCGGGCGAATAGCTCAGCGGAAGAGCGTCGCCCTTACAAGGCGGTGGTCGCAGGTTCGAACCCTGCTTCGCCCACTGAAAACCTAACGATTCTGGAGCGGTAGTTAAGTTGGTTATAACGCCGGCCTGTCACGCCGGAGGCCGCGGGTTCAAGTCCCGTCCGCTCCGCCAACTAAGTCACTGAAATTACTCTGCTTTCCTGCCTGGGACCCTCGTTTACTGCATTTTTACTGCAACGAGTGTCGTTCAAGTGCGCGTTTTGACGCGCGCTCAACATGGCGATGATCCGCCGATCCGGATCGTCGTTTCCGCGCCCGGCCGCGAGGATCGTCTCGGGCAAGGGTCGCATGTGGGCCTCGGCAAAGTGGACGTAGAGCATCGTCTCGTCGATCCGCTTGTGGCCCATCCACAGCATCAGCTTCCACGGGTTCACGCCGAACATCGCCGCATGGGTGCCGAACGCGTGCCGGAGGTTATGCCAGCCGCGCTCCTGCAGGCCCGCCGCCCGGCACAGCCGGTAGCAGTGGTACTTGGTCTCGTTGTCGGTCATCCCGGTGCCATCGAGGGTCCGGATCACGAACCCGGTGCGGATCGTGTCCAGCGCCTTGAGCGCAGCAAGTAGCGTCTCGGTCATCGGGACCGTGCGCCGCGTGCGCCCCTTCGGCGTGGTCATCTGACCGCGCCGCGTCTGCTTGTTCACCGTGATCGTCCCGCCCACGAGATCAACGTCGCGGCGCCAGTCGAGCGCGCGGATCTCACCGACCCGCAGGCCCGCCTCCCCAGCGAGGCAACACGCCGCGTACCACGTCGGATCGAGCGTCTTCGCCGCCGCAAGCAGCCTGGCGTACTCCTCCAGGCTCCACGCGACGATGTCCGGTCGCTCGACCTTCAACATCCCCACCGATGGCGCGCTGGGGATGACCCTGGCTTGCGCGGCGTAGTTCAGCGCCTTCGACAGCACCGCGAGGATGTTGTTGATGCGCTTGTCGCTCAAGCCGGACTCGATCAGCTTCGCGCGGAACCTTGCGATGCTGGGAAAGTCGATCGCGCCAAGCGCCATGCGTCCGAACGCCGGACCGAGGTGCACCTTGTAGATGCTCTGCTTCGCCTCGACCTCGCTCGGCTTGTTCTTCTGCGCGATCACCCATTCGGTCCAGAAACGCCCGTGGAACCAGTCTTCAAACGTCAGCACCTCCTCTTGCTTGGCCGGTGTCGGCGTCGGTGTCGGCGCCGGCGCTGCTGCAGCGGGTACCTCGGCGAACGCTGCCGCGATGGCTCGCAGTTCGGCCTCTTCTGCCCCGATCTTCGTCGGGGCGAGATCCTGGTACAGCCCGAAAGCACCGGGCGTACCGTAGAGTTCTCGCCTCTTTCCGTCGGGGGTCGTGAGGGTCTTCCGAAAGAACCAGCTGCCGGTTTTTAGATCGCGTCGTACAGGCATTGCTACTGCCCTTCCTTCGCGCCCTGTAGTGACCACGAGTCCAACCATCGCATGATCGCGACCCGGCTGAAACGGATCCGTCGACCAAATCGACGGTGTGGGATCTCGTTGCGCGCCACCATCTCGTAGACCTTGTTGCGGCCAACGCGCAGCATCCGGACGGCGCCGCGGACGTCGATCACATCGTCGTCGGAGCTCGCGTCGTGCGCAGCCGAACGTGCCGGCGAGCTCACCGGTCGATGCCCGAGCAGCGACGCGAGCGTCGGAGGATGCGCCGCCGACGGCTCGTCACGCGTCGTGGTGTCGGGCATGAGCTTGAGTTGCGGACGCATCGCGGCCCCTCAGACCGCCGCGCGTGTGGCGACACGCGGCGTCGGTTCGGCAAACCATGGCAAGAGCGACCAGGCGGGCATCCACGACCACGGATCTTGCTCGACGCACTCCTCGTCGTTGAGGCGCGACAGGCCGAAGCGAATCCGCAAGGACGATCGGGACGCATGACCGATGACGTCGCCGGCTCGAACGCGCTCCTTGCGGCGGCGACGGAAACGGTCGGTGGGCCTCGCGAGCAGATGCTCCAGCTCGGAGTATTGGGTGGACCACCCGCCCGCGTGGTCGATGCTGAGCGTCGACCCGCTGCCGGTGCTACCAGCGTACGTGACGATGCCGTCTTGCGCGGCGAACACCGGGACCAGGCCGGGCGATGACGAGCGCTCGCGGTAGCCGATCGCGACGCCGTCCAGCGCCGGGGCTCCCGCGGGCTCGATGATGCACGGAGCGACTCCGTCCAGCCGAGGAAGCGGCCAGACCCACGAGCGGTGCTTGGCAAAGTCATTCGCATTCGCGGGGGCATGAAGAATGCGTGTGGTGGCGGTTGTTGACATGGTGTGTTCCTTGGAACGAGCGGTGTAGAGGTGGTTGGGTCCATCACGTGCGGTCCGGCCGGCGCACTTGCGGGATCTGGATCAGGTGAAACCGTGGGGCGCCGCTCGTCGGCGTTTGCGAGCGAGCCGGCATCGCCCCGGTGACCTGCTTCAACAGGTCGAGGAGCTGCTCGCGCGACATCGCGGCCAGCTGGGTGAGAAGGCCTGGCTGCTTGAGCAGGGCGGCGATCGGCGACGCAGGCGACGCCGGGCGT
>DATAPF010000057.1:0-8764 GCA_036265355.1 Kofleriaceae bacterium | reverse complement strand
GGCGGCTCGCGCGAGGGCACGGGGTATGGCGTATCGCAGCGCGACGTGTTCGAGCTCTACGACCTGTGGCAGGGCTCGACCAGCCCCGGCGAGCGGATCGCCGATCTCACGCCGCACACCCGGGCGTCGATGCTGGCGATGGTCCACCAGATCGTGCCGACGCTCGACCGCATCGCGCCGACCGGCGACCAGTCGCGCGACTCCACCGCGTCGTTCTTCGACTACCACCGCAGCTACTTGCAGGACCTGATCGCGCTGTATCCCACCGATCCGGTGGCGCCGCACGCCCAGGCCCTGCTGGCGAATTCCTCGCTGCCCGAGATGAGCAGTGAGTTCAACTACGTGGACGACTTCCTGTACGCCAACAAGAACGTCACCGCGACCGCGCTCGACGGCCTCGGCACCGCATACTACGCGCCCGGCATCGGCGAGGTCTACGCGCGCTCGGGCTGGGACAAGCACGCCACGTGGGTCAACCTGATCGCCGGTCCGTACACCCAGAGCCACGCCCACCAGGATCAGGGCTCGCTGATGATCTACAAGGACGGCTGGCTGGCCTACGATGTCGTGGTCGACTCGCACTCGGGGCTGCCGCAGGAGACCACCGCGCACAGCCTGGTCCGCATCGTTGACACCAAGGGCAAGACCATCGAGCAGCAGCCCAACTACGACCTGTCGAAGCCGGACTCCAAGGTCGTCGCGCTGCATCGCGGCACCGGCTACCTGCATGTCGCCGCCGACCTGACCGCGGCGTACGGCGGGCAGGCGATCGTCCAGCAGGTCCAGCGCGAGATCGTCTACCTCGAGCCCAGCACCGTGATCGTCTACGACCGGGTGGCCACCACCGGCGGCCAGGTCGTGTTCCAGCTGGTCAGCCCGGTCTCGCCGCCGATGGCGCTCGGCACCAGCCACACGTTCACGGCGTCCGGCCACACGCTCGACGTCGAGGACATCATCACGCCCAACAGCACGGTGCCGACGATCTTCGACTTCAAGACCGACAGCAGCCGGGACTTCATGGGCGGGTTCCGGCTCGACGAAACCGCGGTCGGTGGCAACAATGTCCGGTTCCTCCACGTCCTGACGATCGACGGCGCCGCGACCGGGATCGCGCCGGTGAGCAACGGCGTGATGCTGATGGTCGGCGGCAAGACCGTGACCATGACGTTCAACCTCAGCGACATCGGTGGCACGCTGAACATCGCCGGCCAGCAGATCACGCTGGGTTCGGGCGTCGACAAGCTGCCCGAGTAGCCTCGGCCTCAGGCGGGGTCGTTCGGATAGTTGAAGTAGAGCTGATTGCCGTCGGGGTCGTCGACCACCAGGAGCCGGTAGCCCCACGAGCCGTCCTTGACCGGGACGCCGCGGGCCTCGAGCTCCGCCCGCAGCGCGTCGAGCGCCGCGACCTGCGCTGCGGGGGTGTCCGGGTCGACGTTGAGCGAGACGAACACGAGGCCCTTGCCGACCTTGTCGGGCCACTGGCTGGACAGGATCAGCGCGCAGCCTTGCCGGTCGACCTGGGCGACCACCGGCTTGCCGTCCTCGGCGTGGTGCCAGGGATTCGTGAAGCCGAGCTGGTCGACGTAGAACCGCAGCGACGCGGCGACGTCGGTCACGTGAAGCACCGGGCGGGCGAACCAGTCGGTCATCGTTCGATGGGGGGAGTTTACACTCGCGGCCATGCCGCGCTGGGTCCGTACCTTCCTTCACCTGTCACCGGTCGTCGGGGGCGTCTCCGCGGCCAGCATCCTGGGGCTCTATGTCTTCCGCCAGGTCGTCCCGCTGGCGGCGCTGCACGAGGCGTCGAACGAGATCGGCAACTACCTGCAGACGATCGGCGGGATCTACGCCGTGCTGCTCGCGTTCGTGGTCTACGTCGTGTGGGGCCAGTTCAACGAGGCGCGCGGCTACCTCGATCGCGAGGCCACCGCGCTGGTCGACCTGCACCGCACGGTGACCGCGCTGCCGTCGCGGTCGCGCGCCGAGATCCAGCGCGGGCTGCGGACCTACGTCGACGCGGTGCTGCGCGACGAGTGGCCGGCGATGGGGCGCCGGGACGAGGCGACGATCGACCGGATCGGCGAGCTGCTCGAGCAGGTCTGGCTCGCGATCCACGCGTGCCGGCCGTGCAACGACTGCCAGCACACCGTCTACGGCGAGGTGCTGTCGCGGTTCAACCAGCTCACCGACCTGCGGACCAGCCGGCTGAGCTCGGCGCGCGCGCGGATCCCGCTGGCGATGACGATCCTGCTCTACAACGGCGCCGTGCTCACGGTGGGGTCGGTCTACCTGCTGGCGATCGACCGCTGGTGGCTGCATGCGATCGTGACAGCCGCGCTCGCCGGGGCGATCGCGCACATCCTGTTCTTGATCCGCGATCTCGATGACGCGTTCGACGGTGACTGGCAGGTTGCCCGGACGCCGTTCGAGCACGCCCGCCGGAACTTCGAGCGCGCCGCGCACGGGGTCGATGCCGACGCTGTACAGGGAGCCGACTAGCCGGGCGATCTCCGAGGGCCGGATGCCCCGGCTCGGTCCGGCGCAGGAGATGCACTGGACCCGATCATGCGGACCGTTTCCCAGCTCGCGCTCGTGATCGCGGCGATCGGGTGCGGAGGCTCGCAGCCGCTCCCCCGGACCGAACTGCACGGCTACGCCGCGCGCATGGAGGCGGCGGATCGCGACGATCAGCTCGCCGACGCCCATCACCGCGCGGCGGGCCCGCCGGACACACTGGTCAACCCGGACAATTACCAGTGCGGTGACGTCGACCTCGACGAGCAGGTGACCAGCGGCGGCAAGCCGCTCGTGAAGTTCGGCGCGAACTCGGTGCCGTGCTGGAATCCCGCCGAGGAGAATGCTCAGCGCCGGCGGGTCACCGCCGAGCGCCTGCACCGCCGCGCCCGGGACGAGCGGCACGCGGCGGCGAGCCTGGTCGAGGCCGAGACCGCGGCGTGCCGCGGGATCTCGCCTGCGGAGATCGAGCACTCGCCGTTCGCGCACCGGCAGGAGATCGCCGAGATCATCCCGCACCGCGAGCGCGGCAAGATCCGCGGCGTGCGCATCGTGTTCAGGCCGGTGCTCGGGCTATCGCCGGCGTGGATGGAGCAGGCGATCGCCTGCCACCGCGCGCGGTTCGAGCGGCTCGGCGAGACGCCGACCTACCTGACGGACGATCCGACGCTGGTCGCCGGCGCGGTGACCACGGTGTCGCTGCACCGCGGCCACCTCGAGGTGCTGGTCGAGACCCGCGACGACGTCGCCGCGCACGTCGCGCTCGGCCGCGCCCAGGACCTGGTGCGGCCCTGGACCCAGACCGCGGCCCGCTGAGCGATCCGGGCGGCGCGGCTCACCACACGCTGCACGGCTTGCCGGGGCTCATCGCGGCCCCGGCGGCGCAGCGGAACGCGGGGCCGAACCCGGGCTGGTTGACGATCACGCCGTTGACCCGCCACCTCGGCGGCGAGTGCGGGTTGGAGTGCGCGCTGGTCTCGAGGACCTCGGGCGTCAGCTTCTCGCACCACGACTGGGCGTACGCCAGGAAGTACACCTGATCGTCGGTGTAGCGGTCGATCTTGGCCGGCGGGGGCGGCTTCTGCGCCGCCTTCCAGGTCTGGTAGGCCTGGTAGGCGAGCTTGACGCCGCCGATATCGGCGATGTTCTCGCCCGCGGTCAGCTTGCCGTCGAG
Source organism: Kofleriaceae bacterium (assembly GCA_036265355.1). GTDB lineage: Bacteria > Myxococcota_A > Polyangia > Haliangiales > Haliangiaceae > JABFXX01. The sequence continues at coordinate 5,076 of DATAPF010000057.1, read as the reverse complement.
CTTGATCCCGGGGACCGCCTCGTAGCGCGCGTACTGGTCGACCACGCACTGGGTCGCCTCGGTGAACTTGTCGCGGGTCGGCTTGCTCCACCACTCGCGGAGGTTGCCATCGGCGTCGAACTGGCTGCCCTCGTCGTCGAACCCGTGGGTCATCTCGTGGCCGATCGTGCCGCCGCCGGTCGAGCCGAAGTTGACCGCGGGATGGAAGCTCGCGCCGAAGAACGGCGGCTGGAGCTGGCCGGCGGGCAGCGCGAGCTCGTTGAGCGTCGCCTCGTAGTAGGCGTTGACGGTCGGCGGCGTCATGTCCCAGTCGAAGCGGTCGACCGGCCTGCCGATCTTGGCGAGCTGGCGGGCGAGCTCCCAGCGCCCGGCGGCGCGGACGTTGCCCGCGAAGTCGGTGCGCTTGATCTCGAAGTCGTAGACCCTCCACTTGTCGGGGAAGCCGACCAGGTAGGCCATCTTGTCGAGCTTCTGCTTGGCGGCGGTACGGGTCGCGTCGTCCATCCAGGCCAGCTGGTCGAGCTCGACCCGCATCGCGGCGAGCACCGAGCGAGTCAGGTCGACCGCGCGCGCCTTGGCGTCGCCGGCGAACCGCGCCTTGACGTACGACTGGCCGAGCAGCTCGCCGAGGTCGCGGTCGACGTCGCGCACGCAGCGCCGCCAGCGCGGCGGCAGCTCCTGGATCCCGGCCAGCGCCTTGCGCATCGTGAATGCCTCGTCGACCCACGCCTTGCCGAGGTTGTCGGTCGACCGGCGCAGCACGACCTCGGTGAGGTAGCTGCGCAGGGCAGCCGGCTTCTCGGTCCGCAGCAGCCGGGCGACGCCGGTGTAATACGCCGGGTCGTTGACGGTGATCGCGGTGACGCCGGGGATGCCGAGCGCGGCGAGGTAGTCGCCCCACGGGAAGCTCGGCGCGATCTTGCCCTCGAGCCCGGCGCGGTCGACGCGGTGGTAGACCGCGTGGGGGTCGCGGCGGACGACCTCGTCCTGCTGTAGCCGGGCGAGCTCGGTCTCGATCCGCATCGCGTCCGCGGCGGCGGCCGTGGCGGCCTTCGCCGGCTGGCCGAGCAGCCGGAACAGCCGGCCGAGGTGGGCGGCGTAGGTGGCGCGGGTCTTCGCCATGTTGCCCTTGTTCTCGAGGTAATACTTGCGGTCGGGCAGGCCGAGGCCGGCCTGGTCGATGCCCGCGATCACCTGGGTCGCGTCGGCGTAGTCCTGCTGGGGGCTGATCCGGAACAGCGCGAAGATCCGGGCGGCGTGCAGCGCGATCACCGCCGCGGCGGCGGACCGGGCGTCGGTGACCTTGGCGATCGCGTCGAGCAGCGGCTGGATCGGCGCGATCCCGGCGCGCTCGACCGCCGCCTCGTCCATGCACGCGGCGTAGTACGCGCCGATCTTGTCGAGCGTCGGGTCGCCGGACGGCCCCCTGGCCGCGGCCTCGAGCACCTGGTGCAGCACGTCCTCGGAGTCCTTGGTGACGAGCTCGATCGCACCCCACGACGCGCGGTCGGCCGGGATGACGGCGGTCTTGAGGAACCCACCGCACGCGAACGCGTAGAAGTCGGTGCACGGGTCGGCCGCGGTGTCGAGCCAGGCGGGGACGATGCCGGACTCGGCGAGCGACATCTGCGACGACCACACCACGCGGGGCGGGCCGCCATCGCTCGGCGCCGCGGCCGGGCCACCGCCGGCGGGCGCGGGGGTCGCCGCGACCGGCGACGGGGTGGTCGGAGACGGCCGGGGGCCGGAGCACGCGGCGGCGACGGCAACCAGAGCGACGAGGCGCATGGCCGGCGACAGTAGCAAACGCCCGCGCAGCGCGCGCCTGCGACGCGTGCGACAGCGACGGCGCCGCGCGATCACGGCACGAGGTTGAGGACGTAGTATGGCTTCTCGGGGCCGCCGTCGAAGATCTGGCCGCCGACCCGCAGCGCGCTGCCACCCCTGACCGTGTCGCTGAGCACCGTGATGGTCGCGCTGCCGTCGCCGGCGATCGCGAGCGCCTGGCACGACTGATCGCCGTCGCCGGTGATCGCGTGGGCCGTGATCGTGCCGTCCGGATCGATGCGGGCGATGAACGCGTCGGTGGTCGCGTCGGTCGCGGCCAGGCCGAGCTGGCCGGCGCCCGCGTAGTTGCCGCAGATCACCGCGCCGTCGCCGAGCGCCGCGATCCCCCGGATGTCGAGCCGGCCGTCGGCGTCCGACTTGCCGGCCGCCACGGCCCAGCGCACCGCGCCACCGGCGTCGACCGCGGCGACGAACCGGGTGCCGTCGACGCTGCCGTGCAGCGGCAGGGCGGTGAGCGAGAGCTCGCCGAGCTCGAGCGTCGCGGTCGAGAACCGGCCAGCGACGACCGCGCCTCCGCCGGCGGTGGCCGCGGCGCCAACGAACGCAACCTGGCCTCCGCCGGCCGGTGGCGTGTCGGTGGTGGTCCAGGTGACGGTCCAGGTCGTCGCGCCGCCGGGAGCGACGTGGTGCAGCGTGGCCGCGGGCGTCGCCGGGCCGAGCTCGGAGCTGCCGCTGGCGATGATCAGGCCGTCCGTCGCATCGAGGGCGAGCGCGTCGACGAACACGTCGCCGCCGCTGCTCGCGGTCCACCGCGCCGCGCCGGTCGTCGGGTCGAACACGGTGGCGCTGGTGTCGTCGTCGATCGCCACGCTGTCCGGCCCGGCGAGCAGATCGGGGAGGTCGATGTTGTGCAGCACCGAACCGTCATGGCGCCACAGCTCCTGCCCGGTGGCCGACAGCGCGAACAGCGAATAGGACCCCGGCGTGCCGCCGCGGCTCGCGTCGGGAAGGTCCCCGATATCGTCGTCGAGCACGAACGTGGTGTCGCCGGCGACGGCGAGCTGGCCATCGCCGCGGAGGTCGATCGCGACGTGGCGCTGCTCGGTCAGCGCGGGGTCGAAGTAATAGATGCCGCTGCAGGTCAGGCACGCGATGCCGGTCGCGGTCGCGGACAGGCCGGCGTTCTGGCCGAGCGTGAAGCCGTGGCGAACCTCGCCCGGCGCGGCGTCCGGCCTGTCGTCGAGCCGGTCGATCTGACACGGCGGTCCGGTGCAGGCGGCACCAGCGGCGGCGGCGAGCGAGGCCAGGGCGCGCATGCGCAGGGCACATGCACCGCGTGGGCCATGTGGCAGCTGGCGTGACGTCGCGACGATGGGCATGACGTCCGGCGCGCAGTCTGACACGTGTGTCAGGCGGGTGGAACGGCAGGCGCAGCGGGCTTGCGAGCGAGCAGGGCGGTCAGGCCGGGCGTCACGACCAGCGTCACCAGGGTCGCGAGCGTCAGGCCGCCGATCACCGCGACGGCGAGCGGGCGCTGCAGCTCCGCGCCGGCGCCGAGCCCGAGCGCGAGCGGGGCCAGGCCGGCGAGCGTGGCGGCGGTGGTCATCAGGATCGGCCGCAGCCGCCGGCGCGCCGCCGCGATCAGCGCCGCCTCGAGGTCGCTGCCCTCCGCGAGGTGGTGCTGCGCGTTCTCGAGCAGCAGGATGCCGTTCTTGACCACCAGGCCGACCAGCAGGATCAGGCCGGTCATCGACGACACGTCGAGCGGGATCCCGGTCGCGGCGAGCACGAGCAGGCCGCCGACCGTCGACAGCGGCGCGCCGATCAGCACGACCAGCGCGTAGCGCAGCGAGTGCAGTTGCAGGATCAGGATCAGCAGCACCAGCACGGCCGCGGTCAGCGCCACGGCGATCAGCTCGTTGCGCGCGCTGCGCGCCGACGCGGCCTGGCCGCCGATCTCGATCTGGGTCGCCGGCGGCACCGGGACGCCGCGCAGCGCCTCGCGGACCGCCGCCTCGGCGCCGCCGAGGTCGCCCGACCGGGTCGCCGCGGTCATCAGCACGGCCGAGCGCAGCCCGTCGCGCCGCAGCACCGCCGGCGCGAGCGGCCGGTCGAACGCGACGACCTGGCCGAGCGGCAGCGTGCGCGGCCCGTAGGCGATCGGCGAGCGCGCGAGCGCCTCGGCGTCGTAGCGGATGTCGTCCGGGTAGCGCAGCCGCACGCCGATCGTGCGCTCGGGGCGCAGCACCTGGGCGACCTCGCGGCCGGCGAGCGCGATCGACAGGTCGGCGCCGACCGCCTGCGGATCGAGCCCGAGCCGCGCGAGCTGGGCGGGGTTCGTGCGCGCGTCGAGGATCGGGGTCTGGCCCTCGCGGCCGTCGAAGAAGTCGACCAGCTGGGGCAGCTTCTCGAGCTTGTCGCCGGCGAGCTCGGCGTAGCCCTCCAGCGTGCGCGGGTCGTCGCCGAGCACGCGGATCTCGATCGGCGCCGGGGCGCCCTGCAGATCGTTGAGCACGTCCTGCAGCACCTGGACGTACTCGAACCGCGCCTCGGGGACCTTGCCGTGCAGCTCGTCGCGCACCCGGTCGATCACGTCGCGGATCCCGTCGCGGCGGGCGCGCGGCACCAGCCGCACCATGATGTCGCCGCGGCTCTGCATCGTCGCGGTCGCCGGCCCGAGCTCGGTGCCGGTGCGGCGGGTGAATCCGGCGACCTCGGGGGTGTGGACCAGCACGTCGTCGACCACCGCGGTCGCGCGCGCGGTCTCCTCGAGCGAGGTCCCCGCGGGCAGGAAGAAGTCGATCACGAACGCGCCCTCGTCCATCTGCGGCAGGAACCCGGTGCCGAGCCCGCCCCACGCCGCGTACCCGGCGACCGCGAGCACGACGATCGCGCCGGCGGCGGCCGAGCGGTGGCGGACCAGCCAGCGGATCGTGCGGCCGATCCGGTCGGTCTCGCTCGGCGGGTGGTGGCGCGGGTGGTGGCGCAGCCATCCGGCGAGCAGCGGGATCAACGTCAGCGCGATCGCCATCGACAGCAACACCGCGATCGCCAGCGTCACCGCGAGCGCACCGAGGAAGCTCCCGGTGACCCCGGTGAGCAGCGCGAGCGGCACGAACACCACGACCGTGGTGAACGTCGTCCCGATCACCGCGGCGAACATGTCGCGGGTGCCTAGCTCGACCGCCTCGCCGACCGGGTGGCCATCCTCGAGCCGGCGCACGATGCCCTCGGTGACCACGATCGCGTCGTCGACGACCAGGCCGATCGCCACCGCCAGCCCGCCGA
>DATAPF010000056.1:0-13384 GCA_036265355.1 Kofleriaceae bacterium | reverse complement strand
GCGGCTGTCGATCAGGACGTAGTCGTACTCCTCGCGCAGGTGCGCGCGCAGGCGATCGAGAAACGCAGCTCCACCGAGCTTCCGGTAGAACGCTTCCCAGTCGAAGGTGCTGACCCGGACGTCGTAGCTCGGATCATTGCGGCCCGCGCTCATCAGATCGAGATACCCGGGGCCTGGAAATGCCCACTGGACGGACTGGAGGTACGAGAGGATCTCGACGTCGGGTGCATCGGGGACGCCCGCGCTGGCTGCCGCGATCGCCTGGTCCTGCAACAGGTCGATCATGCCGCGCGTCGACGCGCCCGTCGGGTCGTCCAGGAACGGGCGGAAGTACGGGAGCAGGCCCGGCGCCTCGAGATCCCAGTCGATCGCCAGGACGCGCAAGCCGTTGGCGGCGAGGATCCACGCGACGTTCGCGAGCGCCAGCGATCGCCCGACGCCGCCCTTGTAGGAGTAGAACGTGATGATCCGGCCCTGGGCGCTTGTCTTCATCGTGTGATCTTCGGTTGGGGCGGAGCCTCGGCCGAGGACGTGCGAACCGTCTTGTCCCGGATCGCGCGGCTACGCATCCTCACCAGCTCCCGCCGGATGACGCTCGCGAGCTCATCCTCGCTGCTGGCTTGCATCAGCTGGTGCGAGCCGGACAGGTGCGGCAGCAGCTCCGGGTAGCGTGGCTTCGATCCGGCGGGCGGAGCGCCCGGCTCGACGACGACCACGCTCAGTGTTGCGATGGCCAGCTCGTCGACCTGCCGGAGGATCTCGGCGTCGGGATGCGATTCCATGACCGTGGAAGCGACGAGGATGAGCCCGATGCGATCGCGGATCTCGTCGACGAACGAAGGTGTGAGCGAGGTCATCACGGTACTGAACCCCTCCTCCAGCGCAGCGCGCTGGATCAGCTCGCTGACCATCGCCGAGTCGAACGGCCGCCAGCTCCACCCACCTGGGCCCGCAGTCGTCGGCGCCACGCAGGCAGCGACGACCTGCGTGCCGAGGATGGCCGGCGCGCTGCTCGTGAAGGCATCCGGTGTCTCCTCCCAGCGCACTTTTGCTCGCCGCGGCCCTCTGGGGGTGCGTGCGATCCGTTCCGCGAGATCCTCGATGAGAACGTGATAGACCTCCTCGTACCGCCCGATCCGCATGACCGCATGGAGCCCGCTGCGATCGATGATGTTGTTTTCACGGCCCGCGAAGGCTAGGTCGCGCAGCGGCGCCGGCAGCGGTTCGCGGACCGGCACCCACCATACTGGAAAGATCGGGACCTCCTGACGCTTGAGGGCGGCGAACTCACGACCGCAAGACACCGAGCGAATGTACGTCGGCGAGACCAGACAGACCGCGGCGCGGCAGCCGGCGAGCGCGTCGGCGACGCTGTCCGGCCACGCCTCGCCGATCGGGAGGTCCTCTAGATCGAGGAACGGTGGCGCGTCATCCCCCGAGTACAGACGCACAAATTCGCCGAGGTCATGGACGAACGTTTCGAGACTCCCGCTGCTTCCGGCGTCTGGCCGGGCATAGCTCGCGAAGAACGAGTACCCGGGCCGGACGATTCCCCGGCCCGAGACCCCGCGAGACAGTGCCCGGGTCGCCGCTGCCTCGGGCGTCGGCAGCGCCGCTGCCCTGCGCGTCGGCAGCACCGCTGCCTTGGGCGTCGGGGTCGAACTCGCCCAGCCACACTGCGCGAGCACCTGGTCGCGCTTCTCGGCGGGGGGAGCGTGCCATGTGATCTCGGGCTCACCGATGAGGCGCGCGGCCAGCCGGTGCATCGTGTGGAGCAGCGTGCCGACCCGGGGCGAGGCGTCGCCGAAGCTCGCGAGCACCTCCTCGTAGGCATAGAACGGCTGATACGCGACCTCGATCTCGTCCCAGTAGCGTTGCCGCGCGTCCTCCGACAGGTGCGACAGGAGCCCGTCGAACCGCGCGCGCGAGGCGGCCCGCGCGGCGTCGAGCCGCAGCGTCTCGGCCTTCTCGACGCGGGTCGGCACCGGAAACACCTGGGTCTCCGAGCGTCCGGCCCGCGCCCGCGCCTCGACGATGGAGTACGCGACGGAGGCGGCGCCCTCGATGCTCTGCCGGTTGAGCGTGAAGCACACGACGATCTTGTCGGGCAGCTGCACCGTACAGATCCCGCTGGTGTCGCTCACGCCGGTGCGGCTGTCGATCAGCACGTACTCGTACTCGCGGAGCATCGATGCGCGCAACGCCTCGAGGAACGTTCCGCCGCCGAGGCGCTCGTAGAAGTTGTCCCAGTTGAACGAGTTGACCCGCATGGCGTACGACGCATTCTGCCGGCCGGCCGGTAGCAGATCGAGCTGGCCCTTGCCGAAGTCCCAGTCGATCGACACCGCGTGGCGCAGTACATCGGCATACCGCAGGTACCAGGTCTTCTCCCGGTCTTGCTCGCTGGACGGCGGCGTCATCGCCTCGACCATGAAGTCCATGACGAGATCCATGACACCGGTCGACGTCGCGAGCTCCTTGTCGCGCAGAAACGGATAAAAATACCGGTGCAGGCCGGGCGCTTCCAGATCCCAGTCGACCATGAGCACGCGATTGCCGGCGGCGGCGAGAATCCATGCCACGTTGGCCATCGCCATCGTGCGGCCGGTGCCGCCCTTGTACGAATAGAAGGTGATGATCTCACCCATCAGGTCGTCCCCTGGGGCTCGGTCGAGGGAACGCCGGAGATCCCGGGGCGAGCGGCGAACTCGATCGCTTCGAGTGCCCGGAACACCGTCGCCTTGGTCGCGATGTCCATTCGAAGCCGATCGAGCGTCAGCTGCAACGATGCTTCGAGCTCGGCGACCGACTTGATGTCGTTATGATAGTAGGGCGGCGACCGGGTGTGATTGACCGGGAGCACGACGTACTGGAACAGCTTCTTCAGCTCGTCGCGCTGAGCCGCGACATCGGTATCCTGGTCATTCCAGACCACCAGCGCCGCGCTGTAGACCGATCCGTACTGGTCGTACTCCTGCAGATACGTGCGGTACCTGGCGATGGCACAGCCGCTCCATGCGTCGACCAGCAGGACGATCAGGGTGTTTTCCTTCTGGGCCTGACTCAGCTGCGATGCAAACGGATCTGCGAGGTTGATCACGTATGGAATGAACCGGTTGTCCGTTGCGATCCGGGGGGCGAGGATCCCGATCATCCGATCATCGGTTGTCCATGGCTGCCATTCCTCGCCACGCGACCCGTAACACGCCTGGTATCCCTTCTTCGTGAGCTCTGCCTTCGACGCCACGATGTAGGCAAACCGGACGCCGTTCGGACCCTTGATCGGCTCCGGCTGGGCGGCTGCATCCGCGGCGTTCGGCGTCGCGAAGACGTTCGGCAGCGTCGCGAGGTTCGGTGGGGCGGGCAGCTTCGGCAGCGGCCCCAGCTTGCCCACCTTGTCGATCTGGCTCGCGATCGCTTCGATGCACTGGTCGAAGTCGTCTGCGAACCGCTGCTGGCGCGCGAGCACCCTCAGCCCGTACCGCTTGTAGCTCGCCGGCAGATCCGCGTGGAAGTAGTTCAGCCCCGAGAGGGCGGCAGGGATCTGCGCGGGGATCTCCCAGATCACCGGAAGGATGAAGTCGTGCGGTGCCTGGTCATCGGCGTACGTGTGGCGCCGCCGGCGCTGCATGAACCCGACCTCGATGCCACACTCGGGGCGGCCGAAGAACGTCGGGGTGTAGAGCGCGAGGACGACCCTGCAGCTCTGCAGTCCATCCAGCACCTCCGGACGCCACTGCTTGCCGAGATCGATCTGCTGCGTGTCGCGGAAATCGACCCGGTCCTTTTGCTGGCGCCCGGCCTTGCTTCGCACCGCCTCGCGCAGGCCGTCGAAGAAGCGCTGGAGGTAGGGGTCCTCGACCAGGCCACTGCTGGCCGCGATGTAGAAGTCATCGCGGGCGTAGCTGACGAAGTACAGGTAGTCCGGGTACTTCGGCTGGTCCGGGTCCGCCATGTGAGAGGAGTGCCCGCACGATATCGCGGTCCGCCGCGGTGGGAAAGCTCGGCGCGACGATGCTCGAGACCTCGCGGATTCCTGCCGGATCGCGCGGTGCCGGACGGTGACGGGACGGTCGCAAGCGGCGGCGGGTGAAGGATCCCGCGCCACGGCCGGGCAGGGTAGGCTAGCCGCGTGGTCACGCCCGCTTCCATCGCCCCCGCAGCCCCGCGGCTGCGCGCGCTGCTCGACACGACGCTCGCGGCGCTCGCCGAGCCGCTGCGCCAGCCGGGGCAGGGCGCCGCGGCGTGCGGCGCGATCGCCGAGGTCTACGATCGGGAGCTCGCCGAGCGGTTCACCGCGGCGGCCGGCGGCGCCAGGCTCGCCCTGGTCGCGACCGGCGGCTGGGCGCGCCGCGAGCTCGCGCCGTACTCCGACATCGACTTCATCGTGCTGCACGACGGCGACGAGAAGCTCGCCAAGCAGGTGTGCGATCGGCTGCTGTATCCGCTGTGGGACGAGAAGCTCGCGATCGGCCACGCGGTGCGCGAGCCGCGCGCGGCGGCCCGGCTGGCGCGCGACGACGTTGCGACCGCGACCGCGCTGCTCGATGCGCGCCACATCGCCGGCGACCGCCGGCTGACCACCGAGCTCTTGCGCGCGACGCTGGCGGCGCTGGCGCCCGGCGGCAACCCCAACGATCTGATCGCCGCGCTCGCCGCCGAGAAGCAGGGCCGCCACGCGCGGTTCGGCGCGACGCTGTACCTGCTGGAGCCCAACCTCAAGCAGGGCATCGGCGGGCTGCGCGATCTGTCGACCGCGCTGTGGTGCGCGCAGGTCCGCTGGCACCCGCCGCGGCCCGGCGACGCCGGCCCGGAGCCCGTCGAGACGCTGATCGACAACCTGGTCCGGATGGGGCACCTGACCGGGCGGCAGGCCCAGGTGCTGCTCGGCGCGCGCGACTTCCAGCTCCGGATCCGCGCGCTGGTCCAGCTGACCGCGAAGCGGCGGTTCGATCAGCTGACGTTCGAGATCCAGGAGGCGATCGCGCCGCCGCTCTACCCCGACGCCCACGTCCAGGACGGCGAGCGCCCGGCGGTGGCGCCCGCGGTCGAGGCGCTGATGCGCGACTACTACCTGCACGCGCGCGGCGTGGTCCAGGTCGCCGACCGGCTGCTCGAGAGCGCGCGGGTCCCGGCGCGGCGGCGGCCGCGGATCGCCCAGGTCGACGCCTCGTTCATCACCTTCAACGGCGAGCTCGCGATCCGCGATCCCCGGCTGTTCGTCGAGCGGCCGAGCGAGATGGTGCGGCTGTTCCGGGTCGCGGTCGCCGAGCGCCTGCCGGTGTACGGCCACACCCGCGAGCTCGCGGCCGAGGTGATCGCGCGCGATCCGGCGCCGCTGGTCCGCGATCGGCTCGCCGCCCGGCTGTTCCTCGACGCGCTGACCGACGTCCGCGACGACGCCCAGCCCTCGGCGCTCGAGGTCATGAACCAGCTCGGCGTGCTGTCGGCGATGATGCCGGAGTGGGCGCCGTGCGTCGGCCGGGTCCAGCACGACCTCTACCACGTCTACACCGTCGACCAGCACCAGCTCTACGCGCTGGCGATGCAGAAGCGCCTCGCGCGCGGCGAGCTCGCCGCCGAGCATGCGGCCGAGATCGAGCTGTGGCGCGGCGTGCGGCGGCCGGCGCCGCTGCTGCTGGGCACGCTGCTGCACGACGTCGGCAAGCCGCTGGGCAAGGGCCACGCCGAGAAGGGCGCGGTGGTCGCCGGGGCCGTGGCCCGCCGGCTCGGCATGACCGAGGCCGACGCCGAGCTCACCGAGTTCCTGGTCCGCCAGCACCTGACGATGTCGCACCTCTCGCAGCGCCGCGATCTGTCGGATCCCGAGGTCATCGCGCGGTTCGCCGAGCGGGTCGGCGACGACGAGCAGCTGGTCCAGCTCCACCTGCTCACGGTGTGCGACACCGCGATGACCTCGCCCGACAACCTCACCGCGTGGAAGGCCGATCTGCTGCGCGTCCTGATGCTGCGTACCCGTGCGTACTTTCACGGCGCCGGGCACGCGGCGGGCGCACCGGTTCCCGCGGCCGGTAGCGGCATGTTCGTGGTGCCCGCGGCGCGCCAGCTCGCCGGGCAAGCGGAAGCGGCGGCTTCGCCCGAGGCAGCCCCGGAGGTCCAGGACGAGCACGCCCGGGCCAAGGCGAAGATCCTGCAGCTGGTCGGCGACGAGCCGGCGGCGGCCGAGGTGATCGACAGCATCGATCCGCGGCTGTTCACGCAGCTGACACCGCGCCAGGCCGCGCGCCACGTCAAGCTGGTCGGCAAGGCGCGCGCCGAGGTCCCGCACATCGCGCTGGCGGCCCACTGCTTCCCGCTCAAGGGCCACAGCGAGCTCGCGGTCGTGACGCCCGACGCGCCCGGCGTGCTCGCGACGATCGCCGGTGCGCTGACCGCCCACCGGGTCGACGTGCTCGGCGCCGTGCTCGGCCACGTCGACCTGTCCGGCGGCCGGCTGGTCACCGACGTGTTCTACGTGCGCGACCTCAAGGGCGCCGCGATCCCCGACGACGACGCGCGGTGGCGCAAGCTCGGCGGCGATCTGCGCCAGCTGCTCGGCGGGCCGCCCGATCCGGCCAAGGTCGCGGCGCTGATCGCGCAGCGCCGGCCGCGCTCGGGGATGCCCAGGCGGGTGACCCCCGGGGTCCCGACCGAGATCCGGATCCACGACGACTCCACCCACGCGACGATCGTCGAGGTGTTCACGCGCGACCGGGTCGGCGTGCTGTACGCGATCACCCAGACCCTGGCCGACCTCGGCCTCGACATCCTGCTCGCCAAGGTGTCGACCGAGGGCGAGAAGGTCGCCGACGTGTTCTACGTCACCCGCGGCGGCCGGCGGATCACCGAGGACGGCGATCGCACGGCGCTGCTGGCGCGGCTGCGCGCGGCGGTCGAGGAGCCGGCGCGCGGCAAGAAGCCGGACGCCGGCAAGGCGTGACCGACGCGCCGCGGCGTGTCTGGTCGCGAGCGTCGCGGCGCGTCACCGTCGCGTCACCGTCGCCTTGGCTGCAGCGCGCGCTCAGCGCCGGTCCCCGGCATCCCGCCGCTGGAATGGTTTAGTGATTTGTACTCGTCGCTCGGCGTTCATGGTGGGGGGTATTCGACGTTGTCGGGTAATCCCTTCAATCCGTCATCTGGATGTAGTGCGCAACACGATGGTCCGAGGATATACGCGCTCTGCTGCCTCGGTACGAACCGGTCTCGCGAGCTGTCTTACGTTTGTCCCGGAATGCAACTCGTCGTGGGCAGTCGGTCCGGAATCGCACGTATGCAAATGAATCTTGCGGCGATGCATTTCATGGGATGAATTCGGCGTCGCGCGCGTAGAAGGCCCAGTTATGCCCGGAGTATGCAGACTCGGTGATCGCGCGAAGGCACCGGTGGATCAGCACGGGTGTCCGGCCTGTCCGCACCCCGACGTGGTCGGCCCCTCGATCTCGGCGTCCTCGAACGTGTTCGTCAACGGCGCGCCGGCGCTGCGGTTCGAGGACATCGGCATGCACACGGCGTGTTGCGGCTCGAACATGTGGAAGGTGATGGGAGCCAGCGGCCAGGTGTTCGTCAACGGCTCGGCGGTGGTCCGGCAAGGCGATCCGACGCAGCACTGCGGCGGCGTCGGCAAGATGATCGAGGCGAGCGGCAACGTGAGCGACGGCTCGCCGCTCGTGACCAAGTCGACGAATCCGTTCGCGTTCCCGGTCAACCTGCCGCCGCCGCTGCCGCTGAACGAGGTGATGGTGTACCCCGACATGGAGCCGGAGTGCGTCAGCCCCAACAACCGCGGCGGCGCGGTCACGGCGCCGGACCTGCCCGTGCCGGGGCAGAGCCCGCAGATCTACAACCAGGGCGCCGCGCTCGCCGCGCACGCCGGGCCACGCCTCGAGGCGGCTCCGCCGCCCGACGTCCAGGCCGCCTCGCTGCGCAAGAACGCGCGGCTCGCAAGCTTCGCCGGTAACGACGACCTGGCGAACCAGTACACCAGCGAGGCCAACCGGCTCGCCATGGAGTCCAAGGCGCAGCGGCTGGACGACGCGGCCAAGGCCTTGCTCCAGGTCGCGCACGACGGCGCGAGCGGGCTCGCGAACCGCAAGGAGGCCCGGGAGAAGTTCAACGAGGAGCAGGGCATCCGCCGCCACATCGCCGCGGGCGACTACGAGGTCGAGGGCGAGCCGATCGAGGAGGATCCAAACCTCGAGGGCGAACCGTAGGGCCGGTGTGCAACGCCGCGCTGCCATCGGGCGCCCGGCGTGGTCGCGCGCGGCGCGGTGGTGGATAATGCCGCGGTGAGCGCGCTCGACCTGCCGCCCGGCATCGGCCTCGTCGGCACGCCGCTCGGGACGTTTCATGCGCCGGGGCGCGCGCGGCGGGCGGCGGTGATCGCGCTGATCGCGGTCGTCGTGCTCGGCGCGATCACGTGGCTGCTGGTGTCGCGCCATCCCTACCGCCGCAGCTCGAGCACGCAGGTCGTGATGCCGATCGCGTTCGCCGCGTTCACCGGCCTGGGCCTCGCGGTGCGGCGCGCGCGGGTCGCGATCACGCGCGACGGCGTGCGCTGGGGCTGGACCGCGTTCGGGTTCCACCAGCCGGCGTCGCGGATCGCGACCGCCCATGTCTACGTCGACGGCATCGCGCTGGAGGCCCTGCGCGGCTCGTGGTGGTTCATCGCCGCACGCGACTGGGAGCGGTTCGATGCGCTGGTGCGCCAGCTGCGGCGCACCGAGCTGCCGGTTCGCGATCACGCCGGCAAGGCGCCGCTGCGCGCGCGGCTCCAGAGCTACGGTCGATTCCTGGATCTGCTCCTGGTGGGCAGCGTGGTCGGCGCCGTCGCGGTCCTGCTGTGGGCGATGTGATCCGCGGAGTCGCGAAGTTTTCCAGGACGCTTCGTGAGGTGGACCTTCGTCGTACATCAATCGGGGATGATTCGGGACGCCCTCCCGGCGAGAGCCCGTCTACAATGACGCTGGATCGCTTCGGGGACTCGCCGGCCGGATGAACACGTCCAGCACCAAGACGAGGGCGCTTTGCGTCGCGACGCGCTGCACGAGCGTGGAGCAGTTCGTCGCGACGTTCCACCGGTTCTGCGGGGACGACGAGACGTTCTTCGTCGCGACGATGACCAGCCGGCCGATCGGGCTGGAGACGCCGTTCTCGATCCAGCTCGCCGACCGGCAGCCGGTGCTGCGCGGGCTGTGCATCGTGCTCGACGCCTGGGAGACCCCCGAGAACCGGTACAAGCGCCCGGGGATCCGGCTCGGGATCAAGCGGCTCACGGCGGACAGTCAGGTGATCTACGACCGGCTCAAGGCGGCGTCGCGTACGCCGGGGAGCGGTGAGGGCGCGCCCGGACCGACGCCGCAGCCGCAGCTCGCAGCCGGATCGCAGCCGCCGGGGACCATGCGCCGTCCGGCCACTCCGCCGCCGCTGCCACCGCTGCTGCCGCCGCGCACGACGCCGCCCGCGGTGCCGGCGGTCCCGCGCGAGGCCGCGCCGCCGCTGGTGGTTCGTGTGCCTCCCCTGGGGGCCGCGACACCTACAACGGCGCCCCGGTTGCCGCGAGACAGCAACGGCGGCATGGCCACCAGGCCCGCGTCGCCGAGTGCGGCGCCGGTCACGAAGCCGGGGCCGCTGGTGACCGCAAAGCCGGCGTTGCCGAGCGTCGTGCCGGTGGCGAGCAAGCCGACGTTGCCGGGGATCGCGCCGGCCGATGGCAAGCCGCCCTCGCCGAGCGCCACGGCAGCTTCGGCTGCGCCGGCGCTGGCACCGGGGACGACCAAGCCGACGTGGCCAGGCGTCGCTCCGGCAGAGGGCAAACCGGCATCGAGCGCAGCGCCGCTGGAGGCCAGGCGGGTATCGCGGAGCGCAGCGCGGGCTTCGGCTCCGCCGGCCTCGAGCGCGGCGCCCGTGGAGGCGAGGCCGGCCTCGAGCGCAGCGCGGGCTTCGGCGCCGCCGGGCCCGCCGGTGACCGCGTCATCGCAAGCAGCCGATGCGACAGGCGTGGAGCCGGCCCCCGCCGCTCGCGCGCCGATCGCGGTGACGCGGTTCCAGTTCGCGCTCCGCGTCGACACCACCCCGCCGCCGCTCACCGACGTCGAGTTCAAGCCGACCGCGCTGGTCCCGCGCAAGCGGCTCGACCGGATCATCGGCGAGCCGTCGCCGAGCGAGGCGCAGAACGACGACGCGTTGCCCGCGGTGATCATCGACCGCCCGAGCGGGCCGGTCACGGAGGAGACCGCCGCGGTGATGCCGAGCTTCGCTACGTTCGAGAGCACCAGCCCGACGATCGATGCGCTGGTCGACCGCCGCACGCCGGGCTCGTCGCTGGTGCTGCCCGCCAACCCGCTGCAGGACCTGAGCGACGAGTCGATCGAGGGCTTCGTCGACTGCACGATCTACGAGGAGACCGAGAACATCTTCCACCCCGGTGTCGACGGTGCGGAGTGGGCCGACGTGACGGACCCCGAGCAGCCGCTGCCGCGGTTGCAGCCGGCGCCGCGGGCGTTGCTGCCCCGGCTGTCGCCACCGCCGATCGCCGTCCCGACCGTGCCGGCGATGCCGTTCGACACGCCGCCGAACCTCACGGTGCACGTGGAGGACGGCGGCGAGTCGCTCGCGGTCGCGCCCGACGACCCGGCGCTGTCGCGGGCCGTGGCGGGCGAGCTCGGCGACGCCAGCCTCGGCGCCACGGACGATCCGGAGCCGCCGTTCCCGCTCGATGTCACGCTGCGAGGGAAGCGCCGCGCCAGCGTCGCCGCGGTCGATCCGGAGCCGGTGCGGTCATCGTCCGGGCCGCTCGGCGTGCCGTCCGCCGAGATCATCGATGACCCGCCGCCGAGCCCGCCGGCCGTGATCGTCGATGACCCGGCGCTGTCGCGGGCGATGGCCGACGAGATCAACCGCCGCGCGGCCAGCGACGATCCTTCGCAGTCGCGGACGGCATCGGGGGAGCTGTGGAGCGAGACGCAGCGACGGACCCCGGCCGCCGGTCTGCCGCGCACGCAGCCGCGCCCGGACACGCCGCTGCCCCGGCCGGCGACCAACGTGCCGATGGACATCGGCGACAGCCCCGACCCCGCGTCGTGGTTCGACAGCGTCAGCCTGCCGCACAGCGGCGCCGCACCGCGGCCGGCGATGACGATGGCCGCGGCGCTCGCGCCGTCCGCGGATCCCGCGGTCGCGCCGCCCGCCGAGCCTGCGCTCGCGTCGGTGCTCGCCGACGCCGCGTTCGCGCCGATGCCCGCGGCGGCCGGGTTCGCGCCGCCGGGCCCCGGGTTCGCGCCGCCGGGTCCTGGGTTTGCGCCGGGGATGCCGTCGGGCCCCGGGTTCGCGCCGGGGATGCCGCTGGGCCCTGGGTTTGCGCCGGGGATGCCGTCGGGCCCCGGGTTCGCGCCGGGTGTGCCGTCGGGGTACGGGTTCGGACCCGGGATGCCGCCGGGACCAGCATCCGATCCGGCGTACATCCCCGGGCCGCATGATCTCGCGATGCCGCCCGGGATGCAGCCGGCGATGCCGATGTTCGGCGCCCCGGAGCCCGGTCCGGGCGGCCCGCCGGGCTATCTGGTCGACAGCGCACCGTACCCGCGCTACAGCGCCGCGGATCTGGTGGCGCTGCCCGGCCTGCCGGCCGCGGGCGTCCCGCCGGCGTGGCAGCGCTGGCTGCTGATCGCCGGCTCCGCGGTGGTCGCGATCATCGTCGCGTTCGTGGTCGCGCGACTGGCGCGCGGCAGCGATCGCGCGGCGCCTGCCGGCGCGGGTGCACCAGCGAGCGCACCGACCCGTGCGGTGGCTCCACGAACCGCACCGCCGCCCACGCCCGGGGCTGCCGCCGCCCGTGCCGCGAGCCCCGGCGGCGCCGCGCCCGGCGCCGGATCGGCGGTCGCGGGCGATCCGGACACCGCCGCGGTCGACGGCGAGCCGCCCGCGGGCGAGGCCACCGAGGAGGATGGCGAGGCGGCGGCCGGCGGCACGCCGGTGGTCGGCAGCGGACCGTGCCGGTTCACCGTCGCCACCACGCCGGCGGGCGCGGTGGTCCGGTTCGACGATCAGCCGATCGGGCCGTCGCCGATCACGATCGAGGGCAGCTGCGACAAGCACAAGGTCGACGTCGCGCACGTCCGTTACCAGAGCGTGTCGCGGTGGGTGACGCTGTCGGCCGACAAGCCGCAGGAGCTCGACATCAGCCTGCCGCGGCCGATCCACGCGGTCACCGTCACGTCGTTCCCGCCCGGCGCCGAGCTGTCGATCGACGGCCACCGCGCCGGCACCACCCCGACGGTGATCCAGGTCGCCGGGTTCGCGACCGTCAACCTGACGTTCACCAAGCCCGGGTTCCAGACCGTGATCCGGAAGGTCTACAGCAAGGTGGCGCAGGATCGCGTGTTCGTGAAGCTCGCGAAGTGACGCGCGGCCGCGCCGATGTCAGTGGTGGTCGTGGTCGTGATCGCGGACCACGACGTTGCCGCGCGCGCGCCAGCCGCCGTTGACCCAGACGTGGCCGTTGCCGCGCTGCTCCCAGCGGCCCTCGACGTAGACCTGATCCGGGCGCTCGCGCTCGTAGTAGCCGCCGCGCCACGCCCAGCGGCCGTTGGGATGATCCCAGTGGCCGTGGACCCAGATGAAGCCCGGGCGCGAAACCACGACTTCCTCGCGCGCTGGCGGCGGTGTCTCATCGACCATGTACGCGCCGCCACTGGCGTAGCAGCCGGTCATCGCAGGTACAGTCAGCGCGGCGCCGGCGACGAGCGACGCTGCGAGCATGTTGCGCAATAGCTTCATATTAAATCTCCGTTGACCGGAGAGCACAGCAATCAGCGCGCCAGCGTCGGATTCGCCCGGTCATGCGCACGCCGAGGCGATCTCGCTCACAGCGCGGCGCGTTCCGCGAACGACCCCGGTGCGATCGCGCCGGAGATCTCATGGTAAATCGGAGAGTTGATCGCCGCGCGGTGCCACCGGGCGGGGGCCGTGGCTTGCCGCGATCAGACCCCCCGAGTATGGTCGGCCATGTTTGAGGACCTCCGCGAAGCGCTGACCTTCGACGATGTCTTGCTCGTGCCGGGATATAGCGAGGTCATCCCGCGCGACGTCGATGTCAGCACCCGGCTGACCCCGGCGATCCCGCTGCGGATGCCACTGGTGTCGTCGGCCATGGACACGGTGACCGAGGCCGCCACGGCGATCCGGATGGCGCGCGAAGGCGGCATCGGCTTCATCCACAAGAATCTGACGATCGAAGAGCAAGCGCGCGAGGTGAATCGCGTCAAGAAAGCGCAGTCGGGCATCGTCGTCGATCCGCTCACGATCGCACCGTCGCGCTCGCTCGAAGATGCGCTCGCGATCATGCGCCATCACCGGATCAGCGGCCTGCCGGTCGTCGACGCCGACA
>DATAPF010000055.1:0-11953 GCA_036265355.1 Kofleriaceae bacterium | reverse complement strand
CGATCACCCGCGGGCCCTCCTGCTTCCATACCGAGGCGATGGCGTGCCGCGCGAGGTCGTTGGACATCGCCGCCGAGGATAGCAGCGGCGATGTCGCCCCCGGCGCGGCGGCGGGCGGTCAGCGCGGCGGCGGGCCGCCGGCGTCGAACACCTGCAGGATCTCGCCGGCGCCGTCACCGGCGAGCTGCATGAACTCGGTCGCGAGCCGGATCGCCGCGTCGCGCGACGCGACCTCGACCAGCGCGAAGCCGTCGATCAGCTCCTTGGTCTCGGCGAACGGACCGTCGGTGACGCTGACCTTGCCGTGCTCGCAGGTGAGCTGGATGCCGCGGGTCGGGCGGACCAGGCCGCCGGTCATCACGACGATACCGGCCTTGATGTTCTTCTCGCTGAACGCACCGATCGCGGCCATGTGCTCGGGGGTCGGCGGCGGCGCATCGGGACGCTGGGCGTAGGTCATGAGGAACTTCATGGGATCTCTCTCGGGTGAAAGGGAAAGGGGAAAGCAGGAAGTTTCGCAAGCTCAGCGCGCGGCGACCAGGCGCCGCACGCGATCATCGCGCAGGGTGAGGCCGGCCCACAGCAGCGCGCCGACGTAGATCGGAAACAGGGTGTGGCTGATCAGCGGATCGCCGATCCGCAGGTGGGTGAGCACGGCGCCGCCGAGATAGCCGGTCAGCAGCACGGCGCCGAGCGGCGCGGTGCGCGGGATCAGGTACAGCGCGAGGCACGCGGCGAGCACGACGCCGATCCCGACCGCGAGCTCCGGCGGCAGGCCGATCCGGACCGACGCCTCGGTGACGAACGCGGGGTTGACGAGCTTGATCGCGGCGTCGAACGCCAGGAATGCCACCGGGATGCCGGACAGCACCCGGCCGGGCCAGCGGCGCGGCGCGGTCGCAGTGGCCGACGCGGGAGAAGTCGTGCGGATCGAATCGAGCGTGGTGTCCATGGCGTTGTCTCCTTTGTCGAGACGACACCCGGCCCTATCGCGGATCGACACGACCCCCGAAATTTCTTGTAACTGGTGGCCGGTGCTCGGGTTTGCGGAGCTCGGCTCGGATCGCGTTGACGCGAGTTCGCCGGGCTTGCTCCGGCGCGGCGCTGCGATCGATGCCACAGCGGGCGGCAGCGCAGGGACATTCAGCATCTGATCGTGAGCTTCGATACAGGGTAGTTCACGAGTATGCAGCTATCGAATGCTTCACTCACGCCAGGCGCGGCGCGGCAGCGCTCCGTCACGCCGGATTCACCGAGCGATCGGGTGGAGCGGCGATCAGGACCGTTGCACCGCGGCCGGATCGCGCTCAGACTCGAAGGCACGCTCCGCGTCTTGCGAACGCAGTCCATGGGGCGTGGTCGTGGAAGTTCGTCCATTCGAGACACACGTGTCGCAGTGTGCGCGGTGCCGGCAGCGGCTGCTGGATCCGGACGCCGTGGCCGAGACGTGCTCGGCGCCGCCGTCCGTCGACTCGATGTGCCCGACGCTCCCGGTGGACGCCGGCACCCGCGAGCCGGGAGTCGGTGGACGGGTCGGACGATACGTCGTGCTCGACTGGCTCGGTACCGGCGGCATGGGCGTGGTGTATTCCGCCTATGATCCGGAGCTGAACCGCAGGGTCGCGCTCAAGCTGCTGCGCAACAGCGGCGCGAGCACCGACGATCCGTCGCCGGTGCGGGGCCTGCTGCTGCGCGAGGCCCAGACGATGGCGCGGCTGGCGCACCGCAACGTGGTCGCGGTGTTCGACGTCGGCAGCGTCGGTGAGCGCGTGTTCATCGCGATGGAGCTGGTCGAGGGCGGGACGCTGGGCGCGTGGTTGCGCCGCGCGCCGCGCTCGCAGCGCGACATCCTCGCGAGGTTCGTCGCCGCGGGCAACGGCCTGGCGGCGGCGCATGCCGCCGGGCTGATGCATCGCGACTTCAAGCCCGACAACGTGCTGATCGGCGACGATGGCCGGGTCTGCGTCACCGACTTCGGGCTGGCGCGCCCGGTGGTCGCGCCGGTCGGCCCGCGGCGGCCCGACGCGGTGAGCGAGCGTGGCGCCTCGCCCGCGCGGCCGGCCGGGACGCTCGCGTACATGGCGCCCGAGCAGTATCGCGGACGGCCCACCGACGCGCGCGCCGACCAGTTCAGCTTCGCCGTCGCGCTGTACGAGGCGCTGTACGGTGAGCGGCCGTTCGGACCCGACCGGTTCGCGGCGGCCAGCGATGCGGTGGGCCATCGCGTGCGCGCCGCGCCGCGCGGCAGCCGCGTACCGCGCGCGGTGCGCCAGGCGCTGATCCGGGCGCTCAGCGCTGCGCCCGGGGATCGCTATCCGTCGATCGACGCGCTGCTGGCCGCGCTCGCGCCGGATCGGCCGTGGCGCCGGGCTCGCCGGCTCGCCCTCGCGGCCGTGCTCGTGCTGGCGGCGGCGCTGACCGCAGGAGTCCTGTACGTGGCGCACCTGCGCGATGCTGCGCGACAGCGGGCGGAGCTCGCGGGGCGGCTGCGCGGCATGGCGCCGGAGCTGCGCACGCGGCTGCGCAGCGCGCACATGCTGCCGATCCACGACATCCGGGCCGCGCGCGCGCAGGTCCGCGGCAAGATGCGCGAGGTCGAAGCCCAGCTCCAGACCACCGCCGGACAGGACGAGATCGCGCTCGGCGACTTCGTGCTCGGCGAGGGCTACCGCGCGCTCGGCGACGACGACCAGGCGCTCGCGCGGTTCGAGGCGGCGCAGGCGGCGGGGGAACGCGGCCCGGACCTCGATGCCGCGCTGGGCTACACGCTCGGCGCGGTCTACGAGGCTCGCGTCCGCGAGCTCGAGGCCACGCTGCCGCCGGAGCGCCGCGATGCCCCGCTTCGCGCGCTCGCGCTGCGCTATCGCGATCCTGCGCTCGACCACCTGCGCGCGGCGATCGCGGCCCGCACCGGGTCGCCGGCGTACCTCGAGGCGCTGATCGAGTTTCATCACCGCCAGTTCGACGACGCGCGGCGCGACGCCGAGGCGGCGCTGGCGGACTCGCCGACGTTCTACGAGGCGGGCGAGCTCGCGGCCCGGGCGCGCGATCAGCGCGGGCACGAGCTGTGGGTGGCCGGCAAGGACGATGACGCCAGGCTCGAGTTCGCCGCGGCGCGCCGGATCTTCGCGCACGTGCTCGAGATCGCGCGCAGCGATGATGCGATGTGGCGCGGCCATGCCGAGATGGTCTACGAGCAGGCGATCGCGCTCGCGCGCGGCGGCGCGATGCCGCCCGAGCTGGCGCACGAGGCGGCCACCGCGCTGCACAACGCCGAGCAGATCGATCCCGAGAATCCCCGGCCGCTGCTGCGCGAGGCGCAGATCCTGCTCGGCCAGGGCAACATCGAGCTCTATGCGTATCGCGATCCGAGCGTGTACGTCGACGCGGCGCTGGCGAAGGCCGAGCAGGCCCGCGCGCTCGCGGCCGATCCGGCCGACGTCGAGGACTGGGTCTGCGAGGCCTACTGGGAGCGCGCGACGTACCAGGGCAGCCACGGCATCGATCCGGGCCTGTCGTTCACGCGTGCGACCACGGCGTGCGAGCGTGCGGTGGCCGCCCGACCCGAGTTCGACAAGTACAGCGGGCTGGGCGTGCTGTACCTGGACTGGGGGCGCTACCAGTCAGCGCATGGCGAGGCCACCGCGCGGTCGTTCGAGCGAGCCAGGCAGAACCTCGAGGCCGCGATCGCGATCGGAGACGACCTCGGAGCGCATTACGACCTCGGCGTGCTGTGGACGGTGAGCGCGTACGACGACGTGCGCCACGGCCGCAACCCGGAGCACGCGGTCGAGCGCGCGCTCGCCGAGTACCGGATCACGCTGCAGCGCAGCCCGCGCCGGCCCGATGCCTGGGTCGGCGAGGGCCACGCGCAGCTCGAGCGCGCGCGGTTCCAGTACCGGGCCGGTGCGGACGCGCGCGACGCGCTGGCCCAGGCGCGCGCGGCCTGCGAGCAGGCGCTCGCGATCTTCCCGGGCTTCACGCATGCGATCCGGTACCGCGTCGAGATCGCCGAGCTCGAGGTCGAGGTGCTGCTCGGCCGCGGCGCCGATCCGCGGCCGGTCCTGACCCAGCTGCGCGCGGATGTCGAGTGGCTGTCGTCCCGCCTCCCGGGGGAGGGCCTGGTGCATCGCCTGGCGGCCGGGGCCGAGCTCGCCGCCGCGCGCGCAGCGCTGGCACACGGCGATCCCGCCGCCGCGCTGCTCGCCCGCGCCGCGATCGAGGCCACGCGCGCCCGCGAGCTGGATCCGATGGACGCGCTGGCGTGGGCGACCAGCGCCGAGATCGAGCAGCTGTGCGGGGCGGCATGCTCCCGCGACGGCGCGAGCGCGGCCGCCGACCGCGCGCGGAGTTTCCTCGAGCGAGCGATGCAGATCGATCCGTCGGACGCGCCGATCCGCGACCTGCGCGATGCGCTGACGGCCGGCGGTGCGGGCGATGGCGGCGCGGGACGCTGAACGCGCGGTCGAGCGGCGCTACTGCGAGCAGTACTCGGGCGTGGCGCTCCAGCCGGCATGCACCGGACCGTGCTGGCCGTCCGCTCAGCGGCTCGTCAGGTGGGTCGAGGCGGCGTGCGCGACCGTCGACATCACACCGATCGAGACGGTCAGGGCGAGGTCGACACGGTCAGGCAGTCGCGGCGCGCCACCAGGCAGTACGGCCGGGGCACCCGCGGTACCATGATGCGCCGGCAGGTTGCGGCGGCGCCGGTGGTGTCTCCGGCCGCGGTCTGGGCGCGCACCAGCAGCGCGGCGGCGACGCAGTCGAAGTCGCCGCCGGGCGACGAGGCCATGGCCGACTCCAGCTCGGGCACCGCGTCGGCCGGACGCCCGCCGGCCTGCGCCAGCAGCGCGCGCGCCAGGTGAAACGCCGGCAGGTCGCGGTCGTCGCGCGCGGCCTCGGCCAGCGCCTTCCGATCGCCGGTGGCGGACGCCTCGAGCACGGCGAGCATCCGCTCGTGCGGGGCGAACCGGTAGCGGCGCGACACCGAGGCGGACGGTCCACCGCCGACCCAGCGGGCGCGGGCGTCGGCTCGCCCGGCCAGGTGATCGAGGATGGCGAGGCTGTAGGCGAGCTGCCAGTAGTTGGCCGACTCGGTCCGGTCGGCCAGCCGCTGGCGCAGCTGGGCTTCCCACTCGGCGGCCAGCGCCTGATCGCCGCGGCCGAGCGCCCAGCCGTAGACGATCGGGTCGGGCAGCACCGAGGTCACCGCCGGGTAGTCGGCCATGCGGTTCCACGCGACCCGCGCCCGGGCGAGCGCTCCGTCGGCGTCGCCGGCGAGCAGCCGCGCATAGATCAGCGCGGCGCGCGGCAGGTGCAGGCTGGCGGTGTCCGATCGGCTGCGATCGAGCAGCGATTCGAAGCTGCGGCTCGCGTCGGCATAGCGCCCGGTGCCGAGCAGGACGGCGCCGCGCAGCTCGATCGCGCGCGGCGAGCCGGGCTCGACCCGGTCCCACAGCACCGCCATCCGCTCGACGCCGGCCCAGTCGCCCTCGGCCAGCCGGCGCTCGACCACGTGGTAGATCGCCGGCGTGAGCTGCGGATCGGCCGCCAGCGCGCGCTCGAGCAGGCGCGCTCCCTCGGCGGGTCGACCGGCGTGGATGCGGGCCTCGCCCGCGATGTACAGGGTGAGCGGGTCGGTGGCCCAGCGCGCGTCCTCCAGCAATGCCGAGACCGCGGCGTCGGCGCTGGCCTCGTGACCGCCGGCCAGATCGGCGATCGCCGTGATCAGGACCTCTGTACGGTGGTCCGCCCCGGGCGGCCGAGGGATGGCAGCGCGCGCGGCGCTCTCGTCGAGATCTCCGTTCCACCAGCGGGCGATCGCCTCGGCCAGGTAGACGAACTCGAGCCGCGGGTTGTCACGGGCCAGCGCCTCGAATCGCTGCCGGTCGGACCGATCCGGTCGCTGCAGGACCAGCCGCTCGCGGATCTCGAGCAGCGGGCGCAGCGAGCCGTCGGGCCAGTCGGGCAGGATCGCCCGCCAGGGGGGCGCACCGGGTGGCGCCCAGCGAGCGGCCAGCCGCTCGGCAACCTCGGCGACGCCGGCCAGGCCCGGTCTGATCTGCTTGGTCAACAGCTGGCCATCGCGGGTCACGCGCGCGCCGCCGTCGGGACGCGCCATGATCACGATGACGCCGTCGGCTCCCGCCTCCCGGCACGCCCGCTCGGCTGCCGCCCGGCCGGCGGGATTCCAGCCCTCGCGATCCTGGACGCGGTAGCCGTGCATCACCTGCAGCGTCGGGTGGCGGTCGAGCGCCAGTCCGACCAGGCGGACCGCCAGCCAGGCCGCATCGCGGGTGGTCAGCGCCCCCGAGGTCTCGACCAGCAGACACGGACGCTGCAGCGCGTCCGAGGCGGCCGGCCACGACAGCCAGCTTCTGCTGAGCGCGAGCCCGGGGAGCAGCAAGATCGGCACCAGCAGCGCCGCGGTCCGCCACGACCGCCAGGACCCCCGCGGTCGGGGCGATGCTCGACGGCGCGGGCGGTGCGCCGCCGGTTTGGCGCCGGCGGATCCGCCGTGCACCTGGGCCGGGACCGACGGTGTCGCGGCGGCCGGCAGGACCTCGGTGTCGCCGTCGATCGCTCGGCCGCCGAGCAGCAGCTGCTTGGCGGTGCGGCGCGCGCCGAATGCACCGTCGAGCAGCGCGGCGACCTCGCTGCGATCGACCGGGGGTCCCAGGCCGGCCGCGACCTCGCGCAGCGCGGCCAGCATGTCACCCGCCGTCGCGAACCGCTCCCCCGGATCGGCCGCGGTCGCGCGCTGGATGACGGCCCACAGTGCGTCGGGGAACCCGGGCCGGTGCGGGCGCGGATCCGGGCATCGATCGACCTCGTCTACGAGATCCCACGGATGGGCGCCCACGGTCGCCTGATAGAGCACGATGCCCAGCGCATGTAGGTCGGCGCGGCCATCGACCGGCCGGCCGGTGCGCTGCTCGGGCGCCATGTAGGCGAAGCGCCCTTTGATCACGCCGCGATCGGTGTCGCCGACCCGATGCCGGGCGCGCGCGATCCCGAAGTCGAGCAGGCGCGGCACGCCGTCGTAATCGATCACGATGTTCTGCGGCGACACGTCGCGATGGACCAGGCCGAGCTCGGCGCCCCGCTCGTCGCGCAGCGCGTGCGCGTAGCTCAGCGCGTCGCAGATGCAGGTGGCGATCCACACCCCGATCCGGGCGGACAGCGCTCCCGCCGCCAGCACCGCCGACAGCGCCTCGCCGTGCACGTACTCCATGACCAGAAACGGTCCGCCGTCATCGCCCAGATCGTAGAGCTGTGCGATGTGCGGGTGGTGCAGGCGCGAGGCCAGCTGTGCTTCCTCGATCAGCATGCGGACCAGCGCCGGCTCGGCGGCCAGATCGGGGCGCACCGTCTTGAGCGCGACGATCTTGCGGAATCCGGCCGGCGTGTCGGCGCAGCCGACGTAGACCGCTCCGATGCCGCCGCGCGCGATCTCGGCGAGCAGCCGGTAGCGACCCAGGCGCGCCGGCTGTGCGGGGGGCGGGCGCCATGGCATCGGGCCGCTTCCCGTCATCACGTGCGCTGATTATAGAGCACAGGGCACCGGATCTGGCGCAGTCATGTGGCGAATCCAGGCAGCCTGGATTCCGGACGTCGATATGCGATCATCCCACCGTGCCGCGACTGATTGTGGTGGACGGTCCCTGGAATGGATGCGCCATTGGCCTCGAGCCGGTCGAGCACGTACTCGGCCGCGATCCAGGCTGTGATCTTGCCGTGCCCGACACTACACTTTCTCGCCGCCATGTTCGCGTCGCCCCGACGAACGACGGCTGGGAAGCCGAGGACATGGGGAGCCGCAACGGCACGCGGCTCAACGATCAACCGCTGACCCGTGCGCGCCTGCGCGACGGCGACCGGCTCCAGGTCGGGCGCAGCGTGTTCCGGTTCGATGAGGCCGACGCGCCGCCCATCCTGGCCGAGGTCGAGGCCGAAACCACGGTGATCGCGGCCGAAACTGGATCGGGTGAGACCGCTGCGGGCGAGCTGCCGGCGCTGCTCGCACTGGCCGACGCGCTGCTGGCGGGCCGCGATGAGGAGGACCTCCTCACCCGGCTGTGCAGCTGGCTGCGCGCGCAGACCGGCGCCGCTCGCGCGGTCGTGTTCCGGCGGCGCACCGGCGAGCTGCACGCTCACGCCGGGTATGGCGCGTCGGGGCGCGAGCCGCCGCGCGCGATGGTGCTGCCGGCGGTGGCGGTGGCCGCGGCGCGCGGCGGCAAGGCGCTGTGGATGACGGCCGGCGGCGGCACCGGCGTGGTCCCGGTCGGGGAGCCGGCCGGCCTGGTTGTCGTGCTGCCCGGCATCGCGGCGCCGGATCCGGAGCGGCTGCGGTTTCTGGCCTGCGCCGGCCACCTCGCGGCAGGGCTGTGGGCCAGCCTGGGCCGCATCGACTCGCTGCATGCCCGCGTCGCCGAGCTCGGCGACGGCGACCTGGTGGTGGTCAGCCCGGCGATGCGCGCGATCGCGGACTTCGCCGACCGGGCCGCGGCGGTCGACTCGACGGTGCTGCTGCTGGGCGAGAGCGGCACCGGCAAGGAGGTGCTCGCGCGCGCGCTGTACAAGCGCAGCAAGCGCGCGGGCGGTCCGTTCGTCGCCGTCAACTGCGCGGCGATCAGCAGCTCGCTGCTCGAATCGGAGCTGTTCGGCCACGAGCGCGGCGCGTTCACCGGCGCGATCGCTCGCAAGCCGGGTCGGTTCGAGCTCGCCGACGGCGGCACGCTGCTGCTCGACGAGGTCGCCGAGCTGTCGCCCGGAGCGCAGGCGGGGCTGTTGCGCGTGCTCGAGGACCGCACGCTGATGCGGCTCGGTGGCACCCGCCCGGTCACGGTCGACGTGCGGGTGATCGCCGCCACCCACGTGCCGCTGAAGGAGGCGGTCGCCGCGGGCCGGTTTCGCGAGGATCTGTATTACCGGCTGTCGGTGCTGGTCACCGTCATCCCGCCGCTGCGCGAGCGCCGCGAGGACATCGAGGCGCTCGCCCGCCACTTCCTCGACCGCCTGGCCCGCCGCGCACCCCGCCGGGTCGGCGGCATCGCGCCGGCCGCGCTCGACGCGCTGATCGCCTACCGCTGGCCGGGCAACGTGCGCGAGCTGCGCAACGTCATCGAGCGAGCGGTCATGCTGGGGACCGGCGACGTCGTCGAGCTCGACGATCTGCCGCCCGAGATCCGCGGCAGCCATCCGGCCCCGGCGCCGGTCGCGGGCGCGCAGGTCACCCTGCCACAGCCGTTCGACGAGCTCGAGCGCCACAACCTGCTCGCCGCGCTCGCCGTCACCGGCGGCAACAAGACCCGGGCCGCCCGCCTGCTCGGCATCGATCGGGTCACCCTCTACAACCGGCTTCGCAAGCACGGCGCCGACACCGAGTAGACGGTGCTCGCAACCGCCCGTCCGCACCTGTAGCGAGCGCCGCTACACCCGGATCGCGATCCAGACGTGGTGTCGCGGAGATGGCGCCGGGTACGCCGCTTGCGTTGCCCGGCGGTCATCACGCTGGGGCCGCTGGCCCCGAGGAGAATCCGATGACTCGCATGCTGTCTGTCTGCCTTGTCACGCTGTGCGTCGCCGCCGCGGGCCACCTCGCCGGTTGCGCTGTGCCCGACTCCACACCCGACGTCGGCGATCCCGAGCTGACACCCGACGAGCTCGCCGCGCTGCCCGACGCCGCCGAGCCCGATCACGCCGGGCTCGAGGCGATGATCGCGACCGAGCCGCCCGAGACCGACGCGGCGACGTTCGACACCGACGAGGCGACCGAGCAGACCGACGTCGCGGTCGAGGATACCGACGAGGTCGCCGCGTCGCCGCGGATCCAGCCCGACGCCGCGCTGCTCAAGTTCGGCCTGCACCCGCGCGCCTCGGATGCGCTGCGCTCGATCGGCGTCACCGCGTCGCGCATCCTGCAGACGATCGGCAACGCGCCTGCGTCGGCCGGCACGCATGCCCAGGACGGCGTGGTCAACGGCCACCCGTACTGCGCGGCGACCGACCTCAGCGTGAGCGGGCTCAGCAACGCGCAGATCAAGAACCTGCTCGCGCGGCTCGCCAAGGTCGGCTTCGCGGCGTGGTTTCGCTGGCCCGGCCACGATGGCTGGCCGGCGTCGGAGGCTCGCCACATCCACGCGGTCTACGCCAACGCCAGGATGAAGCTCGCGCTGCGCTCGCAGATCCGATCGTGGCTGGTCGGTCGCAACGGCCTGGTCAGCAACACGCTGTACAGCTTCTTCCAGTGGACCGCGGCCGAGAAGGCGGTGGTGCGCCACAAGTTCGCGCAGAGCGACGGGGGCACGACCAACACCGGCGCGAGCTGCGTCGTCGGCGGCCTGTACTGCGGCGGCGACAAGATCGGCGGCGATCCCGGCACGCTGTTCCGGTGCACGGGCACCGGCGCGCCGGCGGTGGTGCGCCACTGCGCCAGCGGCTGCGCGGTGCACCCGGGCAGCGACGACGCCTGCAAGTGAGCGGCGCCGCCGGTCAGCGCAGCCCGACCCGTGCAAGCAGGCGGTGGAGATGCACGCGGTCGATCCCGGCGGCGCGCGCCGCGGCGCTGACGTTGTTGCCGTGCAGCACGAGCAGCTGCTCGAGGTAGCGGCGCTCGACGTGGCGCACCCAGCGCTCGCGGACCTCGCGGAGCGGCAACGCGACGTCGATCGCCGGCTCGTTCGTCGCCTCGTTCGTCGCCTCGTTGCCGCGCTCCGGCGCCGCGGCGCGGTCCTGGCGGACCACGCAGGCCTCGATGCAGTTGCGCAGCTCGCGGACGTTGCCGGGCCAGCCGTGGCGCATCAGCTCCGGCAACAGCTCGCCGCTGCGCAGCGCGCGGGCGATCGGCGAGTCGCCGGCGCGCAGGTCGTCGAGCAGGCCGGCGACCAGCAGCGGCAGATCCGACGTGCGGTCGCGCAGCGGCGGCAGCGTCACCACGAGCACGGCGAGCCGGAAGTAGAGGTCGGAGCGGAACCGCCGCGCGTTGACCTCCCGGCGCAGGTTGCGGTTGGTCGCCGCGATGATCCGCACGTCGGTCGGGACGCGCTGCGCGCTGCCGATCCGCTGGATCTCGCGGCGCTCGATCGCGCGCAGCAGCTTGGGCTGGAGATCGAGCGCGAGCTCGCCGATCTCGTCGAGCAGGATCGTGCCGCCGCTCGCGGCCTCGAACGCGCCGATCCGCTGCGCGGTCGCGCCGGTGAACGCACCGGCCTCGAAGCCGAACAGCTCGGCCTCGAGGAGGTTGGCCGGGATCGCGCTGCAGTCGACGACGATGAACGGCGCGTCGCGCCGCGCGCCCTCGAGGTGGATCGACTCGGCGGCGAGATCCTTGCCGGTGCCGCTCTCGCCCTGGAGCAGCACGGTGCTGGCGCTCGCCGCCGCGGCCTCGAGCACGACGAACGCGCTGCGCATCGCGATCGAGCGGCCGATCAACCGGCCGAACCGCTCGCGCTGCGACAGTGGAATCTCGATCTGCCGCGTGCCGACGTTGAATCGCAGCTCGGTGCGGCCGAGCGACAGCACCGCGCCGTCGCGCAGCGGCGCCTCGATCACCGGCACGCGGTCGACCAGCGTGCCGTTGCGGCTGCCGAGGTCCTTGACCACCGCAGCGCCGTCGCGAACGCGGATCTCGCAGTGGAACTTCGACATCGCGCCGTCCGCGACGACCAGGTCGGCCCTGGGATCGGCGCCGATCACCATGCGCTCGGTGGCGAACGGGAACGCAGCGGCGTCGCGGCCCTCCTCGATCCGGGTCAGCCGGCACTCGCGGACGGTCGCGCGCAGCGGCTGCGATCCGGTGAGCGCTTCGGTGGTGCGCGGATCGTCGGGCATGCGATCAGTCGAGCGTCTCGCCGGCCGCGGTGGGGTGGCGCGCCGCTGGGACCGGGGCGGGGCGGGGAACGGGGCGGGGAACGAGACGCACGTCGATCGCCCCGGTGCGCTCGGCGCGGAT
>DATAPF010000054.1:0-3002 GCA_036265355.1 Kofleriaceae bacterium | reverse complement strand
GGTCGGTTGGCCGCGGCGATCGCACCGCCGTGGCGCTCGGCGATCCGGCGCGCGATCGGCAGGCCGAGGCCGAGGCCGGCGGCGTCGGCGGTCTTGGCCTGGGCGCCGCGCGCGAACGGCGTGAAGATCGCCTCGAGGTCGCCGGGCTCCAGGCCGCGGCCGGTGTCGTCGACGTGGACGTGGGCGGCGCCGTCGCCGGCCTCGACGATCGCGGTGATCGAGCCGCCGCGCGGCGTGTAGCGGATCGCGTTGGCCACCAGGTTCGAGATCGCCGTGCTCAGCATGTCGGGGTCGCCGCGGACGTGGACGTCGCCGGCGCACTGCGCCGACAGCGCGACCCCGGCCGCGCGCGCGGCGGCGGCGTGCATCTCGGTGACGTCGTCGACCAGGCCGGCGAGCTCGACGTCGCTGCGGCCCTGCCAGTGGGCGGCATCGGCCTGGGCGAACCGCAGCAGCGAGTCGGTGACCCGCGCGAGCCGGCGCAGCTCGTCGAGCGCGGTCTGCGCCGATTGCGCCCACTCGTCGGGGGAGCGCGGCCGGCGCAGCGCGACCTCGAGCTCGCTGCACACCGCGGCGAGCGGGGTGCGCAGCTCGTGCGAGGCGTCGGCGGCGAACATCGAGAGCGCGCGATGGCCGCGCTCGAGCCGGTCGAGCGCGTCGTTGAGCGCCCCGACCAGCGCGCGCAGCTCGTCGTCGTGCGCCGGCAGCTCGAGCCGGTGGTCGAGGCTCTCGAGGGTGAGGGCGCGCAGCGCGGCGATCACGCGGTCGACCGGGGCGAGCGCCCGCCGGCT
The DNA here is from genome assembly GCA_036265355.1 of Kofleriaceae bacterium. GTDB lineage: Bacteria > Myxococcota_A > Polyangia > Haliangiales > Haliangiaceae > JABFXX01. The sequence continues at coordinate 2,211 of DATAPF010000054.1, read as the reverse complement.
CAGCCACAGCGCGCCGGCGATCGACAGCGCCAGCCCGATCGGCGCGGCGATCGCGAGCGGGGTGAACACCTGGCGCCGGGTCTCGGCCTCGGCGATCGCCGCGTCGCCGCGCTCGACGGTCTCCTCGATCCGGACCACGACGTACGCGGCGGCGGTGAACAGCGCGAGCGACAGCGAGGCGGACGCGACCATCCACAGCGCGACCCGGCCGCGCAGCGATCGCGGCCCGGGCCTACGCATCGTCGGCCTCGCCGGCCTCTCGCGCGCGCAGCCGGTAGCCGACCCCGCGCACTGCGTCGATCACGATCGGCGCGTTGCGCAGCTTCTTGCGCAGGTTGGCGATGTGGACCGACACCAGGTTGGTGCCGGGTTCGAAGTTGTAGCCGAACACCTGGAGCAGGATGTCGTCGCGGCGCAGCAGCTCGCCCTTGCGGCGCAGGAACAGCGCGAGCAGCGCGTGCTCGCGCGGCGACAGCCGGACGCGCTGGCTGCCGATCGCGACGTCGAGCTCGACCGGGTCGAGCACCAGGCCGTTGTACGACAGCGGCGCCCAGCGCGGCGCGGCGGCGCGGCGCAGCAGCGCGCGCAGCCGGGCGAGCAGCTCGGCGTACTCGAACGGCTTGACCAGGTAGTCGTCGGCGCCTTGCTCCAGCGCGTCGACCCGCGCCTTGACCCCGTCGCGCGCGGTCAGCACGAGCACCGGCGCGTTGATGCCGCGGCTGCGCAGCTGGACCAGGACGTCGGAGCCGTCGAGATCGGGCAGCCCGAGGTCGAGCACGATCGCGTCGATGTCCTGGCGATCGAGCCGGCGCAGCGCCGCCGCGCCGCAGTCGACGGTGTCGACCGCGTAGCCGTCCTCGGTCAGCCCCCGGGCCAGGGAGGCCGACAGGGTGGGGTTGTCCTCGACGATCAGCAGCGCCACGGGGAGCGGGGCCAGCGTACACCACGATCCGAGCGCGACCCTAGCTCGGACCACCCACTGCGGCGCCGGCTGCGACCGGCGCGGCGTGGGCATCAAGCCGCCAGCGCCCGTCGATAGACGGGTTCATGGAAGCGCACTTCCCCCGTGGGCTCGAACCCAGCTCGGAGATACAGCCGCTGGGCTGGGGCGTTGTCGGGGTGAACGGTCAGCTGCAGCGCCTGCGCCTGCGCGTGCTGTTCCCGTACCCGGCCCAGGAACAGCTGCAGCGCCTGCTTGCCCAGGCCTTGGCGCTGGAACCGCTGATCGATGAAGAAGTGAAACATCCAGTAGTCGTCCACGCTCTCCGGCTGATAGGCGAGCTCGGCAAACCCCACCATCGTCCCGTCGCATGAGAAGGCAAACGGCACCCACACCAGGCCCGCCGGGCGGACATAGGCCTTGGCCAGCGCGATCGCAGCGATCGGCACCGAGTCGGCGACGAACCGCTGTTGCTCGGGGGCCACTCCCAGCACGAGGGCGGCCTGCCAGTTGTCACGGGTGACTTCCTCGAGCAACAGCGTCGCCATCGTGCTTGTCGCAGTTCCTACCACTGATCCGGACAAGGCGCCGATTGCTGAGCTGGGGCGACCTGCGTTACATAGACGTGAATGGCCGGTCGACGGGGCACCTGCACGATCATGGGCGCACGCGCCAGGTAGGAGGCGACAGATGATGACCAGGATGCGAAGCGCGTGGCTGAGTGGATGTCTCATCGCGTTGACCGTGGCTTCGTGTGGGGGTCCGAAGTCGCCAGGGTTTGCAGATGCAGGTGGCGGTGATGGCGCGATGGAGCCAACGTTGGGACTCGAGCTTCTTGCGGGCGACATCGGTGGCCACGGCAATGAAGATGGCGCCGGCGCCGCGGCGCATTTCAACTCTCCTTCCAGCGTGGCGGTCGATGGTTCCGGCAACGTCTACGTCGCCGACGAAGTCAACCACACCATCCGCAAGGTGACCGCAGGCGGGGTCGTGACGACGCTGGCGGGGCTGCGGGGATTCCTGGCAGCGTGGACGGCACGGGCGCCGCGGCGCGCTTCAACTTCCCCGCTGGCGTGGCGGTCGACAGTGCTGGCAACGTCTACGTGGCCGACGACTTCAACCAGACCATCCGCAAGGTGACCGCAGGCGGGGTCGTGACGACGCTCGCTGGGAGCGCGGGGATCCTTGGTAGCGGGGACGGCCGGGCGCCGCCGCGAGCTTCCACTTCCCACAGGGCGTGGCGGTCGACCGTGCCGGCAACGTCTACGTCG
>DATAPF010000053.1:0-35403 GCA_036265355.1 Kofleriaceae bacterium | reverse complement strand
CGCGAGCTCGCGGTCGGCGCGGTGCGCGGCGGTGAGCTCGCCGTCGACCCGCTTCATCAGCGCGAGCTCGTCCTTGTCGAGCGGCTCGCGCCACGGCACCTCGTGCCACATCGCGAGCAGCGCGCTCGACCGCTCGCGCCGGCCCGGCCCGCGCTCGTCCCACGCGAACGCGTCGGCCCCGGCGGCCGGGTCGGCGAGCACCGCGTCGCGCCACGCCTCATCGCGCGGCCCCATCGCGGTCTGGATCGGCGCGTCGACGACGAACGTGCGGCCCTCCGGCATGCCGATCCGCGTCGCCCCGGCGGTGAGCTCGCCGGCCAGCCACGCCAGCATCGCGTCGCGCGCCGGCGGTGCCGCGTCCCACGTGTAGTCGAGCTCGTCGAGCACGGGCGACAGCCGCGCCTCGATCTCCTCGCAGTACCCCGGCCCGACCATCCCCGCCTCGGCCTCGACCGCGATCGCGGCATCCGCGCCGACCGCGATCCGGAACGCCGGCGCGAACGGATGGAGCGTCACGCTGTGCCGCGCGGCCGAGCCCGTGATCTCGGCGTCCTTCCACAGCCGCGGGAGCAGCCGGCGCACCCGGTCGGCGACCTCGCGCGCGTCGGGCGCCCCGCCGAACCACGACCGGATGCCGGTGGGGGCCTTGCGCGACCGGGCGCGGCGCTCGAACCGGAAGCCCACGCCATGAAGATACGCAGATCGCGAGGGAAACGGCGGACGCCACCCTACTTTTCGCCCGATCCGCGCGGTTTCGAGGAAGCTCGCCCCACAGGAGCTCGTATCATCCGCGTATGCCCGCTCTCGCCGACCTCGCCGACCCGCTGTTCTCCTCTCCCGAGGCCGCCGACGCGGCCCCCGAGGTGGCCGAGCCCGAGGTCGCCGAGCCCGCGGTGGCCGAGCCCGCGGTCGCCGACCCCGCGGTCACCCAGCCCGCGCCCGAGGTCGCCGAGGCCGCCGCCGAGCCCGAGGCTGCCGAGGCCGCCGCCGAGGTAGCGGCCGAGGGCGCGGTGCCCGACGTCGTACCCGCCGTCGCGGCCGCCGAGCCTGGCCAGACCGCCTCGGAGCAGGCATTCGCCGACAAGCCGACCGTGCAGGCCGCCGACCTCGACCGCGGCACGTACTCGCCCGAGGCCTACCGGGACGCGTGCACCGCCGCCGGCATGCCCGAGAAGTGGGACGATCGCTACTACAACGGCCACACCGGGGCCACGCAGTGGCTCCAGCCGCACGACCACCGGAATGCGCAGACCTTCCTGCTGCAGCGCGGCCACAGCGCGTCGCAGGCGCTCAAGGACTTCCTCGCCGGTCCGACGATCGCCGACTGGCGGGTGATCGCGCTCGCGATCGAGATCGACGACGTCCGCGACACGCTGGGCGACGTCAAGTTCGACGCGCTGTTCGGATCGAAGGTCGAGGCCGACGACGCCCAGATCCCGGTGGCGCAGCGGCTCCAGATCACCCAGGACCTGTACACCACCCCGATCACCGACCAGATGAAGATGCTCGCCGAGGCGAAGGACGAGGCGTTGCTCCACCCCCAGCAGCCCGAGCAGCCGGTGGTCGCCGCCCAGGTCGAGGAGAAGCCGCTCGAGGCCGGGGCGACCCAGCAGCCCGCCCCGGAGCTGGTCGCCGAGGAGCTCGGCGTCGACCGCGAGCGCGAGCAGGAGCACGTGTAGCGCAGCAAGCTTGCCGGGCCGCTCGCGCCGCGGCGGTCGCCGCCCTACCATAGCGACGTGACCGCCGAGCCGTACCGCGACGCCGCCAGCCACCTCCGCGACGAGCTGCGCCGCGCCTGGCTGCGCGTCGAGTACGAGGTCCGGCTCGGCTGGGCGCGCGGCCAGGCCAACCCCGCGGGGTCGGCGGCCGGCGACGCGGTCAGCCCGACCGACATCGGCCGGCTGTTCGCCGCCGCGCGCGGCGAGCGCCCCGCCGACGACGCCGGCGCCCAGGCCGTGCTGTCCCAGTGGCTGGAGCTGCACCGCGCGGTCGAGGCCCGGATCGCCGCGTCGCTCGCCATCCGGTCCCGCGAGCCGCTGATCAACCTGATGCGCGTGTTCGAGCTGACCCCGCGCCAGTGGTCGGCCCTGATGTTCGCGCTGTTGCCCGACGCCGATCCGAGCCTGGTCCAGGCCTACCGTTACCTCGCGCGCGATCCGAGCTGCCGCGGCCTCGATGGCCGGCTGCTCGCCCAGCTGGTCTACGACACGCCCGAGACCCGCTCGCTGATGGCGCGCGACCTGTCCAACGCCTCGCCGCTGGTCCGCTACCAGCTGATCGATCTCGCCCCCGGCGACTCGCTGCTGTTCCGCCGGATCCGCGCCGCCAGCCGGCTGGTCCACCTGCTCGACGGCACCGCGCTCGGCCTCGACCCCGAGCTCGCCGAGCTCGCCGAGCTGTCGTCCGGCGCCGCGCCCGGCCAGTTCCCCGAGGTCGCGGTCGATCTCGCCACCGCCGCGATCCGCTCGCCGGACGTCGTGCTCGCCGTCCAGGGCCAGCGCGGCCTGGGCAAGAAGCTGCTGCTCCAGCGCGCCGCCGCCCACTGGAAGCAGCGCCTGCTCGTGATCGACGGCAAGCGGCTCGCCGCGCTCCACCCGACCACGCTCGCCGTCGCGCTCCGCGCCCTGGTCCGCGAGCTCCACCTGCTCGAGGCCGTCCCGGTGTTCGCCGACATCGACGACGTGGTGATCCGCGACGGCGATCGCGACGAGCTCCCCGGCTTCTTCGGTGGCCTGCTCGACCAGTGGTCCGGCCCGATCGCGATCACGATCAACCGCGAGCGGATGCCGCGGATCCATCACCGCCCGCTCGTCCACCTCACCCTCGAGGTGCCGCCGCTGCCGGTGCGCACCGCGCTATGGCGCCAGGTCGTGCCGTCGCTCGATCCGCCCGCCGCCCAGTCGCTGTCCGATCGGTTCGCGATCCCCGGCGGCGTCATCGTCGCCGCCGCCCAGGCCGCGGTCGCCGGCCGGATGCCCGAGGCCCCGCCCCCCGGCGCCGGCGAGCTCGGCACCGCGGTCGCCGCCCAGCTCCACCAGCGGCTGTCGCGGCTGGGCAAGAAGCTGCCGACCCCGTTCGACCTCGACGACCTGATCGTCGACGACGACACCCGCGCCGCGCTGGTCGAGATCGTCGCCGCCGCCAGCCAGCGCCGCTCGATCCGCGACGCGTTCAAGCTGCGCGGCGCCCAGGGCATCTCGGTCCTGTTCTCCGGCCACCCCGGCGTCGGCAAGACCATGTCCGGCACCGTGCTCGCCCGCCGCCTGGGCCTCGACATCTACGAGGTCGACCTGTCGCAGGTCGTGTCCAAGTGGCTGGGCGAGACCGAGAAGAACCTGTCCGACGTGTTCGACGCCGCCGAGCCCGGCCACGTCGTCCTGTTGTTCAACGAGGCCGACTCGCTGTTCGGCAAGCGCACCACCGACGTCAAGAGCAGCAACGACCGCTACGCCAACCTCGAGACCAACTACCTGCTCGCGCGCCTCGAGCGATTCGGCGGCCTGGCGATCCTCACCACCAACCTGACCTCGGCGATCGACCAGGCGTTCAAGCGCCGGTTCACCTACGACGTGTTCTTCAGCTTCCCCAGCCCCGACATGCGCGCCGAACTGTGGCGCCGCACGCTCCCCGAGCGCGCCCGCTCCGCCACCATCGACTTCGACGCCCTCGCCGAGCGCTACGAGCTGTCCGGCGGCTTCATCAAGGTCGCCTGCGAGCGCGCCGCCTACGTCGCCGGCGCCAGCAAGACCGAGATCCACGAGGACATGCTGCGGCAGACCATCGAGCGGATGTACCGCGAGCGCGGCAAGCTCAGCTCGGTCGGCCCGCTGGAGTGATCGCCGCTCACCGGCGGTCGAAGCGGGGGGCCATCACCAGCAGCGTCTGGGTCGATTCCACCCCGGGCAGCCGGCCCAGCTCGTCCCGCACGCGGTTGAGATCCTCGATCCGCTCGGCCTCGAGCTGCACCACGAGATCGATCGCGCCGCTCACCGAGTCGGCGACCTTCACCTCGGGGAAGCTCTCCAGCATCCGGGCGACCCGGTCGTGGCTGGGACCTCCACGGAGCAGCAGGTAGGCGCGCAGCCCCGGGACGGCGTCCGGACGACCGAGCCGGATCGTGTAGCCCTGGATCACGCCCTCGCGCTCGAGGCGGGCCACGCGCTCCTGGACCGCCGACCGCGACAGCCCGACCCGAGCTGCGAGCGCAACATGCGTGAGCCGCCCATCGGCCTGCAGCAAGCCGAGGATCCGGCGGTCGGTGTCATCGAGCTCGCCCTTCATCGCACCCGCATTGTGCCTGAGTTCCGGCGATCTGCCGCGTTGCGGGCGGCACGACGAAGCGCCAGCTTCCTGCAGGTATCCACACAGGGAAGGGATCGATGCGCACACTTCGTCTCGTTGTCTCGCTCGCGCTGCTGGGCGTGGCCCCCGCGATCGTCGCGGATCCCCGAGCGCTCGCTCAGCAGGCGCCGACGTCCGACAGCCCGCCCGACGCCGCGCTCGACGCCGCCGGCAGGAAGGCGGTGGTCCAGGATCTGGCCCAGGCGCTCCGCAAGAGCTACGTGTTTCCCGACATCGGCGAGCGCTACGCGGCCGGGCTGCAGCGCAAGCTCGCGGCGGGCGGCTACCGCGAGACGACCGCGGTGGCCTTCGCAGACGCGGTCAACAAGGACCTGCAGGCGATCCACAAGGACGGCCATCTGCGCATCCGTTTCAACCCGGCGTTTCATCCCCGGGCGAACCCGGATGCCGCACCGACGCCGGCCGAGAAGGCCGAGTTCTGGAAGCGTGCGGCCGCGACCGGGTTTGGCGTCGAGAAGATCGAGCGGTTGCCCGGGAACATCGGCCTGCTCGATCTCCGCGGCTTCGCCCCCACGGAGTTCGCGAGCGGTCCGCTGTCGGCTGCGATGAGCCTTTTGGCCTCGACCGACGCGCTGATCATCGACCTGCGCCAGAACGGCGGCGGCGACCCGGAGACCGTCGCATACCTGTGCAGCTACTTCTTCCCCGAGGGGGAGCAGGTCCACGTCAATGACATCTACGACCGGCCCAGGAACGAGACCCGACAGTTCTGGACCCAGTCCTCGGTGCCCGGGCCGCGCTACGTCGACAAGCCGGTCTACCTGCTCACCAGCGCGCGCACGTTCAGTGGCGCCGAGGAGTTCAGCTACGACCTCCAGACGCTCAAGCGCGCCACGGTCGTCGGTGAGCTCACCGGCGGCGGCGCACATCCCGTGGATGCGGCCGCGGTCGGCAGCGGGTTCGTCGCGTTCGTCCCGAGAGGCCGCGCGATCAATCCGATCACCCGGACCAACTGGGAGGGGGTCGGCATCAAGCCAGACATCGCCGCGCCGGCGGCCCAGGCGCTGCAGAGCGCGCACCTGACCGCGCTGCGCACGCTGCTCAAGTCCGAGCAAGACGCCGCTCGGCGCGCGATGCTCGAGCGCGTGATCGCGCAGGTGGAGAAGGGCGAGTCCCCGGCGCCGGTCTACACGCACCCCTGACCCAGGGTTCCGGTCACCGGGCCGCGGCTTCGAGGTCGAAGATCACGACGCGCTGATCGGGGAGGAACTCCAGCGACTCGAGGAAGTGAAAGCCGAGCCGGCGAGCTCTTGCCGGAGCTGGCGCAGGGTCATCTTGTGCTCGGGCTTGATCGGCACCGCCGGGTCCTCGCCGCGGTACTCGACGAGCACGAGCCGACCGCGGTCGGTCAGCGCGCGGCGGACGCCGGCCATGACCGCCGGTGGGTCGGACAGCTGCATGGCCGGTGTCGCCGGCGCGGTCCGCGTTCAATCCGCCAGGAGCTCGGTCAGCGTCGCGGCGGATAACACCCGCTCGGTCCAGACCTCGACCTGCTCGGCAGGGGCCGCCGCAACGCGGCGCTCGATCTCGCCGTCGACCTCGGCCCCAAAGCGTCGCCGTAGCAGGCGCAAAAGCACCTTGCGCTCGCCTTGTTCCCGGCCCTCCTGGATCGCTTCCCTGCGCCAGTTCTCGACGATATCCTGGGTGTTCATCAGAAACTCCTGGTCATCGCTGGTCTGCTGCGCAGGGTCGATCGGCACGGTCAAGCGTAACCGTAGCAGAACCGGTAGGGCGAGCCTACGCTCCGGTGCCTCGAGAGGCAGGGCCTGGAGCTCGGCGATCGCCTGCTTCAGTACCGAGCCGGCGCCGAGCAGGCGCACGAGCAGATCTTCCCCGCTGGGTGTGTTGTGGAAGAACTCGAGCGTGACCGAGCCGCTGGTGATGCGCCCCAGGAGACCCAGATGGTCGGGCGGCGACGCACCCGACTCGCGGGGGGTGACCCAGAGATCGATGCGACGCGTGTCAGCCGGGACCTCGGCGTCGGTCTCGATCGAGCAGCGGCCTTCGAGCGCGTCGCGAACCAGCTGCTTGCCGAACCGATCGAACGGTGTCCGCGTCACCGCAGCGACCATGGCACGACGCGATACGAGGGCAAAGAATCGGGCGTGAACGCGAGCAGCAATCCGGCGCTTGCCGCCGCGAGCATCGAGCGGGCATCGAGCGGGCATCGAGCGGGCATCGAGCGATTCGAGACGTCGTGATGAATCTTCCGGGGTGGGGTACGCTGTTGCGCGTGCAGCCGCTGTGTCAGATCACCTGGGCGACCCCGGCCGGGCGGCTGGTCGCGAACGAGCCGCGCCCCGACGAGGTCGCGCACCACGCCGGCGCGCTCGCCGCCGCCTACAACGACCCGCGCAACGCGCCGCTGCTCGGCCACACCGAGGACGTCGACGAGGACGACGTGATCGCCCACTATACCGACGTCGCCGCGGCCGGCGGCCACAACTTCCTGGTGTTCGTCGAGCCAAGCGAGACGGGGGGTGAGGGCCCCGACGGCGCGCTCGTGGCGGACGCCGATCTGCGCAAGGTCGGCGGCGGCGCGGCGGAGTTCGCGTTCATGGTCGCGTCGCCGGTGGCGCAGGGCAAGGGGCTGGGCACGCGGGTCGCGCTGATGATCCATGCGTTCGGCTTTGGCCGGCTCGGGCTCGAGCGGATCTACGCGTCGATCCTCCCGGGCAACGCCGCATCGCGCCGCGTGTTCGAGAAGCTGGGCTACCAGGTGGACGCCAGCCCTGGGGCGCGGGCGTACGCCGACGAGCCCGGCGACATCACGATGGTGATCGATCGGGCGGCGTTCGAGCGCTCGCATGCCCAGGCGCTGGCCGAGATCGAGATCGCGGTGCGATAGTCGGCCGCATGACCACGGTCTCGCAGGTGCTCACGGGGCTCGTCGCTGCGCTCCACGTCTACTTCCTGGTCCTGGAGATGTTCCTGTGGACCACGCCGACCGGCCAGCGCGTGTTCGGCCGGACCGCGGCCGAGCAGGAGTCGAGCAAGGTGCTCGCCGCCAACCAGGGGCTGTACAATGGCTTCCTCGCCGCAGGGCTCGTGTGGTCGCTGGTGGCCGGGGCGCCGCTCGCGTCGCCGGTCCGCGTGTTCTTCCTGGCCTGCGTCGTGGTCGCCGGGATCTACGGCGGGCTGACCGCGACGCGCCGGATCCTGTTCGTCCAGGCGCTGCCGGCGGCCGTCGCGCTCGCGGTGACACTGGCGCTGCGCTGACGGCGCACCGCCCAGGCAGGCACCCGGGGCGTGGCCGATGCGGCTGCCGCCGCGAACGCCGGCCGCGCCCTCGGTATTCGGGGTCTGGACGAGCCGAGCGATCGGAGGCATTCCCGGTGCGCGCCGCGGCGTGGCCGGCGTTTGCCGTTTGGACAGGGCGTCCAGGTTCCATCACGTCCGGACGCGTGGGGGTGCGCCAAGTCCGCGAACACCCGTGATATTGCGCCCGGCATTCGCCTCGCACCTCGAACGGGCATGACGATCGTGCTCCTGGTGCTGACGCTCGCGGCGGTGATCGGCCTGCTGTACCTGCTGTGCTACGGCGGCTTCGAGGGACCGGTGGACTGGCTGATGGACACCGACACCCACGGCGATCGCAGGCGACCGCGCGTCGCGCTGACGTTCGACGACGGCCCCCACCCGGTGTACACCGCACCGCTGCTCGACGCGCTCGCCGAGCTCCACGCCCCCGCGACGTTCTTCGTGGTCGGCCAGGGCGTCGACGCCAACCCCGAGCTGGTCGCGCGGATCGCGCGCGAGGGCCACGAGCTGGGCAACCACACCTACCGGCACCGCTACCTGCCGCTCGCCCGGTCGCGCAGCGTCGAGCGCGAGCTCCGCGCCACCGATCGTGCGGTCGCGCGCGCCGCCGGCATCGTGCCGCGCGTCGCCCGCCCACCGTGGGGCGGTCGATCGCCGCGCAACGTCCGCGTGTTCCAGCGCCTGCGCAAGCGGCTGGTGCTGTGGGACGTCAACAGCTTCGACTGGAAGGGCAAGCCGGCCGCCGAGGTCACCGAGCGCGTGCTCGCCCGGGCACGGCCCGGCAGCATCATCCTGATGCACGAGGCGCGCGACGGCGGCGCGACGACGATCGAGGCGGTGCGCATGCTGGTCCCGGCGCTGCGGGCGCGCGGCTTCGAGCTGGTGACGGTCAGCAAGGCGATTGCATGACGCTCGGAGATTCTCTGCCTCGACGGCCACGACGCGGGCGCCCCTACCGTCATCACGCCCTCCCCTCGTCGCCCCGGCATCGATTGACCCGGGCAACGTCCGCCGAGCGGGGCGCTCGGGGCACATCGCTTGCAGCACTTCGTGCAAAGAAGCGCTGCGATGACTGCAGCGCTTCCTCGAAAGAGGCGCTGTCATGACTTCCAGATCTGCAACCTCCCACAAGCGAACCTCCAGCAAGACGAGCGCCCGCAAGGCGCCCTCCCGCCAGACATCCACCCGCTCGGCATCCGGCCAGGCGACGTCCAGCAAGACGGCGTCCGGCAAGGCGACCTCTGGCAAGGCGGCGTCCGGCAAGACGGCGTCCCGCAAGGCGGCGTCCCGCAAGGCGGCGTCCCGCAAGATGGCGTCCGGCAAGGCGGCGTCCGGCAAGGCGGCGCCCCGCAAGGCGATCTCCCATCGGGCGGCCAGCGACTCGCGGCAGGGCGCGGCGCAGCATGGCGCGATGGCGGCGGACCCGGCGACCGCCCGCAAGGGCAGCCGCCCGGGCACCGAGCGCGCCCGCGACGAGCAGCGCGACGAGCCCACGCCGCGCTACGGCGGCGGACCGTGGAGCGTCGCCGACGAGCGCGGCGACGCGCGGTTCGGACACGCCCGCAACGACGACGCCGACCCCTCGGAGCTCGCTCCGCGCGAGGCCCAGAACGACGACGATGAATCGCCAAGCGCCGCGGATCCGGAGCTCGCCGCGGCCGAGGCGGCCGGTGAGATCGAGAGCGGCGGGGAGCGCGCCGGCATGCACCGCGGCGAGAAGCCGCGCAAGAACAAGTCGCGCGAGCCGTGAGCCGGCGAGTGGGCAGCTCGGCGACCCCCTGAGCCATATCCGCCACGCGAGACGAGAGCCGGTTCAACCGATCCGGAGGCGATCCGCCGCCTGCGGGGCCGGAGTGCTCGTCATCGAGCCGGCCATGGACGCATCGCCGCGACACAACCCACGAACCGCGACACGCAGTCAAATCCGGCATGGCTCGCGCGCAGCGCCGCTCGGAGCTGCTGGCTGCGACCGATGTCGTCGAGCAGGATGTCCCGCGCATCGAGCCGCTTCGCGTGTGCCTTTGCAAGCAGCGCCGGGTCCAACCGAGCTCCCACGCTCGACAGCAGGTCCTCCAGGTTGTCGTCGAGCAGAAATACTTCCAGGGGCTGGGGGCGCGACCTGTCGTGGGCCGCAGGCGCACGGGCCTTGATCACCGAGATCACCGTGCCTCGCGGACAGTCTGGTGCCAGCCGCAGCGCGTGGCGGATCTCGTCATTGTCGACCCAGACCAGGAGCCGTACGTCGTTCGCGAGCCAGCGATCGCACCGGGCCACCTCGCCGAGCACCTTGTGGACGCCGTTCTTCGGCACCGCGACGACGCGCCGGAACAGCTCGTGGACCGCCAGAGGGACGAGATCCGCCGCGGACTTGACGACCAGATCATGCAGCGGGAAGCGCTGCAAAGGACCGCGCGCATCCTCGTAAAGAACGACCAGTCGCCGCATCGCCGTTTCACGACGCGGGAGGAAACGCGAGATCTTCCATCCCCTCGCGCCTGAGCTCGCCGATGCCTCGGAATTCCTCGAGCCAGTCTTGAATCAGCGCGCGGTCCAGCCGGGCGAGCTCGGTCCTCCGTTGCATGTCGAGCCGGCAGTGCACCAGGGCGTCCGGCCGGTCGCTCACTGCGTCGAGGAACGCGTCGGACTGCGTCGCTACCAGCACGGGCGAGTCCTCGCTCGCTTCTGCCAGCCCGATGGCGATTCTGCGAATCACCCCGGGATGCAGGTGAGCTTCCGGTTCATCGATGACGATGAGACTCGGCGCGACCCGGCGCCGCTGCTGCTGGATCGCGATGAGCGCGAGCAGCGAGACCTGACCGTCGGACAGCTCCGACAGTGGGACCTCCAGATCCATTCCCCAGCGGACCGCGAGCCCGATCGTGCCGCCCGAAGGATCGGGCTGGATGAGCACGTCGTCCACGTCGCCCAGCACCAGGCGGATCCGTCCGAGCGTCTCCCGCCAGTTCGGCTGATTCCTGAGCTGAGCGTATACATTCACGAGATTGGTCCCGCCCGGGGTGAGCCGCTCCACCGGGCGAGCGGTGTTACTCGATCGCGCCGTGGCGCTGGCCTGCGGCACAGCCCACGAGCGCCGCACGTCCGGTGGAGTGTGTACCTCGATCGCCGCCAGGGCACGCTGCACGCGCTCCACCTCGGAAGACTTGAGGTACCGCGCGCGTTGCAGAGCTGTGTCGCCAGGATCGATCGTACCGTCGTCCTGCGCCCGCTGCCCGTTGGTTCCAAAGCTCGAGAGTGCAGTCCCGGTGCGCTGCAACCGGACTCCCCCGGCCACGTCGGACACTCCCTCCGAAAGGACGCTGAGGTAGGTCGCGTCGCGCAGCACGCAGATCTCGTAGTGCAGCGCAGGCCCCGCACCCTCGACGCGTGCCGCCAGGCGAAGCTGCGTCGCGCCGGAGCGTACCAGGCGAGTGCCTTCGTGTGGGCCGTACAGCTTGTCCACGAACGGCGCTTCGGTCGCTGCCTTGCGCAGCAATTCCAGCGCCTCGACGATCGTGCTCTTCCCCGAGCCGTTCTCGCCGATCAACACGGTGAGCGGGCCCAGATCGAGCGTGATCTCGTCGATGCACCGCATTCCTGCGATCGAGAGCTGGGTGACCCGGTCTGCTACCATCGCAGCGAGCATAGCGCACCGGTCGGCGCAGGCCGCGGTCGGATCTACGCGACCGAACTTGATCTGTCGGGCGGCGGCGCCGCCGCCCGGGGTGTGTCGCGCAGGTGGGCGATCACCGGGGCGTGGTCGCTGGTGCCGACGTCGCGGTAGGTCGCGCAGTGCACGGTCTCGTCGACCAGCGCCTCGGCGGCCGCGACGTAGTCGAGCCGCCAGCCGATGTTGCGCTGGCGCTGGTTGCGCCACGGCGCCCACCAGGTGAACAGCCGGTCGTTGTCGGGGTCGACCCGTCGGGCGACGTCGACCAGGCCGTAGCCGAACAGCGCCTCGATCAGCGCGCGCTCGTCGGTGGACTGGCCGATCATCGGCTTGCGCAGCATCGGGTGGACGTCGACGTCGGTGCGCGCGACGTTGAAGTCGCCGCACAGCACGAGGTGCCGGTGGTCGTCCTGGAGCTGACCGGCCCACGCGACCAGCTCGCGCAGGAACGTCATCTTGGCCGGCAGGTCCTTGCCGCCGTTGGGCACGTAGACCGAGCCGAACACGACGTCGCCGGCGCTGGCGATCACGATCCGGTGCTCGAGGTCGAAGGCCGGATGGACGAAGGCCGGGGCATCGCCGAACTTCGCGGTACGCAAGAGCAGCGCGACGCCGGAGTAGCCCTTGTGGCCGTGCCAGTGCGCGTGGTAGCCGGCGATCGCGAGCAGCGGCTCGGGGACGTGCTCCGGCGACGCCTTGGTCTCCTGCAGGCAGATCACGTCGGGCTCCTCGCGATCGATCCAGCGCAGGACCTCGGTGTAGCGGGCGCGGATGCCGTTGACGTTCCAGGTCGCGACCTTCACGGACAGCCCAGTAGCACGACTTGCCGCGGATCGGCGGTGCGACCGCGCCGGTCAGCGCTTCCGGGGACTGCCGGTGCGGCCCACCGGCCCGCCGCCGGCGACGATCTCGCCGGCGACCTGGCGCAGCTCGGGCTCGCGCTCCTCGACCTTGTGCGCGACCAGCAGCGCGCGGCCGAGATCGTCGAGGCCGACGACCTCGGCGATCGCCGGATGCCGGCGCGGCTTGGAGAACCCGCGGTAGGCCTCGGCGAGGCCGAGCACGAGGACCTCACCGCTGCGACCGAGCGCGGGGTTGGGCGGGAACCACGCCCACAGCGTCGCGCCCTCGACCCGCATGCCGACGTGGTCCTCCTCGAGCGGGCTCGCGAGGTGGAGCACGGCGTCGGCCGCGTCGCCGCCCTCGTCGCGGTCGAGCACCACCGGGACGAGGGTGCGAGCGAACCCCGCCCCGTCGCGCACGATGCCGACCAGCGCGGCCGGGGCGCCGCGGGTGTCCAGGCTGCCGCACACCGCGCCGAGCTCGATCGGCCGGACGTCGAGGCTGGCGTCGACTGGATGAACCAGCTCGAGCAGGCCGAGCTCCGTCTTGCGGCTGAGGCCCCAGTGGCCGACCGCGGCGGTCGCCGAGCCATCGAGCATGGTCGCGACGGTGAGCGCGGCGCCGACGTACGGGCGCAATAGCTCGGCATCCGTCACACCGATGATCTTGTCGCCGTTTCGCACCAGCGTGACCGGGCCGATCAGCTCACCGTCGACCAGAAGCGGCGCCACCGAGCGAAGCTCACGTGTATTGCGATCGCGGTCGCGCACCTTGCAACAGTTGCACGACCGATGCGGCGTTCTCAACAGATGTCGTCGTCACCGTGCGAGAGCGCGCGTCTCCGCAGATTCGGTGTGCAATCCGGCCCAGGCAAATTTCGCGCGGCATCGGCAAACCACCGATCCGCGGCATGGCGGATGCATCCTCACGCGACATGACCCCACAACATCAGCCGACCCTGCTCGGGATGGCCCCGGTCGTGGCGCGTGTGCCGCAGGCCGGTGTGCGGAGATACCGGATCGTCGTCGGGATCGATCTGTCGGAGTACGCGGACATCGTCATCGAGCACGCGCTCGATCAGGCGGCGCGGCACGACCGGCCCGATCTGCACCTGCTGACCGTCCGCGAGAAGCGCCGGCCGAGCGCCGAGGAGGTCAAGCGCGCGCTGTGGGAGCGGGTGTACCCCTCGCTGGAGGCGTTCAACCGCCATGGCCACGACTGGCGGGCGCAGCTCCACGTCCAGCGCGGCAAGCCGGAGGTCCAGATCGCCGAGCTCGCCGCCGACCTCCGTGCGGATCTGATCGTGATCGGGCAGTTCGGGCTGCACAACCCGCGGGCCCGCGACAAGAACCTGCCCAACCGGGTGCTGCAGCAGGCGGTGTGTCCGACGCTGGTCGTCAGCATGCCGGGCGAGTTCGACGCCAAGCAATGCCCGATGTGCGTCGCGGTCCGCGAGCAGACCGACGGCCAGTCCTGGTTCTGCCCCGACCACGCCGGCGACCGCGGCCGCGACCACCTGCTGTCGCCGATGACGACGTGGTCCGGCGGTAGCCTGATGTGGTAGCGACCCGGCCGGCCGCCTAGTCTCGCTTCGGCAGCGGCGCGACCACCGGCAGCAGCGGCCCGTCGTCGACGTCGACCTGGGTCGCGATCCGGCCGGTGCGCGTCAAGATCCGCAGCGACCGCAGCATGTGATCGGCGGCCGACCAGTCGGGGCTGGCGCACCGGACGACGATCGCGATGCCGCCATCGACCCCGAGATCGCGCGGCGCGATCGCAAACGCGTAGCGGTAGGGCAGCGTCGCGCTGATCACCGCATCGGCGCGATACCCGCTGGCGCCGGGCAACGCGACCGCGACCGCGGTCGGTCCGCGGCGGACCGTGGCCTCGCGCGCGAGCATCTCGCACGCCTTCTCGCCCAGGATGCCATCGCGATCGATCACCAGCGCCGCGACGAACAGGCTGACCTCCAGCTCCCCGAGCGTCCGGCCATCCCGCAGCACTTCGCGACACGTCAGCGTCGGGCCGTCGGAGAGCTCGACCTCACCAGGGACTTCGAGCTGGAACCCGATCATGGGTCGCCCCTGGGCTGACCGGCGGTAGGTCCTGGGCTGTGACATCGCCTAGGCACCTGATTCTATTGCGGGAGTCACACAGATCGCACCTGGAAAGATCCCCAGTGATCTCAGTAAGATCTACCTACCTACATGTCTGCCACAGGACGAACGAGCGCTGGCGCTCAGCCACTGAGGCCGCTCCTGGCGGAAAACGCGGAGCGCCTGACCAGTCCGCCCCAGCCCGGAGAACGGCGCCGCCGGGCGCCGCGGCTCAGACGTAGATCATCTTGCGCGTCATCCCGCCGTCGATCACGAAGTTCTGGCCGGTGACGAACCCGGCCTCGTCGGACAGCAGCCAGGCACACAGGCCGGCGACGTCGTCGGGCCGGCCGACGCGGCCGACCGGGTGCTGGGCGTGGTCGGCGCGCGACAGCTTCGGCGCGCGGCGCTGATCGCGCGGGCCGAGCTCGTCGGTCGCGATCCAGCCCGGGCTGATGCAGTGGACCCGGATCGCCGGTCCGAGGCTGATCGCCAGCGCGTGGCTGAGCGCGACGATCGCGCCCTTGCAGGCCGCGTAGGCCTCGGTGTGGGGCTCGGACTGCAGCGCGCGGGTCGACGCCAGGTTGACGATCGCGCCGCGCGCCGCGCGCAGGTGGCGGACCGCATGCTTGACGACCAGGAAGCTGCCGGTGAGGTTGACGTCGAGCGTGCGGCGCCACGCGGCGAGGCCGAGCCGCTCGATCGAGCCACTGTGCGGGTCGGCGATCGCGGCGTTGTTGACCACGCCGTCGAGCCGCTTGCCCCACCGCACGCAGTGCGCGACGGCGCGCCGGACGTCGGGCTCGCGCGCGATGTCGGCGTGCACGAAGCTGACCTGCGGGCCGTACTCGCGCGCGGCGTCGCTGCCGGCGTGGCGATCGCGGTCGACGATGCACACCCGGCCGCCGTCGTCGACGAGCCGCCGGGCGATGGCGCGGCCGATGCCACGGCCGCCGCCGGTGACGAGGAATACCTGGTCGGAGAACCGCATGCGGCGATGCTGCCCGCTGCCGCCCGGCGTGACCAGCGCTCCGGCCGCCTGCGATCGCGGACCGCGCGGACGCGCTCGGTTATGCTGCCGGGATGGCCGGTGGCGACGACGACACGGCGAGCGCCCCGACGGTCGCGGACCGCCCCGGCGCGAAGCGCGCCGCGCTGCCGCCTGGCCCGGCCGACGAGTCGACGGGCGCACCGACCGTCCAGCACGGCGCGGGCCCGAACGCCGCTGCGGCCCGCGCGCCGTCGATCGGCCCCGAGCCGGCGCCCGCGAGCCCGGAGACCGGCTCGCGCGATGGCTCGGTGACCGTGGCGACCACCGCGGCCGGCGCGCTGCGCGACGAGGAGGTCGAGCGCACCCGGCTGTTCATCCGGATGGGCTGGGCGATCAGCGCCGCCGCGATCGCCGGCGTGCCGCTGCTCCATGCGCCGCGCGCGATGTCCATCGCGTTCGTCGTCGCGCTCGCGATCGGCATCGCGGTCAGCGCGTGGTTTCACCGCGCGTTCCGCGATCCGCGGCGCTACACCGAGCGCGCGCTGCTCGCGCTCGCGGTGATGTGCCTGGTCAACGCCCACGTCGCGGTGCTGTACTTCGGCACGTTCACGATCGCGCCGCTGATCGTCGTGATCGGGATCCACTTCGTCGCCCGCACCGAGGCCGAGCGCGCGGCGCGCTGGATCCTCGCGATCGCGGTCGCGCTGTACGCGATCGCAGCGCTCGCGATCAGCTCGGGCGCGATCGACGATCCCGGCGTGTTCGCCTCGGACCGTCCGGTGCCGCGCGGCGCGCTGCTCGCCGGCGCGGTGTTCGTGCTCGGCGCGTACCTGCTGGCCTACGTCACCGCGCGGTCGTTCCGCCGGGCGTCGCTGCGCGCGATCGAGAGCCTCGCGCGCGCGACCCGGATCGCGTCGCAGCGCGAGGCGCTGATGGACGAGCTGCGGCTCGACCTCGAGCGCGCGCTGCGGGTCGGCGGTCCCGGCCACCACACCGATCAGGTCGTCGGCCCGTACCGGCTCGGCGCCGTGATCGGCCGCGGCGCGATGGGCGAGGTCTACGACGCCAGCCGGGTCGCGACCGGCGCGCCCGCCGCGGTCAAGCTGCTCCGCCGCGAGCTGCTGGCCGATCCGGTCCACGTCGCGCGGTTCCTGCGCGAGGTCCGGGCCAGCGCCGCGCTCGACTCGCCGCACATCGCCCGGCTGCTCGACGCGTCCGACCGCGATCCGCCGTACCTCGCGATCGAGCGGCTGCACGGCGAGACCCTCGCCGAGCGGCTGCGCCGGGACGGCCGGCTGCCCGCGCCGGCGATCGCGGCGCTGGTCCGCCAGATCGGCGCCGGGCTCGATGCCGCGGCCGCCGCCGGCATCGTGCATCGCGACATCAAGCCGCAGAACCTGTTCGACGCCGGCCCCGGCACGATCTGGAAGATCCTCGACTTCGGCGTGGCGACCCTGGCCGAGGACGGCGCGGCGACCCTGACCCACGGCGGCATCGTCGGCACGCCGAGCTACATGGCGCCCGAGCAGGCCGAGGGCCGGCGGCTCGACCGGCGCGCTGACCTCCACGCGCTCGCCGCCGTCGCCTATCGCTGCGCGACCGGCCGCCATCCGTACTCGGGCGCCGACACCCCGGCGCTGCTCTACGCCGTGGTCCACAAGATGCCGCCGCGGCCGGGCGAGCTCGCCGCGCTGCCCGCCGACGTCGACGCCTGGTTCGCGCTCGCGCTCGCCAAGCGGCCCGACGATCGGTTCGCCTCCGGCGCCGCGCTCGCCGATGCGCTCGACTCCGCGCTCGCCGGCGCGCTCGACCCCGCGCTGCGCCGCCGAGCCGACGCCCTGCTGCGCAAGCTGCCATGGGCCGAGGGTACGATGACGGTCCCGGCCTCGAGCGAGGCGAAGCAGCGGTGACGAAGGGATCTGGAGCGAGCGCTGTGCCCGCAGGTCCAGGGCCGCGCGACGCGAAATCGCCCCTCTCGATCGACGCGCTGCGCGACGAGGAGATCGAGCGCACCCGGACGTTCCTGCGGCTGGGCTGGATCGTCGCCGCCGGCACGGCGATCGCGGTGCTGGTCGTGCCCGGCGATCGCCGGATCGCCGCCGCGCTGCTCGCGAGCCTCGCGGTCGCGGTCGCCGGCAGCGCGTGGATCTACCGCGGGCTGGGCACGACCGCGGTCTACCGGGTGCGCAGCCTCCACGCGCTGGCGTTCGCGGCGATCGGCTGCGGCCTGCTCGGCACGCTGTACGTCGGCGCGTTCTCCGCGGCACCCCTGATCGTCGCGCTCGGCGTGCTGTGGTTCTGCCGCACCGAGCACCTGGCGAGCGCGATCGCGGTCTACCTGCTCGCCGCCGGATCGCACGCCGCGCTGGCGATCCTGGTGATCGCCGGCGCGATCGACGACCCGGGGTTCTACCCGGTGCGCCGCGCGTGCTCGATCGAGGCCCAGATCACCGGCCAGCTGATCGTCCAGCAGGCCTACGCCCTCTGCTTCCTGCTCGCGCGGATGACCCGCCGGAGCTCGCTGCGCGCGATCGAGCAGCTCCGGCGCGCGACCCGGCTGGCCGCCCAGCGCGACGCCCAGGTCGCCGAGCTGCGCTGCGATCTCGACCGCGCGCTCCAGATCGGCGGGCCCGGCCGGTTCACCGGCCACGTGGTCGGCCGCTGGGAGCTCGGCGCCGTGCTCGGCCGCGGCGCGATGGGCGAGGTCTACGACGCCAGGGGCACCGGGACCGGCGCGCTCGCCGCGGTCAAGCTGGTCCGCCGCGAGCTGCTCGGCGACCCGCGCAACCTCGATCGCTTCCTGCGCGAGGTCCGGATCGCCGGCTCGATCGACACGCCGCACGTGGTCAAGGTGCTCGACGCCTCGGCGCCGCACGATCCGCTGCCGTTCCTGGTCATGGAGCGCCTGCACGGCGTGACGCTGGGCGAGATCCTGCGCGCCGGGCCGCTGTCCGGCGACCCGCTGCTCGCCATGGTCACCCAGATCGGCGAGGCGCTCGATCGCGCGTGCGACGCCGGCGTCGTCCACCGCGATCTCAAGCCGCACAACCTGTTCCGGTGCGGCGACGGCCCCGCAGCCGCTGCCCCGGCCGGGACCTGGAAGATCCTCGACTTCGGCATCGCGCTGCTCGGTGACAACTCCGGCACGCTGACCCGCGGCCTCGCGATCGGCACGCCGCCGTACATGGCGCCCGAGCAGGCGCGCGGCGAGCCGGTCGACCACCGCGCCGACCTCTACGCGCTGGGCGCCGTGATCTACCGCTGCCTCACCGGCCGCGTGCCGTTCGTCGCCCGCGACACGCCGGCGCTGCTCTACGCGGTCGTCCACGCCATGCCGGTCCGGCCGTCGGCGCTGGCCGCGGTATCGCCCCACGTCGAGGCGTTCCTCCAGATCGCGCTCGCCAAGTCGCGCGACGCGCGGTTCGCCTCGGGCGCCGAGCTCGCAATGGCGCTGTCCGCCGCCGCGCAGGGTGCGCTGCCCGATCTGCTGGTCCGCCGCGCCCGCCGGCTCGGCCAGCAGCTGGCGTGGACCGAGCCCGACCGCAGCGACCCTGATCGCGGAGGTTAGACTCGATAGGTCGGCCGCGCGGCGATCCGGCGCTCCAGCTCCTCGTCCTGGCGATCTTGCGGTAGCAGGCACACCGCAACCAGCCAGTCGGTGGCGCACACGTGATCGACCAGGCCGCTCTGCTCGGCGCGCCAGCGCAGCATGATCGACGGCGACGCGCGCTCGACCACGCGGATCAGGTTGTTGACGTAGCCCTCGCTCTTGGCGATCGCGCGCGCGATCCGCGGGCCGGACCAGCCCTTGTCGTGCAGCAGCTTGCACCAGATCGCCAGATCGCAGGTCCCTGCGAAGTCGAGGCCGGTGGTGGGTTCGGAGGGGGTGGGTTCCATGGGAATCATCGGCAGCTCTCGCTACACAGACGCCCGCGATGGCACGATCATTCCATGCCAACCGCGGGCTACTCGGGGACACCTCTGCCACAGAAGCTCGGGATCAAGGACGGACATCGCGTCGCCGTGGTCGGCGCGCCGCACGGGTTCGCGCTCGGCGCGCTGCCGGCCGGGACGCACCTGCAGCGCAACCTCGCCGGCAAGCTGCCGCTCGACGTGCTCGTCGTGTTCGTGACCCGGCGCACCGATCTGGTGACGCGGATCGCGACCTGCCGGCCGCGGATGCAACCCGCGGCGGGACTGTGGATCGCGTGGCCGAAACGCGCCTCGGGCATGGCAACCGACATCACGGAGGACACCGTGCGCGAGGTCGCGTTGCGGACCGGTCTGGTCGATCACAAGGTGTGCGCGATCGACGACACCTGGTCGGGCTTGCGGCTGGTGATCCGCAAGGAGCTCCGGACGTAGCACCACCGCCACGAAACAACGCGCGAGCCGCGCCCCGGATCTACGCGATCCCGGCCAGCGCCGCGCGGGCCCGGGCAAACACCTGATCGAGCATGGGCTCGGTGAGCCGGCCGGTGAACGTGTTCTGCTGGCTGACGTGGTACGAGGCGATCAGGAGCCAGGGGCCGACGCGGACCTCGGCGCCATGGCCGAACCTGGGGCGCGGCCGCGGGATCGGATGGCCGAGCTCGGCGGCGGCGATCAGCACGCCGTCCCACGCGAAGCCGCCGAGCGCGACGATCGCGCGCACGCCGGCCAGGAGCTGGAGCTCGCGAACGAGGTAGCCGATGCAGCGGTCGCGCTCGCGCGGCGTCGGCTTGTTGTCGGGCGGGGCGCAGCGCACCACGCACGACACGTAGGCATCGGTCAGCGCCAGGCCATCGCCGCGCGCCACCGAGCTGGCCTGGTTGGCGAAGCCCGCGCGATGGAGCGCGGCGTACAGCCAGTCTCCGGAGCGGTCGCCGGTGAACACGCGGCCGGTGCGATTGCCGCCGTGGGCGGCAGGCGCGAGGCCGACCACGAGTAGCCGGGCCGCCGGGTCGCCGAACCCCGGCACCGGCCGCGCCCAGTAGGTCTGGCCGGCGAACCGCCGGGGCGGGCTCGCAGCGGCCGCCTCGCGGCACCGCACCAGCCGCGGGCACCGCCGGCACGCGGTGATCTCGGTGACGAGCGCGGTGAGCCCCATGCCGGAAGTGTACGCAGCGAGCAACGCCGCGGAGCATCTCCGAGACCCGGTTCCACTTGAACGGCGCGTTCTTCGAGAGCGCCGGTGCGAAAGTGCCGGTGCGAAAGTGCCGGATGGCGTCGACCGACGCCACAAGCTCGGCGACGACGATACACTCGGCCGCGATGCGCGCCTTGCTCCCGCTGTTCGTCCTCGCGGCGTGTCACCCAGCCGCGCCCCCGCCACCGACCACGCCCGCGCCGGCCCCGGCCAGCGAGTTCGGCTTCTACCTGCTCGCGATGTCCTGGGCGCCGCACCTGTGCTGCGCCGAGCCCGGCAAGGTGGAGTGCGCGCAGCTCGCCGGCTCGTTCGCCGCCACGCACCTCACGCTGCACGGGCTGTGGCCGAACTTCACCGACGAGCAGTCCCGCGGCAAGCCGCGCGCGTGGCCGCAGTACTGCGGCGCGTACCGGCACTGCGAGCAGGCCGAGGACCCAAGCTGCGCGCCCGGCGTCGCGGTCCCCGACGAGCTCGCCCGGCTCGCGCCCGGCTACGTCGCCGGGACCGGCGGGTTCGCGATCCACGAGTGGTCTAAGCACGGCAGCTGCACGCGGCTGTCCGCCGCGGAGTACTTCGGCGCCGAGCTCGCAGCGATCCGCGGGATCCCCGGCGAGGCAACGCCGGACGCACTGCGCGCCGCCGCCGGGGCGGACCTCGCACGCGACGACCTCCAGCGCGCCTTCGGCGTACCGCCCGACAGCGTCGTGCTCGGCTGCGACGCGCACTGCCGGCTGACCCAGGTCAGCTTCTGCCTCGCGAAGGACGCCGGCGACCACCCGACGACGCCGATCGCGTGCACCCGCAACGTCACCGGATCCGACTATGACAACGGCTGTGTCACGCGCGGATGCCAGCGCGTCGCGATCCTGGCCGCCGGCGCGTGCGACGCCCGGCGCGGCGGCGATCGCGCGCGGTGATCGCGACCGGCCGCGGCGACGCTGAC
Source organism: Kofleriaceae bacterium (assembly GCA_036265355.1). Classification (GTDB taxonomy): domain Bacteria; phylum Myxococcota_A; class Polyangia; order Haliangiales; family Haliangiaceae; genus JABFXX01. The sequence goes on along the minus strand of DATAPF010000053.1, from coordinate 14,112 downwards.
GCCCGGCCCTGTGCTACCAAGCGGCATGGCCGACGACGATCTGCGCCGGTTCCGCGCCAACCGCCAGGACGAGATCGACAGCGCCGCGCAGTACCGCGCGATGGCCGACGCCGAGCCCGACACCGGCGTCGCCCGGATCTACCGCGAGCTCGCCGACGTCGAGGACAAGCACGTCGCGTTCTGGGAGGCCCGGATCCGCGAGCGCGGCAGCGATCCCGGGCCGCGGCGGGAGAGCTGGCGCGCCCGCGTGCTGTCGTGGACCGCGCGGCGGTTCGGCCCGCGCGCGATCCTGCCGACCGTCGCGCAGCGCGAGGCGGTGGGCCGCAACGACTACGTCGGCCAGTCCGAGACCGCGCACACCCGGATGCCGGCCCAGGAGCGCTCGCACGCCCGCGTGCTCAAGGCGATGCTCAAGCGGCCCGAGGGCGTCGCCGGCAGCGAGCTCGCCCGGGTCGAGGGCCGCCACCGCAGCGTCGGCGGCAACGCGCTGCGCGCCGCGGTGCTGGGCGCCAACGATGGCCTGTGCTCGAACCTCGCGCTGGTCACCGGGGTCGCCGGCGCGTCGACCAGCTCGCATGCGATCCTGGTCACCGGCGTCGCCGGCCTGCTCGCCGGTGCGTGCTCGATGGCGCTCGGCGAGTGGGTGTCGGTGACCTCGTCGCGCGAGCTCGCCGAGCGCGAGCTCCGCGTCGAGCGCGACGAGCTCGCCGCCGCCCCCGAGGAGGAGCGCGAGGAGCTCCAGCTGATCTACGAGGCCAAGGGCATCCCCAAGGACGAGGCTCGCCAGCTGTCGCGGCGCCTGCTCGACGACCGCGGCGCCGCGCTCGACGTGCTCGCCCGCGAGGAGCTCGGCATCGACCCCGCCGAGCTCGGCGGCTCGGCCCGGGTCGCCGCGACCACCTCGTTCCTGCTGTTCGCGTTCGGCGCGATGTTCCCGGTCCTGCCCTACCTGATGGCGACCGGCACCACCGCGGTGATCGCCAGCCTGGTGGTCTCGAGCCTCGCGCTGTTCGGGATCGGCGCGGCGATCACGCTGTTCACCGGGCGATCGGCCTGGCGCACGGGCGGCCGCCAGACCCTGCTCGGCCTCGCCGCCGCTGCCCTGACCTTCGGGCTGGGCCACCTCCTGGGGACCGCCCTGGGCTGATCGTGGGGGATCGTCTCGCCTGGGCTGCATCCCCCGGTAGACGTCTCCGCCCCCCGCGTCCCCCGGGTGGCACCAGATCCCGTGGAGATCGCTCGGGCATCGCGGATGGCACACCGGCTGCTGTAGCGAGAGCTCGACGTAGCCGACAAAGGACATCACCACCATGTCGAAGCCCACCCAGGGTCTCCAGACCATCGATCCCGCTGCCCTCGCCCAGGTCAGCGGCGGCACCACCGTCTCGACAGCGACGAGCAGCACCGACCAGATCCTCACCGCCCTCAACGGGATCCTCACCTCGATCCAGGGCCTCGCCCAGCCGAACGCGGGCGGGTTCAATCAGCAGGAGATGATGATGATGATGATGATCATGCAGCAGCGCAACCAGCAGCAGGTCATCGCCTCGAGCCCGTGGGGAGGCTGGGGCCAGGGGATCTATTACTACTAGGCACCCCGTCCGCCGCTCCTCGTTGCCATTCCACACCCAGGATCCGTTGCGGTCCGGCTGGCAGGCCAGGCTTCAATGTGCTGTGCATTACATTGCGCACTGACGGGGCGCGGAGCAACGCTATGTCCTTGTTTTCGCGCGCTGTGACGCTGTCGCCACGCCAACAGTGCGCACAGACGCTCACGCCGCGCGGTGGGAATCGTTGATTTCACAGCCCGTTGACGCTGGCATGCGGCATGCTCAACTTTCCGATCATCGGAGGAATTGACATGCGTGGACTCATCTTATCGGCTGCGTTCGGCGCCGCGGCGCTCACCGGCTGCTACGTGTCGGACGGCACGGGCCCGGCGTACAGCGGCGGGGCCTACGCGACCACCAGTCCGGACGGCTACGCGACGACGCCGGACCTCGTGACGGTGCAGCCCGGCGTCCAGGTCGTCGCCGACTACGACCAGCCGGTGTTCTTTGTCGATGGCTTCTACTGGCGGTTCAACGACGGCTACTGGTACCGCTCGAACAACTACTACGCCGGCTGGTACTTCTACGAGCGGCCGCCGGTCGCGGTGCTGCGGATCGACCGGCCGTACGCCTACGCCCACTACCGCCCGCCCGGGTACGTCGCCCGCGCCAACGTCCGCTATCGCGCCCCCGAGACGATCACGCGCGACCATCGCACCGTTCAGGCAGCGCCTGTGTACCGCGGCGGGCCCGCCGCCGCGCCCGTCGTCACGCGCGACCATCGCACGGTGGCCCCGGCCCCGGCTCCAGCCGCCCGCCCGGCGCCCGCCGCGACTCCCCCGGCGCGCGATCACCGCGCCCCGCCGGCCAAGGACGCGCGCGATCATCGCCACTGACGCCGCGGAGGCGCCGCCCGTCGACCCGGACGTGACGGACGCAGCGGCGCGCATCGCGCATCGCTCAACGCCGCGCTCGCTGCGGACCCGAGCTCGCTGCTGACCTCGAGCTCGCTGGCCCGGTCACGGCGCCGGCGTATCGGCGCCGAGCACGAGCTCGAGGTCCGACAGCTTGACGAGGTTCGCCCAGCTCCACAGCTCGCCGGCGACGTGGATGCGCAGGTCGGCGGTGACCCGCGCGCCGTCGCCGCTCAGCGCGAGCTTGGCCGGCAGCGGCGGCAGGTGGGGCGCGCCGACCTGCACGCCGACGCCGTCGACGGTCAGCGACCACGACAGCTCGAGCGCCAGCTCGACCTCGATCTCGGCGCTGTCGTCGCCGGTCCACGTCGCGGTCGCGGTGGCCGGCGCGGTGAGCTCGAGCCGCGGCCGGGTCAGCGACGCGGCGTGTCCGGTCAGCGTGGCCGGGATCTCGATGGGCTGCAGCTCGAGCTCGGCCGAGGTCAGCGCGATCGCGCCACCGGGCGCCGCGCGGGTGACGAGCTCGCCGCCTGCAAGCTGCAGATCGACCACCCCGTCGTCCCAGCCGGTATCGGTCCGGAGCTGCGCGGTGATCGCGCCGGCGCTGTCGCCGGGAGTGACGAACAGGTGGGTCTCGGCGGTGAGCCGATCGCGCATCGAGCCCGGCTCGGTGGGGGCGGTCGAGGTGCAGGCCACGAGCAGGATGGGCAGCAGGACGAGAGCACGCATGACGCGCCGCGTCTGCAACTACTGGGCCGATGGTCGGACCAAACAACGTACCGAAACGACTTACTCGAACCTACAACGCCGCGCGCCCACCAGGCACAGGCAACTGGACTGGCCAGTGCGCCCGGACCGGATCACTTCGGGCCGGCGGAACCGCTCGGGCTCGGGGGCGTGTCGGGCGATCGCGTCGGCAGCGGATGGACCACCACGTCCGTGGCTCCGGCCGCCTTGAGCGCCGCGTCCAGATCCGCGGGCTCCCCGTGGCGCGCGTCGCCGGTCGGGAAGATGTCGACCCCCGGCGCGCCCTTGCAGTGCGCGATCGCGGCATCGCGCGACGTCGGATGCCCGTCGAGGGTGATCTCGCTCGCCGACACCCGGATCCGGCAGCGCGGTGGGCCCGCCAGCGGCCGGCGCTCCTCGTCGCCATCCCCCGCCTGGCCGCCGAGGCCCAGCTTGCCGAAGCCGCCGCCGAGCCGCAGGTACGCGGCTCCGGCGATGATGAGCGCGAGCAGGGCGCTCCACATGGTCAGCCGTCGCCGGATCCTGCGGCGATCGAGCTGCCGGGCGACGTCGCGAGCGAACCGGCGATCGTGCGATGGGCTGGGCGGCGTCGGCTGGGTCATGGCGTGCCTCGCGGTGGGGTGGGCGGCAGCATCGTGGGATCGACCAGCGCAGCGAGCCCGCGCTGCTCCGACAGACAGCGGTCGAGGTCGCGGTGGAGCCCCTCGAACAGCGCTTCCGGGAGATCGTCGAGGGCAACCGCGGGAGCCACGATCACGAGATAGCGCGCCAGGTCCGCGGTGCCCAGCTGGCGCGCGGCGATCCGGCACACCCGCCGCTCGGCGGAGCGATCGCCCGCATACGCGACCACGATGTCGGGATCCGGGCTGGGCTCGAGCAGCGGCACCACCACGGGAACGCGCTTGCCGTCGAGCTCCAGCGCGTCGATCGTCCCGTCGCGCGTCACGCGGACGACCAGCGGCGAGCGCACGGCGAGCGCGGCGTCGAGATCGACGAGCGCGCGCTGGCGCAGCGCCGCGACCGCCGGTGGAACCGCGGGCGCCGGAGGCCGCGGCAGCGGGGGCGCCGGCGCGGCGGCGCGCTCGACCGCGGCGGCCCGGATCAGCGCCGCGAACACGACGATGAACAGCACGTCGAACAGCGACGTCAGGTCGGGCGGCCGGCGGATGTGGCGCCGGGCTGCGCGGGTCACGTCAGGCCTCGCCGGGAGCGCCGCCGGGCGTCCCACGCCTCCAGGTTCTTCTCGCAGGCATCGACCCACGCGGTCAGCCGCATGCTGAAGCTCGCGGACAGCAGGATGCTGAACGCCAGGCCGGCGACCGTGGTCCACACCTTGAGCGACAGCGGCGCGAGCAGCTTGGTGAGGTCGCTGCCGACGTACGCGAGCGACAGGCCGAGGCCGAGCACGGTGCCGAGCAGCCCGAGCTGGCGCAGCAGGTCGGTCCAGAACGCCAGCGCCGGCTCGAGCCGTTGCGCGCGCATCTGCCAGCTGCGGACCTGCTTCTGGGCCCACGCCGGGTCCTTGGCCTCCAGGATCGCGTGCGACTCGTCGCGGATCACCTGGACCGCGAGCGACGACGGCGGCCGGGCGTCGACCGCGTCCTCGGCGACCAGCCCCTCGCCGAGGTAGTCGGTCAGCGCGCGGACCCAGGCCAGCTCGGCGTGGACGTGCCACCAGCCGGCGAGGAACACGAGCAGGATGAAGCCGCACAGGAGGATCGTGAGGCCCCAGCCCTGGACGAACGGCTCCATCGCGCGGCGATTGTACATGACGGTCCGAGCGCATCCGCCGGCCACTCCGGATGGGATGCGCCCCGGCAGGCGTTTCCCCAGCGGGATCCCGTCCGTCACGCAGCCAGGCGCGCATCCCGGCGGCCGTCGGTGCCTGGCGACCACCGCCCTGGCGGGCGACGCATCCCGGCGGCCATGCATCCCGGCGGCTGCGCATCCCGGCGGCCACATCCACGGCTGCGCATCCCGGCGGCCACATCCACGGCTGCGCGTCCCGGCGGCCACGCTCGCCGGGGACGGCGCGGGGCCGGACGGCGCGCTCCGTCGGGTCCGCCACCCGGCGCGGGCGTCTCCTCGCGGCCACGCCGCCTGCCGGTGGCGACACCCCAGGGCGGCACTGCGCTGTCACCTTCGGTTGGCGGGCTGTCACCTCGAGCACCGCGATCGTCCCGGTTCGCCCCACGTGGCCCGCAGACTTACGCCTGGCACGCCGGCTGCTCTGACCGTCGGTACACCACAAGGACCCGCGTCATGTCCAACCTGCTCACACCCGCCGAGCTCGAGACCGTCACCGACCTCGAATCCGTCACCGCTGCTGCAGCGCTCACGCCCAGCGCCACCAGCAGCACGGATTCGCTGCTCCAGCAACTGAACTCGCTGCAGACGACCATCCAGAACATCGGCAACACCGCGAACAACACCGGGTTCTCGACCACGGACGTCCTGCTGCTCGGGCTGTTGCTCAGCCAGCAGCGCCCGCAGACCGTTTTCGTCCACCGTCCCTTCTGGTGGTGACCCCGCTCCTGCGGGATGGTTCCCGCATGAGAGCGATCGCGATCACCAAGCCAGGAGGACCCGACGTCCTCGCCCTCGTCGACCGTCCCGCGCCCGAGCCCTCGCGCGGGGAGGTCCGGATCCGGGTGCGGGCGACGGCGGTCAACCGCGCCGACCTGCTGCAGCGCATGGGCGGGTATCCCGCGCCGGCCGACTCGCCGCCCGACATCCCGGGCCTGGAGTTCGCCGGCGAGGTCGACGCGCTCGGGCCGGGCGTCGAGCGGCTGGTGGTCGGCGATCGCGTGTTCGGCCTGGCCGGTGGCGGCGGCTACGCCGAGCAGCTCGTCGCGCACGAGCGCGCGGTCGCCCGGATCCCCGACGGGATGTCGTTCGAGCACGCCGCGGCGGTCCCCGAGGCGTTCATCACCGCACACGACGCGATCGTCGGCCAGGCCGGCCTGCGCGGCGGCGAGACCCTGCTGGTCCACGCGGTGGGCAGCGGGGTCGGCACGGCGGCGGCGCAGCTCGGCCGCGTGCTCGGCGCGTTCGTGATCGGTACCGCGCGCACGCCGGACAAGCTGGAGCGCGCCCGCGCGCTCGGCATGGCGGCCGGCGTGGTCGCCGAGGGCGGCAAGTTCGCCGACGCCGTCCGCAAGCACGGCGAGCCGTCGGTCGTGCTCGAGCTGGTCGGCGGCCCCTACGTCGACGAGGACATCCGCACCGTGGGCGTGCTCGGCCGGATCGTGCTGGTCGGCCTGATGGCCGGCGGCCGCAACGAGATCGACCTCGGCGGCGTGCTGCGCAAGCGGGTCCGGATCTTCGGCACCGTGCTGCGCGCCCGGCCGCTCGAGGAGAAGCTCGCCGCGGTCCGGTCGTTCGAGGCCCAGGTCGTGCCGCTGCTCCGGCGCGGCCTGATCGCGCCGGTGATCGACACCGTCATGGACCTCGACGCCGCGGCCGCGGCCCACGAGCGGATGGCGAGCAACGTCGGGTTTGGCAAGATCGTCCTGCGCTGCTGACCCGGGAATTCTCGACGTCGTGGTAATTTCCGGGTCAGCGACAGCTCGGGAACTGCGCCGCGCCGGTTTGCGCCGCGCCGCCCAGCGCGATCGCGCTGTCCTCCAGCGCGTGGCCGTGCACGTCGCTGACCCGCAGCGCGTACGGCCCTGGGCCCAACCCACCGGGCGCGACGAAGTAGTTGTCGTCGGTCCGCGCGATCGCATGGTACACGCCGCTCGCGTCGCGCGCCTCCAGCCGGGCGATCCGGTGGCGGTGGTTGCGGAGCTGGATCGCGGTCCACTGCGGATTCGAGCCCGGCTTGACCTGGTAGACGACCGGTCCGGTCACCGGACACGGCACCTCGCGCCAGGTGATCTTCGTCCGGCCGGCGGACAGCGGGGCGATCTGCGCGAACGCCTCGCGGCTGAGATCGAGGTCGCCGCGCCGGCAGCCCGGGCACTGGTCGACGACGCGCACGACCACGTCGCCGAGCGGCCCCGCGACGACGAGGCAGGCACCGCACCACGACGCGTGCGCGTAGTCGGCGCTGCTCAGCGCGGCGATCCTCCGATCCGGCGGCTCGCGCGGTGGATCGAAGCTGCAGCTGCCGCGGCCGGTGGCGTCGTAGTACGTCGCGCTGCCGGCCACGGCGGCCGGCGCGGGCTCGGCCGGGCACCCGGAGGCCCGCGTCGCGGAGTGCTCGCCGATGCGCCCGGCGACCGGCGCGACGCGGCGGGCCTCGCCAGCCCGCTCGCTCGCGTCGCGCGGATCCTCCGAGGACGACCCGCGACATGCGGCAAGGCCGACGAGAACCACGGCGGGTGCGAGCGCGACAGCGAGGCCCCGGAGTCCGCCGTCCGCGATCGCGGGGCGGATCGCGCCTGGCGCGACGGTCGCGGGCCCCCCTGGCCCGCGGAGATCCCGGCGGGACGACCGCATGGCCGCGAGCATCGCCGCTGCAGCCGGCGCCTGCAACGCCCAAGACGTCGCGGTGCCAGAGCCGATCTGGCAAATCTTCGATCTTGTCCTCGACCTTGTCCTCGACGTTGACCTTGACCGGAACGTTGACTTCAAGCCAGGCGCAGGTCAGCGACGACAGGAAGGCAGACGCCAGCTCGGGCGCTGACGGAGCGGCCGGCGGCTCCCTCAGCCTCCGAGGGCGGCGACCGGCGCGTGGTGGATCGTCTTCACACGGATGTCGGCGTCCGGATACTTCTTGGCGCCGCTCTCGTAGAGCACGTGGATCTCCCCACCGGCGAAGACCATCCCCTCGGCCATGTTGGGGGCGGTCAGGCTGGGCCCGTTGCCAGCCGACCCCCGCCCGACTGACCTGATCGTGCTGAGATTGTGGCGACCGAGCGAGGAGCTGAAGATGAAATGCCGGTCCGTGACGGCCATGCCTTGGGTGTGCGCGGGCACCGGGATGGCGAGGCCGGACCGGTGTAGCCCGCCGAAGAGGTTGACCTGGTACGGGTAGGCGAACGCGCCGCCCTGCTCCTCCTTGGACTTGGAACAGCCCGGCGCGCACCTCCCGACCCAGAGGTCGTTGCCGCGCACGCCGACAAACGACGATGCCTCGACCTTGTAGGTCTGGTCGGAGTCGACCATCCCGCCCTCGGCGGCCCGGTCGAGGGTGCTGGCCGGGTAGCGGAACAGCTTCCCGTTGCTGGCCACCCATAGATAGCCGGACTGGGTCATGCCGATCCCGCCGACGTGACCGGTGGTTCGAAGCAGCAGCGTCTTGATGTGGCGCCCGCTCTTGCGGTCGACGATCGCGATGCGGCTCGGGCGGTGAGCGGTGTCGTAGTAGCTGATGATCAAGGCGTCGCGCGAGGCCCAGTAGGTCAGGCCCTGCGGCACCAAGGTGCTCTCGAGGCCGGGGACCTCCGGGCCCTGATGGAACACCTTGTAGTAGGCGCGGACGCGCGCCTCATCGGCCGCGTCGGCCGCGCCGGCCCGCGCAGGCGCGGCGAGTGCGGCGACGACCAGGACCGCCGGCGCGTGGCGCAATGCGGATGGCATGGACATGAGGTGGCTCCTTTCCTGTGAGCTCCGCAACGAGACGAGCAACGGCCCGAGGATCTCGGAGGACGAGCCGCGCCTCCTGCGCGAGCAGCCCAGACTGCATCCTCGGTGATGCATCGGCCGCACCGACACATGCGCCACCGCCGCCTACGCGATCGCGCCGGCCAGCGCGCGCCTGCGCACGGAGGGCCGCGGCGCACGCTTCACGACTCGGCCGCCGGCGCGGATCGACACCCAGCTCGGGTACGAACGCCGGCGAGCTCGGCCGCGCGGCGGTGACCGCCACGGAAGCGGAAACGTGGGGACCAGGAACTGCGCCATCGCCGGGTCGCTTCGTTTCTGGAAAGCCGAGGCCGCATCGACGTCAACCGTCCACGGTCCCCGGTTGCGTTGCCCGAGGATCCGATCGTCTCGGCGGAGTTCGCAGCGCCTCCCCGTCGAGGCGCCGCGACGAGCGCACGGTCGCGCGTCCGGCGATCAGGCCGCGCCGCTGGCCGCGAGATCGCGGCGCGCTTCGGCCCGTCCGCTCATTGAACCGGCTGGCCGTTGATGCTGACGTTGGTCGTCACGACGTCGCCGGTCGGCTGCGCCGACACGGCGGGGTCAGGCGCCGGCGCGGGCGCCGGGGCCGACGCGGTGGCCACTGCCGCGGCCGCCGCGGGCGCGGGAGCGGCCGGCGGCATCGCGACGACCTGCGGGGAGCAGCAGCCGTGCTTGTGACAGCCGCCGCTCACGAACAGCAGGGCGGCGGCATGGATCGATTCGAGGACGGGGGCGGAGACGGGGGTGGTGTTGTGCATGGCCAACGCTTCGTGCAGCGCATGTGCCAGCACGGTTCGGCCGCTGTCTCGCAGGGTTGACCGCGCGCCGCGCCCGCGGCTTCGTCACCTGCAGGATGCAAGCTGGGGGACCCGGCCGGTGATCCGGGCGATACTGCCGCCGCATGAATCGCGCGATCTTCGCGCTTGCGCTTGCGCTTGCGCTCGCGCTCTCGGGTTGCGTCACGACGGCCGGCGTCGTCAAGCGCGACGAGGGCGTCGGGCTGCCGCTGCTGGGCGGCGCGGTCGCCGCCGACCTCGTGGTGAGCTCGCTCGCCGCGTCGCAGATCCAGGGCTACTCGACCGGCGCGTCGCTCGCGACCGGGCTCGCGGTGACCGCGGTCGATGTCGCGATCGGCTGCCTCATCGGCGCCTGCTCGGCGCTGAGGCCGTAGGCCCGGGCCATGCGGCACCCCAGCATGACCACGCGCGGCACCCGGATCGCGTTCGCGCTCGCCGTGGTGATCGGGCTGGCGCTGCCCAAGCGCGTCGAGTGTGGCTATCCCGGCGCCACCTGTGGCCATGCCGGCACGGGCCGAACGCGGTGCACCCGCTACGAGATCGAGCCGCTGGGCTTCTACCTGATCGAGCTGGTGGCGCAGCGCGACGTCGGGTTCGCTTACGAGTCCGGGGACGACTGCCGATAAACGCTGCTTGCAAGCCTCGGGCAGATCCCGAACACTCGTACAGGATGTACCGCGACGCTCCCGCAGCCCTCGATGAACGCGATCGCGCGGTCGGCGCCATCCTGATCGGGGAGGCGTTGCTCGCGTCGTGCGAGCGCGCCCGGGTGCTCGGGCGGTCGGTGGGCCCCGAGGCATGGCGGGCGATCCGCGACGCGCACGATGAGTTCCCCGAGATCTGGCGCAGCCTGGACCGCGCGCGCGCCGTGCTCGCCCGGCGCGGGGTCAACGTCACCGGCTACGACGAGCTGCGGCCGCACGTGCGGACCCACCTGGCGAGCCCCGGCTCCGCGGGCCCGGACGGCGACACCGAGGTCGTGCTGGTCGACCCGGCGGCGCTCGATGATGCCCGGCGCGCGACCGACGCGCTCAAGCTCGCGGTCCCCGGCACCGACTGGGCGGCGATCGATCAGCGGACCAGCGGCTTGGTCCACGCGCCGCTCGTCCACCGCCGGCGCAACCGGCTGGTCCTCGGCGCCGCGGTCGCCGTGTTCGCGGTCGTGATCGGGGCGTGGATCGCGTCGCTGGCGCCGCGCGAGAAGCTCGACCGCCGCGACGCGCTGCGCCGCGAGCTCGCCGAGATCTCGCAGCAGCGCAAGCTCCAGATCATCGCGCTGCAGGCCAGCCTGGTCGGTCGCTGCGACCCGCCGGCCGCCCACGAGCTCGCCCGTCAGCTGGTCATGGACGGCCGCGGCCTCGACGCCCGGCAGTTCGCGGCGCTGTACGCCGGGCGCTGCGGCGCCGATCCCGTGGTCGACCGCTGGGCCAGCGCCCCGCTGCGCTAGGCGCGGTGGGGCGTAGTGCCCGGGAGCGCGCGAACACGCTCGGCTCGCCGTGGGCTGCTGCGCGGATGGGCGTCGGAGCCGCGCCCGCCGAATGACCACCGCCGCCTGCGCGAACGGCGTGAGGTATGTGCGGGGACAACGCCAGCCAATCCTGGCCACGGTCGCGGCGTCCGACCCCATCCTGCTCGCGGTCGCCCACGGCGACCTCGCGTTGCGTCTCGCGATCGCGTCTCTGCGGTCGCCCGGTGTCACTCGTACTCGACGGCGACGACCTCGGCCTCGCCGCCGCGCGGCAGGGTGATCGGATCGCCGACCCGCGTGCCGTACAGCGCCTCGGCGAGCGGCGACTGCCAGAACACCAGGCCGCGGCGGGCGTCGGCCTCGAGCGCGCCGACGATCCGGTAGCGCGTCCGCTTGCCGGCAGCGTCCTCGATCGTGACGGCGGCGCCCAGGCCGGCGATGCTGCGGTCGGCCGGCGGCTCGATGATCTGTGCGGTCGCCAGGTGCTCGGTCAGCTCGCGGATCCGCGCCTCGTGGATCCCACGAGGGACTCCGCTCCCCGCCCCGCCGGCCGAGCCGGCAGGGTCCCCACCCCGGGTGTCCTCGGCTCGCTCGTCGAGGTAGGTCGCGAGCTCGGCACGCGCCGCCCGCGCCCCGGCCGGGGTCATGTAGTTGGGCTCGGGCATCGGGACGCCGCGGCGGTGGGCGGGTGGCACCGGCTCATCATCGGTTTCCCGGGTGAATGCCTTGCTCACCCGCGAACTGTACCCCGCGCGCGGCTGTCGCACGAGTCGCACGAGTCGCACGCGATAGCTGGCGCGCACACGCGAGAACCCCTCGACGGCGAATCGCGCCGCGTGCAGAGTCGATCGCAGGCGATGGATCCCCGCGCGCGCACCAAGCTCGGAGTCGCCGGCGCTGCAACGTTCGCGGCGCTGCTCGCGAGCTACAGCGCGTTTCGCCCGGTGCGCGACGCGCTGATCCTCGACCGCAACCCCGACAGCCTCCCGTGGTTGTGGCTCGGCACCTTCGTCGTGATCAGCCTGGTATCGCCGGCCTGGAGCGCGCTGCTCGCGCGTCGCGCACCGCGCCGCTTCGTCACCCTCGCGTTCCACGTGTTCGCCGCCTGCGCGATCGTGTTCTTCGCGGTGATGCGCGCCGGCATCGCGCCGGTCGTGGTCGGCCGCGTGTTCTACGTCTGGTCCGCAGTGTTCAACCTGTTCGTGATCTCGATCTTCTGGAGCCTGCTGGCGGACCTGCTCGGTCCGGCCACCGCCCGACAGCTCTACGGGCCGATCGCCGCGGGCGGCACCATCGGCGCGTTCTGTGGTCCGCTGCTGACCCAGCACCTGGTCCAGGCGATCGCGGCCCCCGGCGTGGTGCTGATGTCGGCAGGATTCCTCGAGCTCGCCGTCGTCGGTGTGTTCTGGGTGCGGCGCGCCGCCGCCGGCCTGGACCCCGGCACGAGCGCCGCGCCGGATACGCCGCCCGCCCGGTCCGACGCACCCATCGCGCGCGGCGGCCCGTTCACCGGCATCGGCCACGTCGCGCGATCGCCGTACCTGTCCGCGATCGTCGGCTACGTGCTGTGCACCGCGTGCGCCGCGACCTTCCTCTACCTCGCGCAGGCCCGGATCGTGTACGACGCCCGGCTCGATCTGACGACGCGGACCCGCTTCTTCGCCTCGATCGACGTGTGGACCCAGGCGGCGGCATTCGTGCTCCAGACCCTGATCGCTGCGCCGTTGATCCGCTGGCTCGGCCCCGGCCTCGTACTCTGCGCCCTGCCGATCGCGCAGGCGGCCGGGCTCTCGGTGGTCGCGCTGGCCCCCTCGCTCGCCGCGATCGCCGTCGTCCAGGTGATCGGCAAGGCGGCGACCCATGGCCTGACCCGGCCGGCGCGCGAGCTGCTGTTCACCGTGGTCACGCGGGATGAGAAGTACCGCGCCAAGAACGCGATCGATACGATCGGATACCGGATCGGAGATCTGGCGTCGAGCTGGCTCAACAAGGGCCTCGCCGCGCTCGGCGCCGGCGCGCTGGCGATCGCCACGTTCCCGCTGGTCGCAATCTGGCTCGGGCTCGCCGCCATCATCGGGGTCGGGTTCCGCCGCCGCGTCGCCGCGCATGCCACCGACGCCCTCGCCAAGGAGCTGCCATGATCGTCGACCGCCGCCAGTTCGTGCTCGGCTCGCTGGCCACCGGGGCCGCCGCCGCGTGCGGCGCCCGCCGCGACCCGGGCGGAGCCGCCGCCGCCCCGCCGCCTGCGAGCCCCGCCCCGGCGGCGGCCGCCGCCCCCGGGCCCGCCGCCGCCGCGCCGGCCCGCAAGTCGATCCTCGTGCTCGGCGGCACCGGCTTCCTCGGCCCGCACGTGGTGACCGCGGCGCTGGCGCGCGGCCACACCGTCACGCTGTTCAACCGCGGCAAGACCCACGCCGAGCTGTTCCCCGAGGTCGAGAAGCTGCACGGCGACCGCGACGGCCACCTCGAGGCGCTGGCCAGCCGCACGTGGGACGCGGTGGTCGACCCGTCGGGCTACGTGCCGCGGATCGTCAAGGCGTCGGCCGAGCTGCTGGCGCCGCGCGTCGGGCACTACGTGTTCATCTCGACGATCTCGGTCTATGCCAGGTTCGGCGCGGTCAACCCCGACGAGTCGCTGGCGGTCGCGACGATCGCGGATCCGGCCAACGAGGACGTCAAGGCCAACTACGGCGCGCTCAAGGCGCTGAGCGAACAGGCCGCCGAGGCCGCGATGCCCGGCCGCGTCGCGAACATCCGGCCGGGGCTCATCATCGGGCCCGGCGATCCGAGCGGCCGGTTCACGCACTGGCCGACCCGGCTCGCCGAGGGCGGCGAGGTGCTCGCGCCCGGCAATGGCCAGACAAAGGTCCAGTACATCGACGGCCGCGATCTCGGCGCCTGGATCGTGCGCGTGATCGAAGATCGCACCGTCGGCACGATGAACGCGCTCGGCCCCGAGAAGCCGGTCACGATGAAGCAGGTGCTCGAGGCGTGCAATCACGCGCTGGGCGACAAGGCGCTCCTCACCTGGGTCGACGCCGACTTCCTCGACAAGCAAGGGGTCG
>DATAPF010000052.1:0-13166 GCA_036265355.1 Kofleriaceae bacterium | reverse complement strand
GAGACGGGGGGTGGGGACCCCGACGGCTCCGCCGGCGGGGCGGGGGGCAGGGGGCCCCCCCCCCTCCGGGGGATCGCCCGCGGTCATGGCTCGCCCTCCGGATCGCGGGCGCCGTCGGCGCTGCCCGCTGCGGGCGACAGCGCGGCGAGCTCGGCGTCGACGACCGACAGCTGGATCGTCGCGCACAGCGCGTCGCCGCGGCTGACCGTGCCGGTGAACGACGCCATCTGGTTGCCGCCGAACGCCTTGCTGGCGACGATCGTCAGCTGGTCGCCGACCGCGAACCGCTCGACCGCGAACTCGGCCTCGCGGCACGCCATGATCAGGCCGAGTCGCGGCGGGCCGCCGCCCTCGGCCGAGCTCGCGCTGGCGTAGATCGCGCAGGCCTGGGCGACGAACTCGATCATCGCGGCGGGATGGACCGCGCCGTCGATCGCGAACACGCAGTCGGGATGGATCGTCGCGCGGCACACCGCGCGCTGCTCGGTGACCTCGACGATGTCGTCGATCAACAGCATCGGCGGCTGGTGCGGGAGGTAGCCGGCCGCCGGGCCGGACACGGCGAGCGTCATGCGCGCGCCTCCTGGACCCGAGGCGGCCCGGGCCAGACGCGGAGCTCGAGCCGCGCGCCAGGCTGGATCGGGCCGAGCGCGATCGTCGCGGGCGCGCGGCGCGCCCAGGCGTCCGCCGCGTGCGCCAGCGCCCGTAGCGCGTCGACCGGCCGGTTGGCCTCCGGGTCATCGCCGCACGCCACGATCGTGAGCTCCGCGGTGCCGCCCGGGTCCGCCGCGCCCGGTGCGGCGCCGATCAGGAACGCCGCGGCGAACCCGACCGGCTCGGTCGGTCCGCAGAACACCGGCGGGACCGGCTCGTCGGCGATGCTGAGCAGCACCGGGCGGTCGGCCTCGAGCGCGATCAGCGACGCCTCGAGCCAGCCCGCGGCGAGCGCGTTGGCGCCGGTGATCGTGGTGGTCGGCGCGGTGCTGCCGGTCGCGACCGCGTACACCCCCGAGGGTGTGTTGTGGACGCTGAGCGCGAAGCGGGCGGAGCTCACCATCGAGGCATCGCGAAAGTCGGCGATCAGCCGCTCGCAGGTCTGGATCTCACCGTGGCAGGTCGCGAACACGCCGAGCGCGCGCTGGGCCTCCGGCTGCAGGGCGCCGCAGACCTCGACATGCATCTGGGTGACCAGGCTCGTGAATCGCCGCGCGCGGCCCACCAGCAGCCCGTAGGCCGGTGCTGTGAACGGCCGTTCACGCCCGGCGAGCACGTCCCGGGCGGAGGCATGACACGTCGAGAAGAACGCCGCCTTCCAGATCGGCACGGACCCGACGGTGGACGGCGGGACCGGCGTCATGACGGCCTCGTGTCCGGCCGCGACACGACGACGCTCACGTTGCTGCCGCCGAAGCCGAACGCATTGACCAGCACGTGGCGGAGCTCGGCCGCGGTCCGCCGGTCGACGACCTCCACGCCGAGCGCGTCGTCGAGCGGCGTCGCCCGCAGCGTCGCCGGGATCGCCTGGCGGCGGAGCGACTCGACGGTGAGCACCAGCGCGGTCAGCCCCGCCGAGCCGAGCGTGTGGCCGGTCAGGCTCTTGGTCGCGGTCAACGGGACGCGGCGGCCGAACACCTGGCGCACGGCGGCCGCCTCGGCCGCGTCGTTGAGCTTGGTGCCGGTGCCGTGCGCGCTGATGCAGTCGATGGCGTCGGGCGACATCCCGGCGCGATCGAGCGCCTGCCGCATGCACAGCTGCCCGCCGAGCCCGTCGGGGTGCGGGCTGGTGTGGTGGAACGCGTCGGACGCCGCGCCGATCCCGGCGACCCAGGCCAGCGCCCGCCGCCGGGTGTCCGGCGCGTCGCGCTCGACCACCGCGTAGGCCGAGCCCACGCCGAGCGTGATCCCCGCGCGGTCGCGCGCGAACGGCCGGGTCGCGGTCGGCGCGGTCAGCCCGAGGCCGTGGAACCCGAACACCGTGGTGCGGCACAGCGAGTCGGCGCTGCCGACCACCGCGGCGTCCGCCAGCCCGCGGTCGATCAGCCGGAGCGCGGCCGCCAGCGCGTGGAAGCTCGACGAGCAGGCGGTCGAGATCGCGATCGCCACGCCGTCGGCCCCGAGGTGGCGCGCGATCGCCTGGCTGGTCGCGTCGATCGCGTGATCGCTGTAGCGATAGCGCGCGCTCGCCAGCGGCAGCCGCGGATCGGGCGCCAGCGCGCGCTCGGTCTCCTCGAGGCCGCCGGTCGAGCTCGCGAACACGTAGGCGACGCGGTGCGCGCCCCAGCGATCGACCGCGGCGCGCACGGCGGGCCGGAGCTGGCGCACCGAGGGCAGCGCGGCCATCGCCAGCCGGGTCGGGATGCAGTCGAGCGCGTC
Source organism: Kofleriaceae bacterium (assembly GCA_036265355.1). Classification (GTDB taxonomy): domain Bacteria; phylum Myxococcota_A; class Polyangia; order Haliangiales; family Haliangiaceae; genus JABFXX01. The sequence goes on along the minus strand of DATAPF010000052.1, from coordinate 10,793 downwards.
GACGTCGCGGTCGCGGTCCGTGGCGCGCAGGCCGCGGTGCGCCTCGATCCCCGGCATGACGCCGAGCATGGTCGAGAACGGAAGCTCGCAGAACGCGCTGGCCGGCGAGAACGCGTCGTCGCCGGCGAACGCCCGGTCCAGCACCGTGCGGCTGTCCGTCCCGAGGCAGTTGGCGAGTGCCGCGGCGGTGATGGCGCACTCGGTCGTCACGATGGATCCGGGGCGGTGCTGCGATTCCGGCACGCGGCGGCCAGCGCGCGCAGCCGGCGCGCGGACTGCGGGCCGGTGTAGGGGTTGGCCGGATCCCAGGCGTACCCGGCGAGCACCGAGCAGATCATGCGATGGATCGCGGGGACCTTGTCGGGAAAGAAGATCACGTCCTGAAGGCTGCCATCGTACCAGCCGGAGACAAACGTCCGGAACGTCTCGATCCCGAACATCAGCGGCTCGGCGAACGCGTGCTGCCAGTCCACGGCCTCGCCGCGGAGCTGGCGATCGAGCGCGGCCGCCGCCAGCTTGGCCGAGTGCAGCGCGATGGTCACGCCCGACGAGAACACCGGATCGAGGAACTCGGCGGCGTTGCCGAGCAGTGCGAACCCGGGGCCGTGCAGCGCCTTGACGTTGGCCGCGTAGCCGATGATCTCGCCGATCGGCCGCACGGTGTGCGCGTGCTCGAGCAGGATCCGCAGCCTGGGCTCGTCGCCGACCATCGCCCAGAACCGGTCCTCGTCGCCGCCGGTGTAGCGCGCGAGGTGGTCGCGGGTGGCGACGATGCCGAGCGAGCTGGTGCCGTCGGGGAACGGGATCAGCCACGACCACACGTCGCGGTGGCTCGGGTGGATCCCGATCCGGATCTTCTGGCGATCGAACGCGCCGGCGACGATGCCGTCCTTGACGTGGCAGAACCGGGCGGCGCGGACCGGAAAGCTCGACGGTGTTTCGAGGGCGAGCAGCCGCGCCAGCGTGCGGCCGAACCCGCTGGCGTCGAGCACGAACCGCGGCCGGTGGACGACGAGCTCACCGCCCTCGGTCCGGGTCGTCACACACGGCCGCTCGCCCGCGACGTCGATCGCCGTGATCTCGACGCCGTACTGCACGGTCGCGCCCAGCCGCTCGGCCTCGCCGGCCAGCAGGTGGTCGAACTCCGAGCGCAGCACCTGGAACGTGAACGCGCACCCGGCGGTGAGCTTGTTGGCGAAGTTGAACTCCGCGTACAGCTCGTCGCACACGAACGTGGCGCCGTTCTTGAACTGGAACCCGCCGGCGAGCACGGCGTCGAGCAGGCCGGCCTCCTGCAGGACCTGCGTGCTGTACGCGAGCAGGCTCTCGCCGATCGAGAACCGCGGGAAGTGCTGGCGCTCCTGCACCAGGACCTGGTACCCGCGCTGGGCCAGCAGGGCGGCGGCGACCGCGCCCGCGGGTCCCGCTCCGATGATCAGGACGTCTGGCCCGCTTCCGGCCACGCGCGCTAGCCTCCCGGCGACCCCACGGACCGTGAAGACCCGCGGTGATGGATCGGGCCGGCGGCCGGCGGCGCGCCGAGCGATCGCGCGAACTCGTCGTCCAGCAGCAGCTGCTGGGTCACCTCGGCGAGCGCGTTCGACAGCGCCTCGTTGAAGTTCTCCGGGCTGTGGGTGCGGCCCCAGCGCTTGCTCGTGCCGACGAGGACCTTGGTCCAGACCGTGCCGCCGCCGCGCCGCAGCGTCGTGCGCACGCGCACGGTGCCCTCGAAGTTGCTGCCCTCGACGACCTTGTACTCGAGCAGCTCGGCCTCCAGCGTGGTCGGCGCGCCCGGCTCGAGGTGCGCGCCCGCGTGGATCAGCATCTCACCGAGCCGGTCGGTACAGTACTGGCCGACGTTGTCGGTGGTGCGGACCACGAACCCGGTGTCCTGGTAGCTCCCGACCGCGGTCGGATCCGCGCGCAGGTCGCGCAGCCCGAGCGCGATCGGCGACGCCGCCAGCGCGCGCGTCACGGACGGGTTGGCCCGGGGCAGCGGATTGACACCCGACCAGCGCAACGGGAGGTTCTGGATGTTGCCACCCCCGCCGCAGGCCATGCCGGCGACGCTGCCTGCGATCACCAGGAACGCGATCGATCGAGCCCTCACCGCGCCAGGACATACCACAGCGCCTCGGCGGATTGAAGTGGTTCGACCAGTTCGGGCCGCGGCGTGATGGGGATCCGATCGACCGATCTTGCGATCACAGCCCGCGCGCGATCACCGCCTGGGTGACGCGATCGTCGGTCGACACCACCGGGGACTCGCGCGTGACCCAGGGGGCACCGCCGAAGTAGCGCTGGAAGATCTGCTCGGCGGTGCGGGTCGCGAGCGCCTGGCTGGTCAGCGTCGGGTTGGGGCCGCCGAGCGCGTTGGCGAGCGCCGAGTTGTCGGCGATGAACAGCCGCTTGACCCAGCGCGCCTCGGCGGTGTCGTCGAGCACCGAGTCGTCGGCCGACATCCCCATGCGCATCGTCGACTGGACGTGCAGGATCAGCGGCGCCCAGTCGAGCCGGAACACCTTGGTCGCGCCGGCGCCGCGCAGGATGTCGGTCGCCTTGCGGACCAGGAACTCGCGGTTGGCCAGCGTGCGCGCGGTGCGGTTGCGCGGCCGGAAGATCACCTTGGGGACCGGGCCGTGCTCGTCGGCGGGCAGCGCGGACAGCACGACGCGGTTCTGGGCCTCGACGTCGTCGTCAGTCAGGATCAGGAGGTTGAGCAGCCGGTCGATGCCGTTCTGCAGCGCGTCCTTGAGCTCGGGGCCGATCGGCCGCCCCGACGGGCCGTCCCACGGGCCGGTGAAGCCGCGGCCGTTGCTGTAGAACCCGCGCGCGCCGCTGTCGCTGAGCTGCATCGCGAACGCCTGCAGTGCGGGGCCCAGGCCGATGTTCTCCATCCCGCCGTGGCCGGGGAAGTCGGCGCGCGCCGCGGACGCCGCACCCCGGGACGAGTCGGTGGCCTTGTCGAACAGGCCGACCATCAGGTCGAAGTAATGATCGGTATAGCCGCGGCCGACCCAGTCATTGGGATTGGGCAATCCGCTGTTGAACCACAGCCGCGGACTCTCGGTCGTGCCGCCGGCCATCACCACGACCTGCGCGGTCTCGGTGTGGACCTCGCCGGTCGCCCCGATCCGCCAGGTCACGCCGGTGGCGACCAGCTGGCCATTGACGGTCTGGGTCAGGATCCGGGTCGCGTAGGCGTCGGCGATCAGCGCGACCGGCACGCCGCCGGGCGACCACGCGTCGGCGGTCAGCGCCATCGGCACGTAGCTGTTGTCGGTCGACCGCTTGGCGAACAGGTTGCGCGGCGCGCGGATCGGCTCCATGCAGCCCTGCAGGCAGTAGCCGCACAGCGTGCAGCCGGTGGCCTGCGGGAACGCGAGCTGGGTGACGTCGCGGGTCAGGCCGGCCGTGCCGCCGGGCTGCAGGATCGCGTTCTGCTGGGGCCGGAACGAGTCGCCCAGCGTGGTCTTGGTGGTCTGGACCGCCAGGCCGATCGCCTCGCAGCCGTCGAAGAACGTGCGCTCCTTGCGGCCCATCGCCGCGGTCTGGACCGGCAGCGTGGCCTCGACCCACTCGTAGTACGGCACGAGGTCGGCGTAGCGCAGCGGGAACCGGTGCGCGGTGTCGTAGGCGGCCGCGTCCGGCCCGTCGTAGCCGGCGAACACCCCCGGATAGGCGCGCGGGCAGTTGCCGAAGTAGTGCTGGGTGGTGCCGCCGACGCCCGCGACCTGGAACAGGAACGAGTTCTGCGGCAGCTCGCGGAACCACGCCGGCTTGGTGCGATCGGCGGGGCCGAACCGCAGGAACCCGGTCAGCGGGTTGTTGGCGTCGTTCTCGAAGTGGGTCCACTCGGCGCGGGGGTCGGCGTGGCGCGCGCCGGCCTCGAGCAGCAGCACCGACAGGCCGCGCGCCGCGAGCTCCTTGGCGACCACCGGGCCGCCGCCGCCCGCGCCGATCACGATGACGTCACGCATCGGTCACCTCCCGGCGGTCCTGGTAGTACCCGAGCAGCTCGTCCCAGCCGTCGCCGGTCTGGTTGTCGGGCAGAAACCCGGTGAGCTGCCAGCCGACCGGGCGCCCGGTGAGGCTGCGGGTCGCCGGGTCGAAGCGCTGGCTCTCGCCGAAGTTGCCGAACGCGGCGAACTCGTACAGCGCGCCGCCGAGGAACTGCAGCAGGCCGGACACCGAGGACTGCAGCGGCTGGGGCACCCGGCTGTCGATCAGCGCGACCAGCCCCGACTGCACGGTCTCGATCTGCTGCATCGCGCGCGCCTTGTCGGCGAACGACAGCCGGGCGAACGGCGAGAGGAACGCGCCGTCGAGCGACGCCGGGTTGACCACGGTCGCGACGTAGTTGAGCAGCAGCGCGACCGGCAACGACAGCGGCGCGGCCGAGTCGTTCTGGACGATGAACAGCACCGCGTTCTCGACCAGGCCGATCGTGACCACCGACGGGCCGAGGATGCCGCCGAGCAGCTTGCCCGCGATCGGCAGCGGCAGGTCGGCCAGCGCGGTGACCAGCGCGGCCGCCGCCGGCCGGACGATCTCGTCGGGGAATGGCAGGAAGCGGTCGAGGTTCTGGATCAGGAAGTCGGTGCCGCCGGCCGCGATGCCGCCGGGCTCGGGGCGCGGCGTGCCCTGGGCCCGCGAGTAGTCGTCCGGGCCGGGCACGCTGAACGCGACGAAGCCGTTCAGCGTGTCGCGCGCCAGCTGGCCGAGCACCGGGCGCAGCAGATCGACGAGCGCGCCCAGGCCGAGCTCGGCGAGATCGGTGCCGGTCGCCGCGGGTCCGAGGCAGCCGGGGAGCAGCAGCGCACCGGCGCCGAGCACACCGATGCGCGCGAGGAAGATGCGGCGCGACAGATCAGGAGCAGCCATACGTCGGCCTCCGAGGCTGTTGTCGAGTGGAATCTTGCACGGCGATCGCGCACCGGATCCATGCGGCGGTCGATCTCGCGCGCCGCTCACGCTCGTCGAGGCGCACCGGCGTTCGATCGGCGTTAAGCCGCTTGACCGCGGCGAGGCCGGCGGCGGGGCGACTGCGCTGCGGCGATCCGGGCCGGTGCGGCGGCGCGGTCACGGGCGATCATGGGCAGTCGCGCATTGCCAAGGATCGCGCAGCGCGGCTGTCGGCGCTCCGCGCACGCGCGGGCGATCGAGAACGATCCTCGGCGGGCGCCTGCGGTCGACGCGGCCGGCACCAGCGACGGCGCGCTCGGCGTTCGCAGCGACAGCGACGCGCGTCGCAGGAGACGGGCAGCGCTGTCGCATACCATCGCCGCCGTGCCGGGGCCACACTGTGCCGTCACGCGCCGGGCCTCGTCGAGATCGGCCGTGTATGCTGCGGCGCAGCCGCGTCCGTTCTATCCAGCCGAGGTGTTCATGCAACGCTCTCCCGCTCCGAGTTCCCTGGTCCTCGCGTCCCTTGTCGTCTCGGCGGCCGTCTCGGCGGCCTGCTCGGGGAAGCCCGCGCCCGCGTCTCCCGCATCGCCCGCGGCGGCACCCGCGGCGGCCTCGAGCGAGCCGGCGACGGCGCCCGCGACGCCACCGGCTCCCGCCGCGGCGAGCGGTCCCTCGCTCGACGAGCGCCGCCACCAGCTCACCGCGTTGCTCGACGAGCAGTGGCAGTACACGCTGCGCACCTCGCCCGAGTTCGCCAGCATCCTCGGCGATCGCCGCTACAACGACCGATGGACCGACCTGTCGCCGGAGGCGATCGCCGCCGGTCTCGCCCAGGCGCGGCAGTTCCTGACCCGGTTCGAGGCGATCGACACCACCGGGTTCCCCGATCAGGAGGTGCTCAACCAGCAGCTCATGGTGCGCCGGCTCAAGGAGCGGGTCGACGACGCGAAGTTCGAGGACTGGCTGATGCCGATCGACCAGTTCGGGGGCCTGCACATCCAGGTCGCGGCGCTGGTGCCGCTGCTGCCGTTTGCCACCGTCAAGGACTACGACGACTACATCGCGCGCCTGCACAAGCTCCCCGCGGCGTTCGACCAGGTGACCGTTCTGCTGAAGGACGGCGTCGCCAAGCACCTGATCCCGCCGCGCATCCTGCTCGAGCAGTGCGTCGGTCAGACCGAGGCGCTTGCGAAGGGCGCCCCGGCCGACAGCCCGTTCGCCACGCCGCTGAAGAAGTTCCCGGCCGAGATCGCCAGGGCCGACCAGGACCGGATCCGCGCCGCGGTGCTCGCCGCGGTCAAGGATCAGATCCAGCCGACGTACAAGGCGTTCGCGAAGTACCTGCGCGACGACTACGTGCCGCACGGCCGCAAGGACGTCGGGATGTGGGCGCTGCCCGACGGCGCCGCGCGCTACGCCGCGCGGGTCAAGGAGGCGACCACGACCGATCTCACCGCCGACCAGATCCACGAGATCGGCCTGGCCGAGGTCGCGCGCATCGAGGCCGCGCAGGCCGAGATCGGCAAGAAGCTCGGGTTCGCCGACTTCGCCGCGTTCAAGCGCCACGTGCGCACCAACCGCAAGCTGTACGCGAAGAGCCCCGAGGACATCCTCGCCCACTACCGCAAGTACACCGACCAGATGTACACCAAGCTCCCCGAGCTGTTCGGCCGGCTGCCCAAGCAGCGGATGACGATCGAGCCGTTCGAGAAGTTCCGCGAGAAGGAGGCCGCCGGCGCGCAGTACGATCAGGGCACCCCCGACGGCTCGCGGCCGGGCCGGGTGCTGGTCAACACCTACGAGGCGACCAAGCGACTGACCATCGACATGGAGTCGACCGCGTACCACGAGGGCGTACCGGGACATCACCTGCAGATCGCGATCCAGCAGGAGCTCGGCGAGCTGCCGCCGTTCCGCCAGCAGGGCGGCTACGTCGCGTTCGACGAGGGCTGGGCGCTGTACTCCGAGCGGCTCGGCAAGGAGGTCGGGTTCTACCAGGACCCGTACAACGACTACGGCCGGCTGCAGGACGAGATCCTGCGCGCGATCCGCCTGGTCGTCGACACCGGCCTGCACGCCAAGCACTGGACCCGCGAGCAGGTCGTCCAGTTCTTCCACGACCACTCGACGATCGAGGAGCCCGACGTCCAGGCCGAGACCAACCGTTACATCGCGATCCCCGGCCAGGCGCTCGGCTACAAGATCGGGCAGCTGACGATCCTGCGGCTGCGCGACAAGGCCCAGGCCGCGCTCGGCAAGCGCTTCGACATCCGCGCGTTCCACGACGAGGTGCTCGGCGCCGGGGCGCTGCCGCTCGACGTCCTGGAGCGCCGGATCGACGCCTGGATCGCCGCGCGCTGACAGGATCCTTTCACCACGACGCCTCGGTCGATCACGTCCGCTCGCGGTGGCAAGCGGCGAGAGTCGATCAGTCCCAGAACAGCTGGACGCCGTCGGCCGTGTCGATCACACCAAAGCTGCAGCCTTCGGCCATGGTCGTGCCCGACCAGGGCATGCTGCTCGTGGCATCGTTGAAGTTGAACACGTTGGGGCCCGGCATGTAGACGTGCGTGTTGCTGAACGTGGCGCCGGTGTCGCCTTCGGTCGGTAGCTTGTTGCAGTTCGTGATGCGATAGACCTCCAGGACCCCCTTGGGCACCCACCGGAAGGTTTCGCCGGCGCCGACGTTCAAGCTCGTGCCGACGCTGCCGTTGAACGCGGAGATCGCCCACGTGCAGGCCCCGCTCGAGCTGCAGTTGGAGGCGAACATGCTCCCCTGAATCGTGTCGCCCACATTGACTCGTTGCAGGGTGCTAAAAAACACGTTGCCGCTGCTGGCAAGATACCATGCTGCCATCGACCAGAAGTTGCCGCCGCCGGCACGGCTGGTGCCGTACTGCAGCACGGGCTGGATGATCGCAGATCCGTCCGAAGGCTCGGCTCCGTTGAACAGGAACACAGTCTGGTTGGTGTACTGGCGCGGCGCGAGCGGCACCTGCCACGTTCCGGTCAGCCCGTTGATCCAGTCGTAGCCCCAGGCGTTGCCTGGGGCGAACGCGGCGTCGAACTCCGCCCAGCCGTCTGTGACCGGCACGACTCCGCCGTTGCGGCTGCCGGACATGGCGCGGGCCGCGTTCAGCCCGAGGCGGGCGCGCGGCTGGAACTTGCACGGCCCGAAGTGGACCGAGGTGCCGTCGCGCATCGTCACGCGATCGCTGGCATCGATCGTGGCTCCGTCACCGACGCCGTGCACGCAGGACTGGTGCACCGGACCGAGCGGCGTGTCGACGAACTCGCTGTCTGGCGGTTCCGCCGACGCCGTGGATCCGCCGTCCGCCACGCCGGCGGTGATGGTGTCGGCCTGTTCGGCGCCGGCCGGGTCCTCTCCGCCCGGAGCCACACAGGCCGGGACGGCGGCCGCACAGATGCAGGCCAGGAATCTGGAGATAAGTCGTCGTCTGGAGGCGTTCGAAACCGTGAATGTCAATGTCATGTAAATCTCCCTCATTCATCCAATGAGCCAATGGCGACGCCATTGCGCGATTCATATATCATCACATCGACTGCGAGATGATTGGCAAACATGGGTAATGACAATCGGCCAATGATGCGAGAAAATTCCATGTATCATTCGGAGACATGCGCTGTACTGTCTCTGTGCCTGTGACATCGACATCGCATCGGCCCGTGGAGGTGCCCCGACGGGCCACAGGCTCCGGCGCGGCCGCTGGTTGCGCCACCGTGTTCGCTGGCCACGCGGCGCTGGGCATGCGGATCCTGCGCTCCGAGAGCTCGGGCTGAGGTCGCGCCAGAGGCCGAGCAGCCGGAGGCGCGCCACGCAGTCACGTTGCCCGCCGTGCCCGCTGCAGGCAGTCACCGCTCGCACCCGGCGCCACGCCACGAGATGTCCGCGCCGCGACGGTCGCGGCCGGCGGCGTGGTGAATGTTCCGGGCTCAGGAGCTGCGTCGGGGCTGCGACCGCCGCCGCGGTCAAAAGCGAAGCTGCCTCGCGCGGCGTACAGCTGCATCCCGCGGGTGGCGCTTGCGCCCCCCGGATCCTGGCGAAATCGTTGGCCTCGTCGTCGGCATGGTGGCTGCAACCCCACCGCCCACGATGATCACCACGAATCAGACGTTGGAAACTCTCTCGGTCGATGAGCTCGCCCCGGTGACCGGCGGCGGCATCGGCTCCATGATCGGCGGCCTGTTCGGCGCCAAGGGCCAGCAGTGGGGCGCTCTGGCCGACAACATCTTCGGCATGTTCGGCGGCATGGGCGGCCTGGCCAACCTGGCCGGCGGCAGCACGGGCGGGTCCACCACGGCCGGCTCCACCGCGGGCGCTTCCACCGGCAGCGGAGGCCTGGGCGGCTTCGCCAGCATCCTCGGCAACCTCGGGAGCATCGGCAAGCTGTTCAGCGGCGGCTCGGGCGCCAGCCCCGGCGCCACCGCGCCGCCCTCGGGCGGCACCGCCGGGTAGCTCCGCGCAGCGTCGCGCAGCTCCGGCCGGCCCGCGGCGCTGGCCGTTGCGCTCGCGCGGCCGCGGCGATCAGGCCGCGCCGGCGGCGGTCTCGGCCGCGCCGGGCGGCGATCAGGCCGCGCCGGCGACCGATCAGGCTGCGCCGGCGGCGATGATCCGCTCGCGCAGCCGCTGCGACTCGGCGAGCGCCTGCGCGGTGGTCGGCCGCCGCGCCGGATCCGGATCGCCCAGCCGCAGGATGTGGTGCTGGATCTCGTCCGCGAGCCCCGGCGCACCCGCCAGGACCTCGGGCGGCAGCCGGAAGTCCTCGGCGCGCCGTGCGCCCGCCATCACCGCCTCGCGCGCCCACGGCGTGTGGCCGGTGAACATCTCGTACAGCACGACCGCGCTGGCGTAGACGTCGGCCGCCGCCGACACCTCGCCGCGCCGCTGCTCGGGCGCCATGTAGGCCAGCGTGCCGACCGCCTCGGCGCGCGCGCGGGCGGCCGCCTGGCCGGTCGCGTCGGGCAGGTGCGCGACGCCGAAGTCGCCGAGCATGACCTCCACCCCCGGTAGCTCGGCGTTGCGCCGGAACATCAGGTTCGCCGGCTTGAGATCGCAGTGCACGATGCCGCGGCGGTGCGCCGCCGCCAGCGCGCTCAGGATCTGGCCGTGGCGCTCGATCGCCCGCCGCAGCGTGCGCGGCCCGCGCTCGCGCTGGACGTCGCGCAGCGTCCCGCCCGCGGCGAGCTCCATCACGATCCGGCGCGACGCCTCGTCGAGGTCGAGCACCGCGACCACGTTGGGGTGGCGCAGCGACGCCATCACCCGCGCCTCGTGGAAGAACCGCGCCAGCGCCCCGGCCCGCTCGGTGCCCGCCAGGTGGGGGTGGAGCAGCTTGATCGCCACGTCGCGGTCGAGCTCGGCATCGCGCGCGAGGTACACCACGCCGGTCGCGCCGCGGCCGAGCTCGCGGACCAGGCGATAACGCGCCCCGGCCTGGACCCCGACCACGTCGCCCGCCGCGATCGTCTCTCCCGCGACCGGCGCCGCCCGGCCGGTCAGCGCACGCAGCCGCTCGACCCGCATCCGCACGTTGGGATAATCGACGTCGCGGCCGAGCACCGCCTCGTAGTGGCGCAGCGCTCGCTCGTGATCGCCCTTGCGCCGCGCGTGCTCGGCGAGCAGATAGTGCGCGCGCACCACGTGCCCGTCCTCGGCGAGCAGCACCTCGAGGTGGACGATCGCGCTGTCGAGCTCGCCGCGCTGCTCGTAGCGCTCGACCAGCTTCGCGCGCAGCGGCGCGAGCGTCGCCGCGGGGACCTCGGGCACCGACAACAGCTTCTCGCTCCACTCGATCGCGAGGCGCTCGTGGCTCTGGCTCCACAGCGCGTCGAGCTTCGCGAGCACGTCCGCGGAGGCGACCTGA
>DATAPF010000051.1:0-3774 GCA_036265355.1 Kofleriaceae bacterium | reverse complement strand
GCGGAATCAATCGCTTCGTCTGCTTCTTGTAACGAGGATACTGATCCGGGAATTGCTGCGTCATCAGCGCTTCCTCGATCCTGATTCGAACCAGAAAGATCACGAGCGCGGTGATCCAGACCACGGCAAATATCGTGCTCACCACGAGCACAGAGCCCAGCATGGCGAGAAGGACTCCTGTGTAGATCGGATGCCGCACGTAGTGGTACGGGCCCGAGGTCACCAGCTCGTGGCCCTCCTTCACGGAAGGTTGTGCGCTCCAGTTGGTCCCGAGGTAGGCTCGCGCCACGATCGCGAGCGCGATGCCGCCGACACACAGCGCAATCGCGATCGCGTCGAGTGCGACGCTGCCGGGAAACCATCTGCTGTGCACGAGCGGCGCAAGGCCTGGTATCCGTGCGAGGACGCCGATGCCGACGCCGACGAGCGCGATCACGAACCCGCTGGTCCAGCTCCCCTTGCGGCGGACTGTCTTCTTGAGATGTCGGGCCGAGATCACCCAGTACGCGAGAAAACCCGCCCACGCCGTCATGAACACTGCCTGAACCGCGGACATGATCGAAGTTACCACCTCCGTTCCCCCAGCGCGACGGTGCCTCTTCCATCCGCCGACTGCAATGTACCGACGAGAATCGCCTGCAGCTGTGGCCAGCGCGCGCGCTGCGGCGTGGCAGCACATCGATCCGCATAGGGATGATCGCGGCCGCCAGCAACCGGCGCGTCATCGCCGGACTGCACCGGCGGCTGCCGGGCGCCCACGAGGCGGTCCGCTTTCATGGCCGCCGCGTGTCGATCCGGCTGGGCCTCGTTCGTTGCTAGGATGAAGGACGGCGAACCATGACCAAGCTGCGATTCAACCTTGCGATTTCTCTCGACGGCTACCTGGCCGGTCCCGACCAGAGCGTGGACCACCCGCTCGGGGTCGGTGGCCAGCACCTGCACGACTGGGCGTTCGCGCTGGCGGCGTTCCGCCGGATGCACGGCATGGAGGGCGGCGAGGTCAATGCCAGCTCGCAGGTGATCGAGGAGACGGTGGCCAACGTCGGTGCGTTCATCATGGGGCGCAACATGTTCGGCGGCGGGCCGGGGCCGTGGCGCGACGATCCGCCGTGGACCGGCTGGTGGGACGACGACCCGCCGTACCACGTGCCGGTGTTCGTGCTGACGCACCACCCGCGGCCAGCGCTGGCGATGCAGGGCGGCACGACGTTCTCGTTCGTCACCGACGGGATCGCGGCTGCGCTCGCCGCGGCCCGGGCGGCCGCGGGGGACAAGGATATCGTCGTGGCCGGTGGCGCGAGCGTGGCACAGCAGTACCTGGCGGCCGGGCTGGTCGACGAGGTCAATGTGTCGATCGTGCCGCTGCTGCTGGGCGCCGGCGAGCGGCTGTTCGCCCGCCTGGGCAGCACGGCGCCGCGGCTGGAGCAGGTCCGGGTGATCGAGGCGCCCGGCGTCACCCACGTCAAGTACTGGGTGATCCGGTAGACCCGCCGAACAGCTCGCGGCCGATCGTGTCGCAGATCGCGTGGACCTCGTCGACCACGTGAGTCAGCAGGTCGTGGACGCCGGTGCCGGCGAGCGGCTCGCTGCGGCGCGCGGCGACCCAGGTGTCGAGCACGCGCAGGCGCTCGAGCGTGACGCCGCCGGGCAGGTCGTGGGCGTCGGGCGGCCGGATGTCGCACAGCCGGCTGTACGCGGAGTGGACGCAGTAGGCGATCGAGCGCGGGAACGCCGGCTCGGACACCAGGAACCGGGCGACGCCCTCGGAGCTGACCCGGCCGGCGGCGCGCTTGAGGTAGGCCTCGCTGCCCGACAGCGCGCGGAGCAGCGACAGCCACAGCGCGGTCTCGACGACCTCGTGGCGGCGCGACATCTGGGTGAACGCGTGGTGGTGGACGTCGAGCATGCGCGCGGTCTGGTTGACGCGCTCGAGCAGGACGCCGAGCCACACGAAGTCGAGCGGCTCGTCGTGCAGCATGGTCGAGCGCAAGAGGCCGAGCGCGAGCTGGGTGCCGCGGCGGACGTGCTGGTAGAACGCCTCGCGGTGCTGGTCGTAGGTCGCCGGGGCGATGTCACCGTGCATCCACAGGTGGAGCTCGTTGACCGCCTCCCAGGCCTCGTGCGACAGCACCTCGCGGATCGAGCGCGCGTTCCACCGCATGCCGTGGATCGAGCGCGCGAGCGACACGGTGGTGTCGTCGTCCCACACCATGAAGCGCTGGACGGCCTCGCCGTCGCCCCACGCCGGGTGGTCATCGTCGCCGGTCGCGACCCGGCCGGCGAACCGCGACTCCTCGCCCGACACGACGATCACCGGGCGCCAGACCTGCGACGGCGGCAGCTCGGCGTCGAGCGCGAGCGACAGCGAGGCGGCGAGCATGCGGGCGGTGGCCTCGGCGCGTTCGATGTAGCGCCCGAACCAGAAGCAGTGATCGGCGACGCGGGAGATCATCGCGGCCTCAGGCGTCCTTCATGACCCAGGTGTCCTTGCTGCCGCCGCCCTGCGACGAGTTGACCACGTAGCTGCCGCGCTGGAGCGCGACGCGGGTCAGCCCGCCGGGCAGCACCCACGGGCCCTCGCGCGAGGTCAGGATGTAGGGCCGGAGGTCGATCCGGCGGGGCTCGACCGTGCCGTGCTCGGCGATCCAGGTCGGGCAGCTCGACAGCTCGACCCGGTGCTGGGCGATGTAGCGCCGCGGCTCGGCGACGATCCGGCGGCGGAACTCGTCGCGCTGCTCGGAGCTGGCCTGCGGGCCCATCAGCATGCCGTAGCCGCCGGCCTCGTCGACCGCCTTGACCACCATCTGGTCGAGGTGCTCGAGCACGTAGGTGCGGTCGTCTTCGAACATGCACACGTAGGTCGGGACCTGGTCGAGCAGCGGCTGCTCCGACAGGTAGAACTCGATCATGTCGGGGACGAACGGGTACACCGCCTTGTCGTCGGCGACGCCGTTGCCGGGCGCGTTGGCGAGCGCGACGTTGCCGGCCGCGTAGGCCCGCATCAGGCCGGGCACGCCGAGCACACTATCGGCCCGGAACACCTCGGGGTCGAGGAACGCCTCGTCGGTGCGGCGGTAGATCACGTCGACCCGCCGCGGCCCGCGCGTGGTCCGGCAGTAGACCTTGCTGCCGTCGACGAACAGGTCGGCGGCCTGGACCAGCTCGAGGCCCATCGTGCGGGCCAGGAAGCTGTGCTCGAAGTACGCCGAGTTGTACGGGCCCGGGGTCAACACGACCATGTTGCCGCCGGCGCCGCCGGCGTCACCCGCGGCCGGCGCGACCGAGCGCAGGGTCTCGGCGAGCCGGGTCGGGTAGTGGTCGACGCGATGGACCCGGGCGGCGTCGAACAGGCGCGGGAACATCCGCTTGCTGATCAGGCGGTTCTCGACGACGTACGACACGCCGGACGGGGTGCGCAGGTTGTCCTCGAGCACGCGCCAGGTGCCCTCGGGGTCGCGGATCAGGTCGACGCCGGCGATGTGGATCCGCACGCCGCCCGGCGGCTTGAGCCCGCGCAGCATCGGCCGGTAGCCGGCGGCGCCGAGCACCATCTCGGGCGGCACCACGCCGGCCGCCAGGATCCGCTGGTCGCCGTAGATGTCGTCGAGGAACATGCCGAGCGCGCGCAGCCGCTGCTCGAGCCCGCGCTCGAGCCGGCGGAAGTCGTCGGCGGAGATCAGCCGGGGCAGCAGGCAGAACGGGAAGATCTTCTCGGTGCCGCGCGTGTCGCCGTAGACCGAGAACGTGACGCCCTGCTGGAGCAGCGCGGTCTCG
>DATAPF010000050.1:0-24312 GCA_036265355.1 Kofleriaceae bacterium | reverse complement strand
CTTCCTCCGCTGTGCCTCGGCACGCGAGGCACCCGGCAGCGATCGGGATGTAACACACCCGTTGCGAGAAATGACCCCAGACCCGCAACGTTTGTGCGCCGGCGAACTGTCCAGCTCGGTGAGCACCGACCACACGACCTCGGCCGGCGCGTCGATGTCCTGGCTGGCGGTGACGACTTCATGCGATCCCAAACAGGTTCAGGCGTGCACCCCGTGGGCACAAGGGCGTCGCATGGATTCGGAGAGAGACACAGCGTTGCTATTGCATCATCACCGGAACACCGGAACACCGGAACACCACCGGTACTGTCGCAGTACCAGGACGGCCGCGCCGTGGGGACGTGCACGTGTCGCAGCGGGCAGCGCCTCCCTCGACACGAGGGAGGCGCGCGAGATCATCGGCGCCAGAGAGCAAAGGAAGTGCTGCAGGCGCGGCGAGGTCGGAGGGCGATCGCGACGCGCTCGGCGGGCCGCCTGCGCGGCCATCGCACGGCGCCGCCTGGCTGCCTCGATTCGGTTCCGCGAGCGCGGTGTGCGGTGAATGATGCGATCGACAACTGATTTAATTTAGTACTTCCGCCGCAGCATGGCGAGCATCGCGCGGATGCCCTCGACATAGTGGCCGACCCGCATGTTCTCGTCGAAGGTATGCTGGTTGTTGTCGCCGTTGACCAGCGGGATGATGACGAACGGGGCGCCGAGCACCTCGACCAGGCTGTCGGTGGGGACGCTGCCGCCCATCATCCGGATCCGGACCGGGGCGCCGCGCGGGCTGGATTGCTGCAGCGCCGCGTAGGCCCAGGCGCCGAGCGGGTGGTCGAGCGGCGTGCGGACCGCGCGGCTGCCGATGTCCATGGTCAGCGTGGCGAGCCTGTCGTGGGCCGCGCGGTCCTCGTCGGTCGGCGGGCCGGGGACGAGGTGGTAGCCCTGGGCCTCGACGTGCTTCTGCAGCAGGCCGAACAGGTAGTCGGGCGGCGTCTCGGGGGTGGTCCGGATATCGATATCGGCGGTCGCCTGGTGAGGGACGATGTTGGAGGCCTTGTCACCGACCGAGGCGGCGGCCATGCCGCGCACGTTGAGCGACGGGAACTGCAGCGCCTCCTGCAGGCTGGCGCCGACCCGCTCGGCGGAGCGGATGCCGAGGCGGCGGCGGATCGCGGGCTCGTCGTCGCCGGTCTCGGCGAGGACCTGCTTCTCGGCGGCGGTGAGCTGGACGCGATCGTAGTAGCCGGCGATGGTGACCCGACCGTCGTCGTCCTTCATCGAGGCGAGCAGGCGGGCGAGCCGCATGGCGGGGTTCGGCACGTAGTTGCCGTAGTGGCCGCTGTGCAGCGGCTGCCGGGGGCCGTAGACGGTGAGCACGACCTCGGCGGCGCCGCGGTTGCCGAACACCAGGGTCGGCCGCTCGCTGGCATGGCGTGGGCCGTCCTGGATGATCAGGGCGTCGCACTTGAGCAGGTCCTTGCTGGCGGTGACCACCGCGCGCATCGACGGCGAGCCCTTCTCCTCCTCGCTATCGATCAGGACCTTGACGTGGTTGGCCGGCGCGGCGCCGAGCTGGCGGAGGCCGTCGAACGCCGCGAGGAACATCATGATCGGCGCCTTGTCGTCGGACGCGGACCGCGCGAACACGCGCAGCTCGGGGTCGAGCGCCGGGGCGAACAGCGCATCGGCGGGCACGACGTCCCAGCCGCCGGCGCGGTTCTTCTGCTTGACCACCGGCTGCCACGGGCTCGGCTGCGACCACTCGCGGTCGACGACCGGCTGGCCGTCGAGGTGCATGTAATAGAGGATGGTCTTCGCGCCGGGCTGGCCCGCCGGCCACTCGGCGAACAGCAGCGGGCGCTCCCCGTTGTCGAGCCGGCGGGTGGTGAAGCCGCGCTTGCGGAACGCGCGCTCGAGGAATTCGACGTTGCGCTGGATGTCGGGGCCGCGGGTGGCGTCGTTGGGCAGCGCGAGGAGGTCGAGGTACTCGCGGAACGTACCCTGGGCGAGCTTCTGAGCGGCATCGGGCGACGGCACCGGGGCCTTGCCCGGGGCCGGCCCAGCCACGACGGCGGACGCAGCGAGCGCGGCGGACACGGCGAGCGCGGCAGACACGGCGAGCGCGGGCGGCAGGCGAAAGCGACGCATGGTAACTCCTCGGCTCCGCACGCTACGCCCGGCCGTGAGGCAAGTCGAGCGCGCGAAAGGCACTATATTTCACGCACTATATTTCACTGTGCGTCTGGTGGATCGCTGTGTGGAATCACTGATTCCAGAACCGATCTTGTCCTGCCCAGCGGCGGCTCGGAGACTCGTGTCCGCGGACTCACTGACCAAGGAGTGACCCATGCAGAGGCGAAGCTACGTCCTTCTGGTTTCCGTGCTCCTGTGCGTCGCGGCGGTGGGCTCTCGACGAGCGCGGGCGGATCGATCGCACGCCCCGGCCGCGGTGCACTGCGGTGAGCTGGCCAGCGACCCGAGGCACGGCCTGGCCGGCAACCCGGCCGTGAAGTCCGTGACCAGCCAGATCATCGCCGCGAGCGGCGTCAACGCGAGCTACTGTCAGGTCGAACTCCTGTTCGGCACCAGCCCGGCGCAGAACATCAACATCCGCGTCGGGCTGCCGCTCAACGCCGCCGACGGCGGCAGCGGCGGCGTGCAGGGCGCGTGGAACGGGCGGACCCAGGGACTGGGCGGCGGCGGTTGCGCCGGCAACCTGACCGTGACCCCCGCGGTGAACACCGGCTACGTCGGCTCGGGGACCGACCTGGGGCACGCGGGCGGCAACTGCGAGCCCGGGGTCAACGCCGACGGGACGTACAACACGCAGTTCATCGAGGACTTCATCCGCAACGCGATCAAGCAGCAGGTGCTGCTGTCGAAGCGGGCGGCGGACGCGTACTACGGCATGCGGCCCGCCTTCAACTACTGGAACGGCTGCTCGACGGGAGGGCGCCAGGGCTATCTGCTCGCGCAGGAGCTGGCCGGTGAGCTCGACGGCATCCTGGCGAGCGCACCGGCGATCTACTGGACCCGGTTCCAGACCGCGCAGATGTGGGGACAGATCGCGATGAAGGACCTGGCCGGCGGGCCGATCTCGGCGGCCAAGCTCAACCAGACCTCCGCCTCGGCGATCGCGGCGTGCGACGCCGCCGACGGGGTGACCGACGGCATCATCGACGATCCGAGGACCTGCACGTTCAGCGCGACGGCCAACCTCTGCGGCGCGCCGACCGCGCCGGCGACCAGCTGCCTGACCGCCGGCGAGGCCGAGGCGATCGACCGGATCTGGGACGGGCCGCGCAACGCCGACGGCGACCGGATCTGGTTCGGGCTCGATCGCGGAACGGCGCTGACCGGGCTGAACGGCACGGCGCCGTTCGCGCTCGGCGTCACCCAGTTCCACTGGGACGAGCACGACCTCGGCTTCGACTGGCGGACCGTCGGGATCGAGGGCTATCCGCAGGTCGCGCAGGACGGATCGCGCAACATCGCCGACGTCACCGACACGTTCGGCAACCTCGACGCGTTCCGCCGCTCGGGCGGCAAGCTGCTGACGTTCGTCGGCGGCAACGATCAGCTGATCTATCCGCGCGGCGTGATCAACTACTACCGCGTGATGGCCGAGCGCTACGCGCACCGCACGGGCGACTTCGACGACGTGCAGCGGTTCTATCGCCTGTTCCGCGCGCCCGGCGTCGGGCACTGCGGCGGCGGCAACGGCCCGCAGCCGCAGGACCTGTTCGGCGCGCTGGTCACCTGGGTCGAACACGGCGCCGCTCCGCGGCAGATCCTCGCGGCGACCACGGCGAACGGCGCGGTCACGCGCAGCCGCCCGCTGTGCCCGTACCCGCAGACCGCGATCTACAACGGCGGCGGCAGCACGGACGACGCCGCGAGCTTCCATTGCGGCGGCAACCTGGAGCAGCCCGCGGTGGTGTGCCGCGATGCGCTGGTGAGGTTCAAGCACGAGGTGAACGGCCGCCTCGACTTCGCGGACAGCGCGCTGGACCACGGGGTGTGCCGGCGCGCCGGGCACCGCGACGGCGACGGCGACGACCACGATCACCGCCGCTGAGCACGGCGCCGGCTCACCGCCGCGGCTGGGTGCGCGCCTCGGGGAGCGAGCCCGGAGATTCACCACGACGCCTCGGTCGATCCACGTCCGCCCTGACCTGCCCCGCCCCCGGGAGTTGTCCCGCCCCTCCGCGCAGCACCAGCATGATGAGTTGCAGCAGGGCGCGGCGGGCCTCCTTCGGCCAGCCCGCGAGCGCGTCGCTGAGCTCCTTCATCTCGGCCTCGAGCTCCTCGTCGATCCCGAACATCAGCGAGGCGAGCGTGATGCCGAAGCCGTCGTGGGCGAGCGCCACCACGGTCGCCAAGCTCGGTGACCGCTGGCCGCACTCGAGCTGGCTCACGTACTTGGCCGAGAGCTCGATGCGGTCCGCGATCACCTCCTGCGTGAGGTCGAGAGCGTCACGCAGCGCTCGGATCCGCGACCCGAGTTGACGTCGAACCTGAGCAACATGAGCGGCGCCCCTGACCATCGACGACGAGCGTAGGCGCGCCTCGTGAGGACGATAACATGCTGGCAGCTCATATCACCGGCGGTTGTCCCACTCCCAGTAGAGGGCGATGGAGCAGCGAGCGGTGGAGGCCCCGATGCTTCCCGCTGACAGGTGGTCACGTGCCACCGCACGGCCGCAAACGCCCCCCGGATCTGGAGCAGGTAGTCGGACCGGGCAGCGCCCGGCGAGCCGCGGCGGAAGCGGGCATGGCGCGGCCGGAGCTGCAGCAGAAGGCCGCGCCGCGGCAGTCGCAGCCAGCGGTCTGGTGAATGTCCGGGCTACGGCGACCGGTCGCGCGGCCACAGCCAGCGCTGGCCGGCGTACACCACCAGCCCGGCGGCGATGCCGATGCCGCCGGCGATCGCCTGGCCGGCCGACAGGCCGCTGAGCAGCCAGATCGACAGCGCGACCGCGAGCAGCGGGATCACCGGGCCGCCCGGCAACCGGAACGCCGGCGCGATCTCGCGCTGCCGCCGGCGCAGGACCGGCACCGCGAGGCAGACGCCCGCGCTGAACAGCAGGCGGGACACCGCGCTCAGCGCGACCAGCTGGTTGAACCCGCCGCTGACCGCCGCCACCCAGGTCAGCACGGCGAACGCGATCACGGCCCGGTGCGGGGAGTGGTACCGCGGGTGGATCGCCGCCAGCCCGCGCGGCAGCTGGCCGTGGCGTGCGAACGCATAGAGCACGCGAGGCCCGACCAGGATCACGGCGCTGATGCTGCCCAGCGTCGCGACGATCGCGGCCGCCGTGAGCAGCCAGCCGCCCGGCGCGCCCAGGATCGCGCGGGCCGCCGAGGCGAGCGGCGTCGCGCTGGTGGCGAGGTCCGGCAGCACGCTCTGCACCACGATCTGGATGAGGATGTAGATCACCGCGACCGCGGCGATCGTGGACAGCAGTGCGACCGGCAGGTGGCGCCGCGGGTCGACCACCTCCTCGGTCGGCACGTTGGCGTTCTCGAACCCGCCGTACGCGAACATCAGGGGCAGCGCGGCCTGGCGCAGCGATCCGCTCGGCAGCCCGAGCAGCGCCACGCGATCCGGCTCGATGAACGACAGGCCGACACCGATCAGCACGAGCAGCGGCACCAGCTTGGCGATCGTCAACAGATTCACGGTCGACGACGCCGCGCGCACGCCGTAGACGTTGATCGCGGCGAGGCCCCCGATCGCGAGCGTGATCACGGCGATCCGCCCCGCCCCGCTGGCCATCGCCGGCTCGATGTTGCCCAGGTAGGCCGCGAACGTGTTGGCGATCGCGCCGGTCGCGACCGCGCGGGTCAACAGGAACAGCCAGCCGACCAGGAAGCCGACGAACTCGCCGAACGCGGCGCGGGCGTAGACGTACGGACCGCCGGTCTCGTCGGACCGGCTGCCGGCCTCGGCGAAGCATGCGACGATCATCGCCATCAGTACGGCGGCGACCACGTAGGCGACGGGGCTCGCCGCGCCCGCGATCGCGTAGACCGTCGCCGGCAAGGCGAAGATGCCGGAGCCGATCACGCCGTTGACCGCGATCGCGGTCAGGCCGGCGAGTCCGACCACGCGCAGGAATCGCGGCTGGTCCGTCACACGTTGTGGAGGATGCGGAGCGCGGTGCCGCTGAAGATCGCCTGCTTCTCGTGCGCAGCGATGTCCAAGGCCTCGATCGACGTCACCGCGCGATCGATCGAGCCCAGCATGTGGGGATAGTCGCTGCCCATCACCATGTGATCGACGCCGACCAGGTCGCGCACCATGCGCAGCGCCGGGCCGCTGAAGCTCACGGTGTCGTAGTGCAGGCGCTTGAGGTAGCTGCTGGGCAGCGCGTCGATGTGCGCCCGGCACTCGGCAAAGTCGCGATATCCGTTGTCGAGCCGCTCCATCAGGTACGGGATGGCCCCGCCGAGGTGACCGATCACCCAGCGGATGTCGGGGAAGTCGCGGAACATGCCGGCGAAGCACATCCGGGCCACCGCGAGGCTGGTGTCGAACGGAAAGCCGATCAGCGGGCCGAGCACGTACTCGTTGAACACCTCGGACGCGACCGGGATCATCGGGTGCAGGAAGATGCACAGCCGGCGGCGGTTGGCCTCCTCGAAGAACGGCCGGTAGCACGGGTCGGTGAGCGCGCGGCCCCGGATGTTGCTGAGCAGGACGACGCCGCTCAGCCGGAGCTCGCCGAGCGCGCGGTCGAGCTCGCGCAGCGCCGCGTCGGGCGCGTCCATCGGGATCGAGGCGAAGCCCTTGAACCGCGCCGGGTGCTGCGCGATCAGCTCGGCGTAGGCGTCGTTGACGATCCGGGCGACCTCGGCCTGCCCCGCCGCCTCGGCGAAGAACACGTTGGGCGTCGACAGCGACACCACCTCGACGTCGATCCCGACCCGGTCCATGTCGGCCAGGCGCAGCGCGGGGTCGGTCATCGGCGCGGTGACGCCGAAGAACCGCGCGCCGCGGTGGCGGATGATCGTCCGGCCGGTCGGATCGGTGCCGAACGAGAACTCACCCGGCGTGTTGCGGATCAGCTCGAAGAACGACGCCGGATAGTAGTGGGTGTGCAGATCGTACCGCATGCGGGCTCCTCGTCGCGGGGGCGCGCGGCAGCTTATCACGCGGCGGTCACCGCCAGCGGCGGGCGTGAGCGGCCCTACTGGTGGCGCGGCACGCAGCCGGCGATCAGCGCCTGCTTCGCGTCGGACAGCCCGGTCCCGAGCTGCTCGCCCTGACAGCCGTCGGACTGGAAGTAGCAGTGGTACTGGGCGAGGTTGGGATTGCCGCCCTCGGCCTGGGAGATCGTGTTGAAGTACGCATTGCCCATCACGGTCACCGCGGTCGCCTGGAACGTGCATCCGAAGAACTGGACCTGGGTCTTCGGGTAGTTGTAGACGCCACCGACCCCGATCGAGTCCGACTTCCAGCGCGCGAGCTCGCTGGGCGGCACGCTGGTGCTGCCGCACTTGAGCGGCGACTGGATGTTCTCCCACGCGTTCAGCGACGACGGCAGCCGCGTGGTATCGGCGACGCCGCACACCATCGAGGTCGGCGGCGCGTCGCCGTTGCAGCCGATGTCGATCCGCGTGAATGGCGGGCCCGACAGCTCGTTGACGTAGTCGAGCACGCTGCCCATGCCGTAGTGCGCGAGCGCGTAGCCAAGCTGGCCGGAGCCTCCCGAAAAGCCCTCGCCGCAGAACCCGAGGGTGCGGCTGCTGTTGTGCAGCGTCGGCTCGGTGAACACCCACTGCAGGATCGTCGCCGGCCGGCACGCCGCGGTCTTGATCCCCGCGCTCTGGGTCTGCTCCCAGTCGGTGAGCCACGAGATGTACACGTTGCGGAATCCGGCGGCCTCGTAGTTCTGGTCGCTGCCTTGGAAGCCCTCGCCGCCGCCGCCTTTGAAGTGGACGACGGTGCCGCGCAGCGTGCCCATCGCGGGGCGGACCGCGACCACCGCGTCGAGCGGCTCGCTCGCGATGCCCGGACAGCCGGTGACGGTGACCTGCCGGCAGGTCGAGCCCATGGGCGCGCCGTTGCAAGCGACCGCGTGGACGTTGGTCACCGTGCCGAGACCCGAGAGGGCGGCCACGTCGACGCCGACGGCGGCCGGATCGTCGTCCGCGACGGGATCGGGCGCCGGGCCGGAGGAGTTGCTGCACGCGACCAGAGCAAGGAGGTAGATACTTCGCATGTCCCCGCACGCTGCAAGCACCAGACCACGCGAACCCTCGAGAATCCGGCGAGCCGCCGGTACCGCGAGGTACCAGTCCGGGGGTCGCTCCGGGAGACGGCCGTACCAGCCCGCTCGCAAAGCGAGGTCGATCTCGCGGGCGATCGTGTAGCGTGGTCGCATGATCCACCGCTGGCTCGTGATCGCCGCGGTGACGCTGGCCACACCGGCCGCGTTCGCCGACCGCGCCGTCACCGGCTCGGTGGTCGACGACGCCACCGGGTTGCCAGTGGTCGGGGCGCTGGTCAGCGTGGACAGCGGCGAGGCGGCGACCGACGATCAGGGCCAGTTCCGGGTCGACGGCATCGCGTTCGGCCGGGTCGACGTGATGGTGATCGCCGACGGTTACCGCGCGTACTTCGGATCGGCGCGGATCGGCGCGGCGCTGGTGATCCGGCTCGAGGCGGCGGGCAGCGCGAGCGAGCTGATCCGGGTCAGCGGCCGTCCGCCCGGCGGGCCGCCGCTCCACCTCGACACCGCCGCGGTGCGGACCCAGCCCGGCGCCGGCAACGACGTGCTGCGCGCGCTGCAGAGCCTGCCCGGCGTGGCGCGCACGCCGTTCGGGCTCGGCGGTCTGGCGCTGCGCGGAACGGCGCCGCGCGACACCAAGGTCTACCTCGACGACATCGAGGTGCCCCTGCTGTATCACTTCGGCGGCCTCGCGTCGTTCCTGCCGACCGCGGCGGTCGACGAGGTCACGCTCGAGCCCGGCGGCGCCAGCGTGCGCTACGGCCGCGGGCTCGGCGGCGTCGCGATCGTCACGTCGCGGACCGGGCGCGGCGACGACTGGCGGGCCGGCGGCGAGCTCAGCCTGATCAGCGCGGGCGCGCTCGCCGAGGGCCCGGGGCCGCTCAAGGGTAGCTGGCTGATCGGCGTGCGGCGGTCGTACCTCGACGAGCTGGTCCGCGCCGCCCGCGTCGACCTCACGCTGGTGCCGCGCTACGGCGACGCCCAGCTGCGCTGGGAGTCGGGCGATGGCCGGTGGATGGCGATCCTGTTCGGCTCCGACGACCTGCTCACGCTGGTCAACGATCCGAGCGCCGGCAGCGGGCTCGGGTTCAACACCACCAACCTCAAGTCGCTCACCTACACGTCGCGGTTCGCGCGGCTCGGCGTGCGCTACCGCGCGGTCCGCGGCGCGACGCGGTTCGAGGCGATGCCGGCGGTCGGCATCGACGAGATCAACGCGCGCGCCAACCAGGACGACATCGACAAGGGCATGCATCGCACCACCGTGCCGCTGTCGCTGCGCGCGCACGTCGCGACCCCGGCGGCCGGCGGCACGCTGTCGGCCGGGCTGGACGGCGGCTGGCAGCGCTACAGCTACGACATCGTCAACACCCCGCCGCCGACCCGGCTCGATCCGGCGCCCACCATGGTCGTCCACCGCGACCTGACCCGGTGGGCGGCCGACGCCGGCGTGTGGATCGAGCAGTCGTGGTTCGCCGGCGGCGACACGGTCGAGATCCGGCCCGGACTGCGCGGCGACCACTTCGGGCTGTCGCGGCAGTGGACGCTCGATCCGCGGATCGCGATCGATGAGAAGCTGTCGCGCGATGTCACGCTGCGCGAGTCGCTCGGCCGCTACCACGAGCCGCCGCTGATCACCGATCTCGATCCGATCTTCGGCAATCGCGTGATGCTGGGCTCGTCGGCGACCCAGGCGGCGGCGACGCTCAAGACGATCGTCGGCGACGACAAGGAGCTGTCGGCGACCGTGTACTACCAGGACCTCCGCCAGCTGCCGGTCGACGCGATCACCGGCGCGACGCCGATCTCGGCCAACGGCGGCGAGGAGTCCGGCGGCCTGCTCGGGGTCAGCCGCGAGCTGGTCGACAGCCAGTTCGGCTCGTACAGCTACCGCGAGGCGGTCGGCACCGGCCATGCGTACGGCGTCGAGCTGATCGCGCGGCGCAACGTCGGCGCGTGGACCGGGTGGATCGCGTACACCTACGCGCGGTCGTACCGGACCAACCCGACGCGCGACGACACCGCGCGGCCCTACGTGCTCGATCAGCCGCACTCGCTCACGCTGGTCGGGACCACCGAGCTCGGCCGCTGGCGGCTGGGCGGGCGGTTTCGCTACGTGACCGGCAATCCGTACACCCCGGTCGCCGGCGCCTATCCGAAACCCGGCGCGAGCGGCGACTGGATCGCGGTCGACGGTCCGATCCTGTCCGAGCGGCTGCCGAGCTTCGTCCAGCTCGACCTCCGCGTCGACCGCGGCTGGCTCCGGCCGTGGGGCAGCGCGGGGACCATGAACCTCTACGTCGACATCCAGAACGTCGTGAACCGCCACAACCCCGAGGGCGTGACGTACAACAAGGACTACACGCGCCTGAGCTACACCAGCGGACTGCCGATCTTCCCGTCGATCGGTGTGGAGTACAGCCCGTGATCGCCCGGATCGTCGCGCTCGTCGCGCTCGTCGCGCGCGTTGCGCTCGTTGCGCTCGCCGGGGCCGCGCCGGGTTGCGGCGACGACCTGCGCCCGGCCAGCGAGGATCTGTTCGCCGCGCGAGGCGGCGCGCGGCTCACCCTGCAGAAGTATCGCTACGACGACGGCACCGAGCTCGCGGTGTCCACCGAGTTCTACGACACCGGGCTCCACACCCGCTGTGTGCCCCAGGCGTGGCGCGACGGCGCCGTGCGCTGCGTGCCGGCCGTCGATGACGCCGAGTACGCCGACGCGGGGTGCACGATGCCGATCGGCCTGGGCCGGACGATCGCCAGGCCGAGCTACTTCGTCGCCCCGGACACCGCCGCCGGCGGCGCGGTCGCGACCCGGGTGTTCCGCGCCGGCGCGGCGGCGCCGCCGATCACGCAGTACTTCACGCGCGCCGGCGGCGCCTGCACCGGGCCGCTCGCGGTGCCGGCGGCGCTGACCAGCTTCTTCGCCGTCGGCGACGAGCTCGATGGGGACGCGCTGGTCGTGTTCCACGACGCCGAGCTCACCGCCGGCCGGATCGGCCTGGTGGTCCGCGAGACCGACGACGGCCTGCGGGTCGCCGCCGGGCTGCGCGATCGCCAGCTCGGCGCTGCGTGCGCGGCCACGCCCGAGAGCGACGGCAGCGTTGCATGCGAGCCGGCCGGTGCCCCCGCCGCGACCCTGTTCGGCGATCCGGCGTGCAACCAGCCCGTGGTCGCGGCGCCCGCGGCTCCGGCGATCGCCCGGCTCGCCGAGCCATCGGGCTGCGCGAGCTACCACAGCGTCGGGGCCGAGCTGCCGCCGCCGGTGTATCGCCGGACCGGCGACGCGTGCAGCCCCGCCGATGCGCCCACCGGCGGCCGGATGTTCTCGGTCGGCGCCGCGATCGAGCTGCCCGCGATCGGCCGCGCGCTGGAGGATGTCCCCGGCCACCGGCTGCGCCGGGTCGTCCTCGATCTCGGCGCCGGTCCCAGCCCCTGCCCCGGTGCCAGCCCCGCCGCCGAGAGCCTCCGCGTGTACGACGGCCGGCTGTTCGACACCGTGCTCGGGGCGGACTGCCTGCCGCGCAGCATCCGCGGCGCGATCCGCTGCCTCCCGGTGGCGATCACCACCGCGACGCTGGTGTTCACCGCCGGCTGCACCTCGCCGGTGCTGGTCGCCGAGGTCCCGCAGCACGCCTGCGAGCCGCCCACGTATGCGACCTCGAACCGGCCGTTCACGATCCGGCCGGTCGGCGATCTGGCGCCCGGCCCGCTGTTCCGGCTCGACGGCACGACCTGCACGCCGTACGCCGGCGCCCCCGGCAACGAGCTGCGTGCGCTCGGCGCGCCGATCGACCCGACGACGTTCCTCGGCGCGATCTACTACGGCGAGCGCTCGCTGTAGGCCCGGATCGTTCACACGACCTCTCGGTCGCCCGTTCCGACCGCTCGTACTCACGATGGCAAGCTGCGTCCGGCAGATCGGGCGCACGGCCGTGAGGAGCGATCGACAACCGTTTATCGTCGACGCACTGCAACCCTCACGCGCACTTGCGCCCGGGCGGATCCACCCGATCCCGCCGCCTCCCGCGGATCCCGTCCTGTGCCAGCACAGGATCGGGGTGAAAACCACCCGGCAGCATCATGCTTTGCCGCTCGTCGCTCCCGCGTAGAGCCGGCCGAACCGGATCTCCGCGAGGTAGGATCGCCGAAGATGTCGGTCGCGCCGCTCCAATTCTTGTTGCTCGTGTTCGCGGGCTGGGTGAACGCCGCCAGCGCGAGATTGTCGAGTATCTCTAGGAGGAGAACCGCGTCCTGCGCGAGCAGTTCGGCGACCGGCGTCTGCGCTTCACCGACGCTCAGCGTCGCCGGCTCGCGACCAAGGGCCAAGCCCTCGGCCGCCGCGCCGAAGCAGCTGGCCGGTCTGGTGACACCCGACACGATCCTGCGCTGGTACCGCGAGCTCGTCGCCAAGAAGTACGACGGCCCCCCCCCGACGAGGATGCCGGCGACCCGGTACGGTCGCTTTGCTGCAACGCCTGATCGTCCAGTTCGCCACCGAGAACCCGCGTTGGCTACTACTACCGCGCTGCAGCGTGACCCGCCGGACGCCGTGTTGCGAACGTCGCCGACGATCGGCGGCACCACGACACGCACCGTCGTCGGGGTACTGCCTCGCCGACGATCCCCAGGCACCCCCGGGCCGGATCCGAGCGATCGGAACCGCGGACTCCGATCGAACCCGCCAGGCCGCGCTCGGTTCAGGCGTCTCCGAGCGTCCGGTTTCAACGCGTTCCGCCCCGATCGACACCTGGCATAGGACGGCGTCCGCCCGGCAAGCGTCAGCGATTGCGCAGAACTCGTTACCGAGAACGCGCACGCTGGTGTCGTCACGCATACTGTGGAATGGCACCATAGCGAGAAGATACAAAGGGGGGACATTCAATCACCGCGCGCGCAACGGAACCCTGCATAGTCGTTCCGGCCCGACGCACCAAGCCCGGAGCGGAACGCGGCGCGAACATGGCCGGCGACATTGTCGAGCCATGCGCCGCCGCGAAGCACGCGCTCCGGGCCGCTCTTCGCGCCGCTCGGGTTCACTGCGGCTGCCGCCGTGTAGGGACCGTACCAGTCCGCGGTCCACTCCCACACGTTCCCCGCCATGTCGAGCACACCGAACGGGCTCGCGCCGTCCGGAAAGCTGCCCACCGGGGCCGTGGTCTCCCAGCCGTCGCTCGCGTCGTACATCGACCTCCAGTCCAGGTTCAGCTCGCGCTTCGCCATCGCGACGCACTCGCTACCGCATGCGTTCAGACGCTTCGCGCTCGGTGGTTCATTACCCCAGGGATAGACTCGGCCGTCGTTCCCGCGCGCCGCATACTCCCACTCTGCCTCGGTTGGCAGCCGCTTGCCCGCCCATGCGCAGTACGCGGTCGCCTGATTCCAGTCGACGCAGTTGATGGGGTGGTCCGGGTGGTCGTCGCGGTTGCAGAACCGGCTGTAGCGCTTCACGTCGTCCGCGGAAACGCCGCTCCAGCTCACCGTGACGGGCGCCCGGGAACAGCCCTTGCCCGCGACACATGCCGCGTACGCCTTCACCGTCACCTCGGTCTTGTCGATACAGTACGCCAACAGCGTGACTTCATGCTGTGGGTGCTCGTCGAGATCACCGACTCCGTCAGGACTGCCCATCCGGAACGTCCCCGCCGGGATCGGCACCATCCCGGCCGGACAGCTGCCGGACGCAGCCCCGCCGGATTGCGACTGCGCATCAGGTGGACCTTCCACGACAGCACCGGGAGCATCGTCGACAGGAGGAGCATCGGACGGATTCGGGACAGCGACACGCGCGGTCGTACCGACCGAAGGCGACGACTCATGACCGAAGCTGAGGTATGCGATCAGCGCGATCGCGAGCGTGCCACCCACGGCACCGATGACGATCCAACGCCGCGCGTCCGGTGTCGGCGCGGTCGGTGCCGCGATCTCGGTCAGCGGCGGCAGCGAAGCGAGCTCCGTGGAGGTAGGCCGCTCAAGCTTCACCGTCGGCGCGATCGACGCCGTGCGGTTCGGCGGCGGGCTCTGTGTTGCACCTGCCGGCGGAGACGGCGCCAGTGCCGGCGTCGGAACGGGGCTCATTCCGCGCTTCGATGCGAACGGCTCTCGTCGCGGCCGGCGTTCCTGTTCTTCCTGCTCGAGGCGCGCGGCGAGCTCGGCCCTTGCGGCCATCACTTCGGTCCTTGCCTGTTCTTCGAGCTCCCAACGCCTCGCCTCGCGAACGTCCCACGCTCGCTCCATCGCCGGTTCCGCGTTCACTCCTGCTTCAGCCTCGGCCTTGACCCCTACATCGACCTCGGCGCCGACTGCTGCGTCGCTGGACTGCGCCTCGGCGTCGCCGGCGCGTGCCAGCTCGTGCCTGTCGTCGAACCGGTCGAACGGCCTCAACACATCGACGTCGCTGCTGAAAGGCGCACCCATCAGGGGCGCCTCGATCGTCGAGGCCAGCGCTGGCTCGTCGGGCACGGCGGACGGTCGTGTCGGCGCCGCTTCCGCAACGACGGCCGACTCGTTGTCGACCTCGGCTCCAGCACTGGAAGCCGCAGCCGTCGGCCGCGACTCAGGTTCGGACGCAAGCTCCGGCCGGTCGTCCAGGTCGATGAGATCAAGCCAGGCCGGCGGCTCCGCGATCGTCGAGGGTGCTTCCACCGGATCGCTCACGTGCTCGGTCACCAGCGAGATCACCATCTCGCCGCGATCGTCGAATGCGAACGTCCCGAAATCCGGCGTCTGCCGGGAGTGCGGGTACGTCTGGACACGCCGCTGCACGTACAGCCCCAGCTCCGATCCCGTGGTCACCCGGCGGCCATCTCGCTGGATGCCGTCGGTGAGCCCCTCGATGAGACAGCCGGTGAACAGCGAGTGCCCGCGCACCGGACCGCCATCGAGCGCCACCTGGTCGTCGAGCGCCGAGGTGATGATCCGCCGGCTGCGGCGCACCTTCAGCGTCGACAGGGGCGTATCCTGCCACGTTCCGATGTCTCGCCACTTGATGATCGGATCCAGCGCGATCCCGCTGTGGCACGCGTCGAGGACCACCAGGATGTGCTTCGGCGGCAGCAGCGCAACCGCCCGCAACCAGCCTTCCAGATCGACCCACGTCGAGACCTTGTCCGGCCTCTCCGCCGCATCCACCGGGATCAGGTACCCAGCCTTGATCACCTCATCCCCGAGGTAGTGCTTTCGGGTACCGCCGTGCCCGGCGTAGAACAGCACGAGGCTGTCGTCCGGCCCGAGCGTCATCAGGTCGTCCGTCACCAGCGACTGGAGCGCCTTGCCGGTCGCATCGTCATCGAGCAGCGGCGCGGCGACCTGTTCGAACCCGAGCCGCCGGAACAGCGCCGCCGCCCCGGTCGCATCGCGCACCGCGTTCGAGAGCCGCTGCCAGTGGTGGTAGCGATCGATGCCGATCACGGCGATCACACTCCGGCCGCCGGTGCTCGCCATGCCGGTCGTTCCCTTCCAGGTCGACACGACCTCTACCTCCCGTTCGCTCACCAGCATCGCCCCAGCAACGTACATTAGGCGACGCTCCGCGCTGTTTCACAACACGCATCGTGCTGACAGCACGCATCCTTGCAATCGCTTAGCAAAATCCGCTTGTTCCCCGCGTTGCATCGGTGACTCGCCAGGACGGTGGCCGCCTCGCACCCTCAGGCGGCCCCGGGCCGTGCTGGCTACCGGGTGCGTACCACGGCGGTCTGACCGTCAGGTTCCAGCCGAGGCAGTACACACGTGGAGCCCGCCGAGCACGCTCGTGAACGCGATCGGCTTGGACGGTTCGGCGCCCGAACCGCCGTTCGGATCACCTTGGCGCCAACGCCCTGCGCCGCACGGTCGAACGCTGGACCGAACTTGTCGTCGCGATCCCGCAGCAGCACGGCCGGTGCCCCCCTTCCATCGTGGCGTTGCGCAGCTGTTGCGCCGTCCACGCCTGGGTCGGGTGGCGCGTCGCGGCGACGTAGACCACCCGCCGTGACGCCAGGTGCACGAGGAAGAACGCGTAGACTTGGCGGAACAGCAGGTCGTGGGTCTGGATGAAGTCGCAGACCCACATGCGTTCGGCGTGGTTCTTCAGGAACGTCGCCCAACGCTGGCCGCTGCCACCGCTTCGGCCGCGAACGCTGCGCATGTACTTCTGAATGGTCCGCTTGCTGACCTTGATCCCGAGCTTGAGCAACTCGCCGCGGATGCGCTCGGCGCCCCACAGACGTCCTCGTGCCGCCATGTCTCGGATCAGGTCGATCGTGTCGGGAGGTAGCGGCGACGTCTTCCGCGGGCAGGATCGGCGTCGCCAGAACAGGCGGAAGCGCGCACGATGCCAGCGCAGGACGGTCTCCGGCTGGACAATGGCGATCGCGCGATGCCACGACGGTAACAGGCGCGCGCCGATGAGCAGCTTCAGGCGGTCCACGAGGTTGAGCTTCGGACGCGCGCGGCGGCGGCGAAGAACGTTGACCTGGTGGCGGAGGACGGCGTTCTCAATGATCAGCTCCCGCCGGGACCGGACCGCGTCCACGGCGACGCCTGCGAGCTCTCTCGCCGATCTTTGCGGCACCAGCTGCGACCCCAGCCACCCCCACGCCACCAAGGACCCACGTCCGGATTCGAGTGACACTGGGCAGATGCATCCCCACTCGGAGCACGAATCGGGTAGCCAGTGGAGCCGCTCGTGTCCGCCGACTCCCGCCATGTTCACGCCCGGATGCGTAAGGTAGCCAGCACGGGCCGCGGCGCCCGCGTCGTCGAAGAGGCTCTCGATCTTGAGCGATGGTGGCGAGACCGCAACTGAAGGAGTCCAGCCTGCGCGCTGCCCGCGCAAGAACCGCGTGGCCGGGGCCGGCCAGTTCGATGACCGCCGGCGTCCACGGCACCAGATTACGTCGCGGTGACAGTGGCGAACACGGCGAGGAACTCACCGCCGAGGGCGCCGAGCTCGCTGCGAAGTGCGGCGAACCCAAGGTGGTCTGCAACGACCTCGAGCAGGTGGCCATAAACCTGGGAGGCCAGCGCGAGAACCCATGCGCTCGTTGGGACCGTCGGCCCATACACCATCGACACCGTGCCGTCCTCGATTCGGTAGTGCCCGGTGAGCGTCGCGGCGCCTGAATGGGTGGCCTCGCTACCCAGGGCGAACGGGAGGTCGTACGTGTCCATCAGCCCAGTCTGCTGGGCACGTTTCCGGATCGAGATCCCAGCCCACGACTTGAACTCGTCGTAGTTGCCGCGAACGCGTTGGTACTCCGCCTCGATCCACTGCATGTACTTCTCGGCGGTGTCGATGCCATGCGGACGATGTGCCGGATCGATTTGAGCAAAGAGCTTGTCCGCGAGGTTCGTGTTGACCGGTTGTCCGGGTGGGTTGATCCAGCGCACCAGCTTTCGCTGGTTGATGATCATGATGTGCTCAACGAAAAGTTTGATCCGTGCTTCGCGATCCTCCTTCCAGATCCACTCGTAGTCGATGAGCAGCTCGGCAATGATCCGGAGAGCGCTCATCGCGTCCGTCTCGAGGCCGCCGCAGAACAGCAGCTCCACGGAGTGCAATGCGCTCGTCCCGCGCGACAGCATCGAGAGCGCAAGGCGATGGCTCACGTCGCCGGTCGTCGCGACCGCATGCCCATCTTCTATCGCCCGCCGGCCTAGCTCGTGTAGACGCCAGACATAGGCGACCTGCTTCTCGAATCGGCGCTCGATCTCGAGCGCCACCTCTTTGGCGACCATCATCGCGACGAGCCTTGCACATCAGGCCACGCCGCGCGAGCCATGCCTCGAGCACTAGGCTAGGTCGGCGGCGAGCAGCCCGGTGCCAGCGATCACCGGCCGAGGGGACCTCCAGCTCGGCGATCGCCGAGGTCGCCGCCGACCAAGTCGGTCGAGAAGGCGGTCGGGGGGCCCTTCATCGAGCCGCTCGCCAGCATCAGGGCGCCGATTACGAAGGGCGCCGAGACCTCCGGAGCGCCGGAGCCGGTATTCTCGTCCATGCGGATGTTATCGTCGGTACGCGCGTAGAGTTGCGTCCCGGTTACCATAAGGCCGCTTTTGCGATCTGAAGTATCCTGAATCCTTCAGGATCGCGCAGTTCCGCCGCAACGCGCGAGCGCTGCTCGTCGCCATCGCGAGGGCCGAGCTCGAGCGCCTGCGGAACCTGCCGCTGGAGCTGCCCGGTGCGCGTCCGTCGGTACCCGGTGCGCGTCCGTCGGTACCCGGCCCCGGCCGCGGCCTGCAGAGAGCTCGTCGCGGGCGGGCCGCGCGCCCGACCGCGACGAGGTCACGATCCGCGCCGTTGCTCCTGGGACCCCTACTTGATTGCCGTGATGTTCCGGAATCGTGCCTTGGTCGTTGCGACTTTCGCTGGCGAGCGCTAGAGTGCTTAGTAACTATGGTCGGGCGTCATTCGATCGCAATCAAACAGAACTGTGGGGTGGAAAATGGCTAGGTATGAAGTGTCTGTGGTGGTTCCGCTGGTTCTTACCGGCATGGTCTCGACAGGATGCGGCGTGGAGGCGGATAAGGATCCCATTATGTCTCCCACGCAGGGCACACGAATGTTGCGAATGATGCAATGGCTCCTGGGCGCCCTCGGCTGTCTTGCGCTCGCAGCCTGCGGCACACCCGACGAGAGTGGAAATGCATCGACGGTGGCCGAGTCCGCGCAGGCCCTCAGCGGCCTCGGCGGGTCGTGCAATACCATCTGTGACTGCGTGCTCGGCGCCACGGATTGTATCGGGGGCACGTGCCAGTACCGCGGATTCAGCCCACCGAATCCGCAAGCCTGCGGCGCCGCCTGCCAGTGCCACGTCGGAGACAGCTGCGTCAACGGCGGCTGCGTGCATCCGTCGAGCAGCATTCTCAGCGTTGCCACCGAGGAGAGCCCGGTGACGGTTACCGGGGGCGGCACCTCCAATACTTGCGACGCAAGCTGCAACTTCACGTACCTCGCCGGAACGGCGCTGACCCTCACGGCGGGGCTCCAGAACCTGGCTGATTGTCTGCGTTTCAGCAGCTGGTCCGGAGCATGCTCCGGTCAGGGAAGAACGTGCAGCCTGGTCATGAACAGCAACCTCTCGACGACAGCGCTCTACAGCCAGATCAGTGGCTGCGTCCCGAAGTGAGCGTCTTGCGCCGAAGTCGCGACCTCGCGGATCGCTGGACCGGGGAGCGGCGGCGCTGTGCACCAGCTCGCCGAGCTGACTCAGCACTTACGCGCTCGATCCGACTCGAGCGGTGATGACGTAATGTACTGATTTCAGGTCATCGGTCTCCTCCAGGCTTCGTAACGCACAGGTCGCAGAATTTACGAACTGTCAACTAACATTCTAATATTTATATCCTGCAGGTAATGTATTCGGCTTCCTGAGCTCGCCCGCGCACGGTCGCACAGGTCCTCAACTCGGCCATTCGCTCGGGTCGATCGCCTGGGTCGTACGCCCCAGGTTCCATCGCCCGCGTTCTCGCCACCGCGCGGCGCCGCGCGGCCCCCAACCTCGAGCTCGACGATCACGGCGGCGCCCCGCGGCTGTGCGCCGGCGAGCTGCTCGCGCTGGTCGAGCTCACCGCCGCGACGCACCGGCGATCGCCGTGGGCGCAGGCCCTGGCGCGGAGGTGAACAGTGCCGGGTCGCTCGCGCTGCGCTGCGCGCTCGAAACGGCGAAGCCTGCGAAAAGCTAGGGCAGGTAGTGACCACGGTCGGGCGTCCCGGCCGCCGACGCGCGGAGCCGTCGTAGTTGCGGGCGACTAGCTCGCGGTACCAGCGCAAGATCGTCCCGGGTGTGACCAAGCCTGCGAACTCGCCCAGCCGACGACGACCGACGATCCGTTCCTTGGCGGCCAGGCGCCACCGCTGCTCGTCGGTGAACCGCAGCTGGCGTCTGCCGATTTGCTCGCGCAGGACGCGGTTCTCCTCCCGTAGGAAATCGATGACCTCAAGCTGGCGGGAGTTGACCCAGCCTGCCATCCACAGCACCAGGAACCGCACGGCCTCCATGCCCATCGCCGGGTCATCGTAGCCCAGCTGGGGGATCGTCCCGGCACGCAACCAGCGACGACAACACGAGGAAAGCCCTTGCGTTTTCGGCCGGCTGACTTTCGGCACTTAACCGGCCTACGACGGGAGACGTGGTGAATGATCCGGGCCAGCTCACCGGCTCGCCGCCGGCGGCCGCGAGTAGCGGTGCTTGACCCCGACGGGAAAGTACTCAGGATGACCGGTCGGCCACAGCGTGATCTGCGGGCGCTGGCGCGCGGCCGGGACGTAGTTGGCAAACTCGCTGTTGAGGTGCAGCAGGCTGGCGAGGATCGCCTCGGCGATCGCGTCGCCGAGCGGGCCGGGCGGCGCGTGGGCACCGGCGGCCGACAGCTCGACGGCGATCCACAGCGCGCGGTTGCGGTCGTCGTCCTCGCGGACCTCCAGGACGAACTTGCCGGTGACCAGCTCGCGGATCGCCGGCTGCTCGAGGCCGATGATCACGGTGTCGGGGAACACGTTGGCGCCGTAGTACGACACCGCGAAGTGCGAGCGGCCGAACACGAAGACGAACGGCAGCGGCCGGATCCCGCGATCGCCGCCGCGCCGGGCATCGGCCTCGGCGTCGAACCCGAGCTCGGCCAGC
Source organism: Kofleriaceae bacterium (assembly GCA_036265355.1). GTDB lineage: Bacteria > Myxococcota_A > Polyangia > Haliangiales > Haliangiaceae > JABFXX01. The sequence continues at coordinate 3,483 of DATAPF010000050.1, read as the reverse complement.
CGCGCGATCAGCGCGGCGTGCGGCCAGATCCCACCCTCGTCGGCGATGTGGTAGCGGACCAGCGGGATGCCGCCGTCGGCGGAGACCACCAGCGTGCCGTCATGCTCCTCGAACAACCGCTCGAACGGGTCGACCTGGACCAGGGTCGGCAGGCGGGCCTGGCCGAACACCGCGCGCGCCGCCGCCGGATCGCGGGCGAGGAACCGCCGGATCGCGATCGACAGCGGGGTCTCGTTGCCGAGCACGCCGGCGTCGGCGGTGCCGTACAGCGACGCGGTGTCGCGCGCCGGATCGGCCAGGCCGAGCCGCTCGGCCATCAGATCGCGCCACTCCTCGCTGATCACCTCGCCGGCGAGCACCAGGCGGATCGGCGGGTCGCGCCAGGCGAAGCCGTCGGAGATCCCGGCGTCGACCACGTCCTTGAGGAACGGCGGATAGCCGAGCAGCACCGTCTGGTCGAACTGCCGGCCGAGCGCGGCGATGACCCGCAGGATCTCGGCCCGGTGGTTGCCCGGGGTGACCACGGTGATCGGGTAGCCCTTGGTCGCGAGGTGGCGGCAGCAGGCGGCGGTGAACATGCCGCCGACCCAGGTGCCGAGCGGGAAGCACACCACCGCCAGCGTGGTGCGCTCGTCGGCGCGAAAGCTGTCGCGGAACACCTGCTCGAACCGGCTGGCCACCGCGAGCTCGTCGCCGAGCGCGCGCGGCCACAGCGTCGGCTCGCCGGTCGACCCCGACGACACGGCGATCATGTCGCACGCCGCGAGCGCGCCGCCGCGGCACAGCGCGGGCAGCGGGTGGCGGCGGAAGTAGTCGGGCTTGGTCATCAGCGGCAGGCGGCGCCAGTCGCCGGCGCCGCGCACCGACGCCGGATCGATGCCGCGCTCGCGCAGCAACGCCGCGTACGCCGGGACCCCGGCCGCGGTGCGGTGGAACAGATCGAGCATCGCCGGCATCGGATCGCCGCCGGCGCGCTCGGCGAGCAGCCGGTCGAGATCGGTGTCGACGAACTGCTGCACGGCGCGCGAGGCGGCCGCCGCGCGCGCGGCGCCGGGAGCCGGCTTGCCGTCGGAGTGTGACATCGGAATCCTCGCTGGTTCGCGAAGTCTACCCCTCGCGGGCGGCCGGCTCGACCGCGAGCAGCACGACCAGCGCGTCGACCCCGATCGGCTTGATCAGGTGGTGATCGAAGCCGGCGGCCTGGGCGCGCAGGCGATCGGCGTCCTGGCCGTAGCCGGTGACCGCGATCAGCCGCAGCGCGCTGGCGCCGCGCTGGGCGCGCAGCCGGCGCGCGAGCTCGTAGCCGTCGATCACCGGCAGTCCGATGTCGAGCAGCGCGATGTCGGGCTGGAACGCGCCGCTGACCACGAGCGCCGCCGCGCCGTCGTGCGCCACCGCGACCTCGTGGCCGAGCTGGACGAGCAGCTGGCGAAGCATGTCCGCCGCGTCGACGTTGTCGTCGACCACCAGCACGCGCCTCGCGATCGAGCTCGCCGCGGCGAGCGGCTCGGCGGGAGCCGGCGGCCGGGGCTCGGCGGGCGCGGCGCGCGGCAGCGTCACGGTGAACGTGCTGCCGTGGCCGGGGCCGGCGCTGGCCGCCTCGATCGTCCCGCCGTGCAGCTCGCACAGGCTGCGCGCGATCGTCAGCCCGATCCCGAGGCCACCCTGCGAGCGGTCGAGCGCGCGCTCGCCCTGGACGAACAGGTCGAACAGCCGCGGCATCAGCTCCGGCGAGATCCCCATGCCCTGATCGATCACCTCGACGACGATGCGCTCGCGGTCGGCCCGCGCGCGCACCAGGATCTGCGCCCCCGGCTCGCTGTACTTGGCCGCGTTGGTGAGCAGGTTGTGGAACACCTGGGCGAGCCGCGTCGGATCGGCATCGACCAGCGCGCCGATGCGCGGGACGTCGACCGCGAGCCGCTGCAGCCGCCGCTCCAGCATCGGGCTCGCCATCTCGATCGCGGTGGCGAGCACGTCGCCGAGCTCCAGGACCGCGCGGGTCAGCTGGACCTTGCCGCGCGTGATCCGCGAGACGTCGAGCAGGTCACCGATCAGCCGTGACAGGTGGTCGACCTGGCGCCGGATCACCGCGCGCTCCTCGTGCATCGCGTCGGGGTCGCGGATCTCCATCACGTCGAGCGCGGTGGCGATCGGTGCGAGCGGGTTGCGCAGCTCGTGGCCGAGCATGGCGAGGAACTCGTCCTTGCGCCGGTTGGCGGTCGCCAGCTGCTGCGCGGTGCTGTTCAGCGCCTCGTACAGCCGGGCGCGCTCGAGCGCGAGCGAGGCCTGGCCCGCCATCGCGGCGAGCAGCTCGCGATCGTCGTCGTGAAACCTGCGCGCCTCGGCGAACGAGAACCCCACCGCGCCGGCGCCGCGGCCGGCGAGCACGAACGGGATCACCACCCAGGACTGAAACGCCGAGTCGACCGGAGCGTCGGCAAAGTCCGCGAGCATCTCGGCTCGGGTCTCGAACATCATCGGCTGGCGGCTGCGCACGACGTCGCACACCGGCAGCCGCGCGGTCATCGCGATGGTCCGGAACCGATCGAGCAGGCCCGGCCCGTCGCCGTACGACGACGCGGCGACCTCCAGCGTATCGCCACCGCGCAGCAGCCATGCGACTCCCGCTTCGGCGCCGAGCGCATCGCGCCCGGCGCCGACCATGATCGAGACCACGTCGCGCTCGTCGAGCGCGCCCGACAGCGCCGCGGTCAGCCGCTGGAGCCGGCGCGTGCGATCGCGCGCCTCCTCGGCGTGGCGCCGCGCCTCCTGCTCGGCCGCGAGCAGCCGAGCGTTGTCGAGCGCGACGCCGGTGCGCCGGGCGAGCTCGGTGAGGATGTCGAGGTCGACCTCGTCGTAGCCCCGCTCGACCTCGGTGATGTCGCGCGACACCGCGCAGACCATGCCGTCCGACACCGCGGTGAGCACCGACGCGAACCGGCGCGGCCCGCGCGGCGTCGCGAGCGTGGACTCGATCGTGCGCGGCCGGCCCGAGCGGCTCACGTCGTCGAGCGCCTCGGTCCACACCAGCGCGTCGTCCGCCGTCATCACCTCGTCATTGCGCTTGCCGAGCACGCTGGCCCCCGGCACGCCGGTGGCGCGCTCCTGCGCGGCATTGATGTACACATAGCGCCGGTCGCGATCGAACACGGCGATCACGTCCGCCGCGGCATCAACCAGTCCCCGGAAGTCAAGCTGCCCCACATGCCCAGCGTGCAGTGCTGGGTGGCGGCGTCAACTCGACATACCGTCGCATTTACGGGAACGCACGTAGGCCGTTGCCACACGAGCGGAAAGCTCGTACGGTCTCCCACCTGAACTGGCGCCTGCACGGGCCGCGGCGGCGCCTGGCGCGGCGCCATCGGTGGGGTGCACTGCCGTCATCGTCGTCGTTGACGGCGGCGCGGCCGCTCGATACGGATCGAGGCCCAACGCCGCAGGAGGATCGCCCATGGGCATGCTATCCCCGGAAGAGCTCGC
>DATAPF010000049.1:0-36414 GCA_036265355.1 Kofleriaceae bacterium | reverse complement strand
GGCCGGGGCTCGACGTTGCCGCCCGCGTCGCACAGCACGAGCGGCCCGGTCGGGGTCGGCAGCACGGTGACGATCGCGGGGCGATCCACGCCGGGCAGCCGGCCGAGCACGAACAGCGCGATCGCGAGCATCGCGCCGCTGGTGCCGGCGGACACCACCGCGTCGCCGTCGCCGTCCGCGACCCGGTTGACCGCGACCCGCATCGACGAGTCCGGCCTGGCGCGAAACGCGTGCGCCGGGTGGTCGTCGATCGCGACGACATCGCCGGCGTGCACGACGCGGATCGCGTCCTCGGGCGTGCGGCCCAGCCGCTCGAGCTCGGCGTCGAGCCGCGCCGCGTCGCCGACCAGCACGACCTCGAGCGCCGCCGGACCCGCGCCGGTCCGGCTGCTGCGGACGGCGCGCAGCGCACCGGCGAGCTCGGGGCCCGGCGCGCGATCGCTGCCGAATGCATCGACCACGATCCGCATCGCCGAGCCTTGCTCGCTTCCGGCTACGCTCCCGGCTCCTCGGCGCCTACTCTTCCGCGGCCTTCTTGGCGACCACGGTCTGGCCGCGGTACTGGCCGCAGCTCGGGCACACGCGGTGCGCGATGCGCGGCGCCCCGCAGCTGGGACAGGCCTGAACCATCATGTGGTTCTCGCCTGACTTCTTGCTCCACGCCGAGCGTTGTTGGCGGGTGCGGGTGGGGCCGCGACGTCGTTTTTGCAGTGCCATGGGTAGAGCTCCGGGCGGCTTATGTGCCAGCTCACGAAGGGATTTTCAAGCCCTTGAGCGCAGCGAGCCGCGGATCGATCGGCGGCTCGCAGGTGCAACTGGCTGTATTCCGGTCGATCCCGCACTGCGGGCACAGGCCCTTGCAGGTCTCGGCACACAGCGGGGCGAACGGGACCGCCAGCACGAACTGCTCGCGGAGCAGCGGCTCGAGGTCGATGCGCTCGCCGTCGAACGGGAACACGTCGATGTCCTCCTCGCTGACCACGGCGCCGTCGTCATTGTCCGGACCCGGACGGTCTCCGGCGGTGTCCGGCTCGTCCTCGTCCGGCAGCTCGTGGCGCGGCATGAACGTCACCCGCAGCGGCTCGTCGATCTTCAGGGTCACGGGGATGATGCAGCGGCTACATGCCACGGTCAGCTCGCCCCGAAATGTCCCGGCGGCGAACGCGTGAGCGCCGTCGGCGTAGAGATCCAGATCGGCGACGCCATGACCGGCCTGCGGGTCGTCCTCCGGAGCACCGAGCGCGTCGCGCATCGGCAGACCCTTGAGCCACTCGCCGACCCGCTCCGCCGGCACTTCGAACGTCCGGTGGGTCGGCAGGTCGCGGACGAGCACCTGATAGGGGGGGGCCTTGGCCATTGCGAAGCTGGGCAGTATAGAGGATTTCCGGCACGATGCACGGCGTGAAGCCAGCCGCGCTCGCAGCCGTCGGATCGGTCCTGTCCCTGACGCTGATCGGTTGCAGCAGCGATGCCATCGCGCCGATCTCGTTCGGCCGGTTCGGCCCGCTGTCCGGAGACGCCGGACGCGGCAGCTTCCGGTTCGGCGTTGCGACCGCCGCGACCTAGATCGAGGACATGAACACCGCGACCGACTGGTACCTGTGGACCCGGCCCAAGGCCGACGGCGGCCTGGGCCACGGCAGCTTCGTCGGCGACGCGACGCGCGGCTACTCGAAGGCGATCGACGACCTCGGGCTGGTCGCCGCGCTCGGCGTCGACAGCTACCGGTTCTCGATCGAGTGGGCGCGGATCGAGCCGGTGCGCGGCATGATCGACGAGGCCGCGATCGCGCATTACCGCAACGAGCTCACCGCGCTGCGCGCCATGGGCATCCATGGTGGTCACCCTGCACCACTTCTCCAACCCGGTGTGGGTCGCCGATCCACGCGACCCGGCTTGCACCGCCCCGGGCGCGCCGGACGACACCAACCTGTGCGGCCTGGGCGAGAACGTCGTCCGCGTGCTCGAGGCGATCGCGCGGGCGCGCGACGAGGGCGTCGACGTCCGCGGCTACTACCACTGGAGCCTGACCGACAACTTCGAGTGGGCCGAGGGGTTCGGCCCGCACTTCGGCCTGTACTCGGTCGACTACACCAGCTACGCGCGCACGATCACCGAGGGCGGCGACGCGCTGCACGCGATCGCCTCCGCCCGCCAGGTCACCACCGCGCAGCGCCAGCGCTACGGCGGCACCGGGCCGATGACGCCCGAGGCCGGGTTCCCGCCGGCCCCGTTCTGCCCCAAGGTGCCCGCGCCGTGATTCGCCCGCGTCGCTCACCACGCCATCGGCTGCGAAGGTCGCGGCGCCGTCAACTCGTCGCACACGTCCAACCGCGCGGATTCACGACAAAGCTGTCGCGTCGACAAGGAGCTTGTTGTCTCGGCGACCAGCGTCCCGCGCTCGTTGGAAGTTCGCCGACATGATATGCAATCCATCGCAACTGCATGAGCGAGATCTACTGTTTCAGTAGAGTGATCTCACGATTTGCAGGTAGCGCCGACGACTCCCGATTGACAGCCGGGAGTGAACTGGCCGGGATCGATTGCGTGAAATTCACGTCAAGCCGTGACTTCCGCGTGGTGATCGAGCGCCAGCGCACGGTATACGGGCTGTGGGTGATATCGAATGACCAGTGTGTCATTTCGACCTGTGTCTACTGGGTGAATCCGGACATCTGCTGCTCGTGATCTGGTGAGGCGTAGCAGTGTCTCCGGCGCTGCGTCGCGCGCGTGCGCGTCGCCGTGGCAGCCGGCCGGTCACCTGTGCTCGTCACTGAAACATTTTGGCGTCATTGCAAAATAACAATTGAAGGAGGTCTCTGATGGTCGCAATAGGCGGTCTCTTACCACCGATTGGGCTCGAAATCCCGTGTAGCTGCTACGCGGTCAATGTTCCGCTGCAGGTGAATGTCCTCGGCCTGGTCACGCTCGACTTCAAGGGCGGGATCCGGGTGCGGGTCGAGGCGAACATTGCCGGGGGCCTCGGCGGCGTCAAGCTCAAGGTGATCGGTCACGAGGTGTCGGCCGACAGCCCGGTGCTCGGCAAGGTCACGATCAGCCAGGCCGACATCGACACGACACCGCTCAGCCTGCTGGAAGTCATCGGCAACATGCCGCCGAAGTTCCGGCAGACGATGTTCCTCGACTTCACGGTGACGGTCGAGAAGCCGCCGGGCGGCGGTCCGCCGATGCAGCTGTCGAACACCAGGACCGCCACGCTGCTCAACAACAGCCTCACGGTGTTCCCGCCGCAGGGCTCGGTGTACCAGCTCCAGCAGCCGGTCGATCTGGCCCCGGTCGGCGCGCCGAACCAGGTCGTCGCCCAGCTCCTGCAGTTCCCGGTCACCGTCTCGCACAACCCGTGACGACGATCGCGATTCGCATCCGGCGCGCGCTGTTCGGGCTCGACCCCGGCGAGGCGCTGTTCGAGCGCCGTGGCTTCGCGCCGGCCGCCGCGGCGTCACAGGCGCGGCTGGAGGACATCGGCCGCACGTTCATCGCCGGCTACAACGCGTGGCTGGCGCGCGATCTCGACGGCGGGCTATCGCGGATCCCGTCCGAGCTGCACGGCTTCGCGATCGAGGGCGCCGCGATGGCCGGCGCGCTGGTCGATCCGCTCGCCCCGTGGCGCGGCGGTCGCTGGGCAGCGCTGCTCGCCGGCCGGCCGGAACACCTCTACATGATCCACGTCGGCGCGGGCTGGGCGGTCGCCCGGCTCGGCGGCTCGCTGCGCCGCGCGATCGCTCGGCGCGATCCACTGCTCGGCTGGCTGGTCGCGGACGGCTGGGGATTCCACCAGGCGTACTTCCACCCGGCGCGATGGGCCGGCGGGCAGCGCCGGGTGCCGGCGAGCTGGGGCTACGCGGCGCGCGCGGTCGATCAAGGGATCGGGCGCGCGCTGTGGTTCATCGCCGGCGCCGATCCGGCGCGGGTGGCGGACCACATCGCGTGGTTCGGCGCGGAGCGCCACGCCGATCTATGGAGCGGTGTGGGGCTCGCGGCGACCTATGCGGGCGGGTGCACGCCGGCCGACCTGGCGGCGCTGCCCGCGCTCGCCGGCCGGTCCCGCGCCCAGCTCGCCCAGGGCGCCGCGTTCGCCGCCACGGCGCGCCACGTGGCCGGCAACCCCGCCGCTCACACCGAGGCCGCGGCGGCTGCGCTGGCCGGACGCCCCGCGGAGGAGCTCGCCGCGCTCGCGCGCGAGCTCCAGCCGGCGCCGCCACACGATCCGGCCGGCGGGAGCTACGAGACCTGGCGCGCCCGCCTCGCGGAGACGCTCGCGACCCGGAGGGCCGCATGAGCCTGGGGACGATCTGCCGCAGCCACGCGAGGCGCATGTCCGGCCTGGCGATCATGATCGCCGCGTACCTGGCCGCCGCGCCGGCTGCCGCCCTGCACCCCGGCCGCGCCGAGCGCGACGATCTCGCGTCGCGGTTCGCGTTCACGTCGCGCCCCGTCGCGGCGCCGGACGCCGACCGCGGGCGCGCGCTGCGCCGCGTCCATCCCGACTACCGCCACATCGATGCCTGGATCTCGTCGGTCGGCGCCGGGGTCGCGGTCGGCGACTTCGACGGCGACGGCATCGACAACGATCTGTGCCTGGTCGACCCGCGCAGCGATCACCCGGTGATCCTGCCGGTTCCGGGGACAGGCGATCGCTACGCGCCGATCGCGCTGATCGCGCCGCCGGGGCCCGAGCGCCCCGAGACGACCGCGCCGATGGGGTGCCTGCTCACCGATCTCGACGAGGATGGCGCGACCGACGCCGTGGTCTACTACTGGGGCCGCGTGCCGGTGGGGTTCCTGCATCGCGCGGGCGGGATGGTCGCGTTCGACATGGCACCGGCGGCGCGCTGGTTCTCGAACGCCGGGATCGTGGCCGACGTCGACGGCGACGGCCACCTCGATCTGGTGATCGGAAACTACTTCCCCGACGGCAGCCGCGTGCTCGATCCCCAGGCCCGCGAGCCGGCGGTGATGCAGGACTCGATGTCGCAGGCGTTCAACGGCGGAGGCAAGCACTTCCTGTTGTGGCATGGCCGGTCGGCAGACCGGGTCGAGTACCGCGAGGCCGACGCCCACCTCGACGACGACGTCGCGCACGGCTGGACGCTGGCGCTGGGCGCGCGCGATCTCGACGGCGATCTGCGCCCCGAGCTCTATATCGCGAACGATTTCGGCCCGGATCGCCTGCTGCACAACCTGAGCACGCCGGGCTCGCTCCGGTTCGAGCTGCTGGACGGCCGGCGCACAGCGACGACGCCGCGCTCCAAGGTGCTCGGCCATGACTCGTTCAAGGGGATGGGGGTGGACTTCGGCGATATCGATCGCGACGGCGACGACGACATCGTGGTCAGCAACATCGCGTCACCGTGGGCGCTGCTCGAGAGCAACTTCCTGTTCGTCAACGACGGCGCCCCGGGCGCGCCGCTGACCGGCGCCCAGTTCGTCGATCGCAGCGAGCCGCTCGGCGTGGCGCGCGGCGGCTGGGCGTGGGACGTGCGGTTCGGCGACTTCGACGACGATGGCTGGCTGGAGATCGTCCAGGCCAACGGCTTCGTCAAGGGCGAGGCCAACCGCTGGCCCGATCTGCAGGAGCTGGCGACCGGCAACGACGTGCTGCTGAAGCACCCCGGCGCGTGGCCGCACTTCACCCGCGGCGACGACCTGAGCGGCCACCAGCGCAACCGGTTCTTCGCCCGCACCGGCGACCGGCCGTTCGCCGACATCGCCGAGCAGCTCGGCCTGCCGCCGGCCGACGTGTCGCGCGGCCTCGCGGTCGGCGACGTCGACGGCGACGGCGACCTCGATCTCGTGGTCGCCAACCAGTGGGACGACTCCCAGGTGCTGATCAACCAGGCGCCGCGGCCGGGCCGCTCGCTGTCGCTGCGGCTCGAGCTTGGCGACGGCGGCTTGCGCGTCGAACCGGGGTCGAAGGCGCTGGGCAGCCCCGCGATCGGCGCCCGGGTGACGATCACACTGCCCGACGGCACGCGCCTGGTGCAGCAGGTCGACGGCGGCTCCGGGCACTCCGGGAAGTCCGCGCCGGCGATCCACCTCGGCCTCGGCGCGATCGCCGCCGGCGCCGACCTGCCGCTGGCGATCGCGTACCGCGACCGGGCCGGCGCGGTCCACCACGTCACCGCGACGGTCCGGCCCGGGACGTGGACCATCGCGCTGGGAGGCTCGCCATGAAGGACCTGCGGCTCGCCGCGCTCCGGCGCTTCGCCGTGGCGATCTCGGTGCTGAGCCTCGTCGGCCACACCGTGCTCGGCTTCGAGCAGAGCTACCTCCACGTGGCGGTCGCGCTCGCGACGGCGTACGCAGTCGAGCTCGTGCTGGAGGTCGTCGACGCGCGCGCGTGCCGCCGCGCCCCGGCGTTCCGCGGCGGTGCGATGCGGCTGGTCGACTTCCTGCTCCCGGCGCACATCACCGCGCTGGCGTGCGCCATGCTGCTCTATCCCAACGAGCGGCTCGGTCCGATCGTGTTCGCCGCGGCGTTCGGGGTCGCCTCGAAATCGGTGTTCCGCGCCCGGACCGGCGGCGGCCGGCGGCACGTCATGAACCCGTCGAACGCCGGGATCGCGGCGACCCTGCTCGCGTTCCCGTGGGTCGGTGTGGCGATGCCGTACCAGTTCACCGAGAACCTGCACGGCGCCGCCGACTGGCTGTTGCCGCTGGTGTTCGTGTGCGTCGGCAGCTTCCTCAACGCGCGGTTCACGCGCCGGATCCCGCTGATCGCGGCGTGGGTCGGCGGCTTCGTGCTCCAGGCGGCCGTGCGCAGCACCGTGTTCGACGTCCGCTTCCTCCCGGCGCTCGCGCCGATGACCGGCGTGGCGTTCGTGCTGTTCACGTTCTACATGGTGCCCGATCCAGGGACCACGCCGGCGAGGCCACGCGACCAGGTGGCGTTCGGCGCCGCGGTCGCCGTGGTGTACAGCGCGCTCCAGGTCGCGCACGTCGTCTACGGCCTGTTCTTCGCGCTCGCGATCGTGTGCAGCGTGCGGGGCCTGGCGCTGTGGGCCCGCGAAGCAGTGGCCGCGCTGCGCACCCGGCTCACGGCGCTCGACGTCGAGGTCGCCACGACGAGCTCGATCGAGGGCGGGACGTGACCGGCGAGATCGCGATCGTCGGCGCCGGATGCCGATACCCCGACGCGCGCTCGCCGGACGAGCTGTGGCACAACGCGCTGGCCGGCCGGCGCGCGTTCCGCGCGATCCCCGAGACGCGGCTGCGCGTCGCGGACTATGCGGCCCGGTACGCCGGCGATCCCGACTCGACCTATGTGCGCTCGGCGGCGCTGCTCGAGGACTTCGAGCTCGATCGCCGGCGGTTCAAGATCGCGGGGACCACGGCGCGCGCGACCGATGTGGTGCACTGGCTCGCGCTCGACGTCGCCGACCGCGCGCTCGACGACGCCGGCTTTCCGGGCGGAGACGGGCTACCGCGTGCCACGACCGGCGCGATCATCGGCAACAGTCTCACGGGCGAGATGTCGCGCGCGGCCGGGCTGCGGCTGCGCTGGCCCTACGTCGCCCGCGTGCTGGCGCCGGTGCTGGCGGGCGCCGGGAGCGACGCGGCTGCGCTGATCGACGCCGCCGAGCGAGCGTTCAAGCATGCCCTGCCACCGCCCGACGAGGACAGCCTGGCCGGCGGGCTCAGCAACACGATCGCCGGCCGGATCTGCAACGCGTTCGATCTCGGCGGCGGCGGGTTCACGGTCGACGGCGCGTGCAGCTCGTCGCTGCTGGCGATCGCGCAGGCGTGCAGCGCGCTCGCGGCCGGCGACCTCGACGTCGCGCTCGCGGGCGGGGTCGACGTCAGCCTGGATCCGTTCGAGCTCGTCGGGTTCGCGCGGCTGGGGGCGCTCGCGCAGGGGCCGATGCGGATCTACGACCGCAGCCCGACCGGGTTCCTGCCCGGCGAGGGCGCGGGCATCGTCGTCCTCGCCCGCCGCGCCGACGCCGAGGCGCGCGGCTGGCCGATCCGCGCGGTGATCCGCGGCTGGGGCGTCGCCTCGGACGGCCATGGCGGCATCACCCGGCCCGATCCGGCGGGCCATCAGCGCGCGATCGCGCGGTGCTACGCGCGGGCGCGGCTGGGGATCGAGACCGTGGCGCTGTTCGAGGGTCACGGCACCGGCACCGAGGTCGGCGACAGCGCCGAGCTCGCCGCGATCGCCGGCGCGGTCCGCGCGGCGGGAGCGCCTCGGTCCGCTGCGATCGGCTCGATCAAGGCGCTGATCGGTCACACCAAGGCCGCCGCCGGTGTCGCCGGGCTGCTCAAGGCCGCCGCCGCCGTGCGCGATCGGCTGATCCCACCGGCGTACGGCGTCGAGGACCCGCACCCCGAGCTGGCGTCGGCCGGCGCGGTGCTGCGCGCGCCCCTGGCGATCGAGCCCTGGCCGGACGGCGCGCCGGCGCGCGCGGGCGTGAGCGCGATCGGCTTCGGCGGCATCAACGTCCACGTGGTGGTGGAGGGCGTGGCGGCGCCGGTGTCCGCGCCCGCGATGCGGCGGCTCGCGGCGACCGCGCAGGACGTGGAGCTGCTCGTCGTGTCCGCCGCGGATCCGGGCGCGCTCGCGGCGCGGGCGCAGGCACTGGCCGCGCGCGTCGCCGGTGCGTCGCTGGCCGAGCTGGCCGATCTGGCGGCCGCGCTCGCGACCGCGCCCGAGCACGGTCCCACCCGCGCGGCCGTGGTCGCGGCCACGCCCGAGGAGGCGCGGGCCGCCCTCGACGACCTCGCCCGCGCCGCGCACGCCGGCCAGGCCGTGCACGACGCCGCGCGGGGCCGGTTCTTCGCCGCGCGGCATCGTACACAGCCTGGCCGGCCTCGCATCGGGCTGCTGTTCACGGGCCAGGCGGCGCCGGTGCCGCCGGACGGTGGTGCGCTGGCGCGGCGGTTCGACGCGGCGGCCGAGCTCTGGCGCCTCGTGCCACCCCGGGTCGGGGACCGCATGGATACCCGCAACGCGCAGCCGGCGATCGTCGCGGCGTCGCTCGCGGCGGCGCGCGTGCTCGAGCAGGCCGGGCTGATCGGCGACGTCGCGATCGGTCACAGCCTCGGCGAGCTGTCGGCGCTCGCCTGGGCGGGCAGCTGGACGCCGGACGAGGCGATCCGGATCGCCTCGGCGCGCGGCCACGCGATGGCGACCGCGAGCGACGTCCCCGGCGCGATGCTCGGGCTCGCTGCGAGCGCCGCGCAGGCGCATGCGCTGATCGCCGGCACGAGCGCGGTGATCGCGGCGTGCAACGGACCGGCGCATACCGTCGTGTCCGGCGAGCGCGCCGCGGTCGAGGCGGTGGCGCTGCGCGCGGCCGAGCTCGGGATCCCGGCCACGCCGCTCGCGACGTCGCACGCGTTTCACTCGCCGCTCATGGCCACCGCGGCCCCGGCGCTGGTCCAGGCGCTCGAGGCCGCCCCGGCGCGGTCGCCCGCGCGCGCGGTGATCTCGACGGTGAGTGGTGCGGCGTGGAGCGGCGTGGTCCGCGACGTGCTGGTCGACCAGCTCACGTCGCCGGTGCGGTTCGACGCCGCGGTGCGCGCCGCCGGCGCGGTCGACCTGTTCCTCGAGGTCGGGCCGGGCCGGATGCTCGCGACCCTGGTCGGCGGCGGGGCCGCCCCGGCGATCGCGGTCGATGCCTGCGGACGCTCGCTGCGCGGCCTGTACACCGCGCTCGGCGCTGCGTGGACTCTCGGGGCGCCGGTGGACCTCGCCGCGCTGTTCGCCGACCGCGGGTGCAAGCCGGTGGATCTCGCGGCCGGCCCCCGGCTGCTCGCCAACCCGTGCGAGGCCGCCCCGGCGCCGATCGCACGGACATCCCCGGCGAGCGCCGCTGCACCGCCGGAGCCGCTGCCCGACCCGGCCCCGGCGCCGCCAGTCGGCCACGCGCCGTCGCGCGCAACGTCCGACTTCGCCGTCGCACCGCCGGCGGGCCGAGCGTCGCGCGCATCCGAGCGACTCGCGGTGCTGCGCCGCGCCGTCGCCGAGATCGCCGAGCTGCCGCCCGACGCGATCGGCGACGACGTGCGCCTGCTCGAGGACCTCCACCTGAGCTCGATCGCGATCGGTCAGCTCGTGGCCCGGGTCGCCCGCGAGCTCGGCCACGCGGCGCCGCGCCCGCTGGCCGGGTGGGCGCGCGCGACGCTCGCCGAGATCGCCGCAGCGCTGGGCGATGCGGCTCGCTCCGAGACCGCCGCGCCGGCCGTGCCTCCGCCGGCCGCGAGCTGGGTGCGCGCATTCGCCACCGTCGATGACGCTGCCGATCCGCCGCGCCCGCCGCAGCCACCGCGCCCGGGCCGCGATCGCTGGCGCTGGATCGGCCCGGACATCGGCCCCGTGAGGGATGCGCTCCGCGACGTCGCCGGTGGCACCGCGGTCGTCGCGTCCGATGGCGATCTCGCCGCGTTCGCCGAGGCAGGGCGCGCCGCGGGGCCGTTCCTGGTGATCGATCCGCAGCGCATCGCGGGGGGCTTCTCGCGCACGCTCCAGCTCGAGACCGGCGAGCCCGTCACCGTGGTCTCGTTCGACGAGCTCGACGCGCCCACCCTCGCGGCGATCCGCGCCGAGGCCGCGGGGATAGGCCACGGGTTTCGCGCGGTCCACGTCCAGCCGGGCGGCGCGCTCGTGACGCCGGTGCTGTCGGCGATCGCGCTGCCGGAGCCGGACCTCGTCCTCGGCCCGGCCGACGTGGTGGCCGTGACCGGAGGTGGCAAGGGGATCGCCGCGGAGTGCGCGCTCGCCCTGGCGCGGCAGACCGGGTGCCGGATCGTGACGATCGGCCGGCACGCACCCGCCGCGGATCCGGCGCTCGCCGCGAACCTCGCGCGGTTCGCCGCCCACGGGGTCCGCGCCGTGCACGTCGCCGCCGATGTCACCGACGCTGCGGCGCTGCGCGGCGGGCTGGCACCGGCCGTCGCCGAGCTCGGCCCGATCACGGTGATCGTGCACGCCGCCGCGATCAACGAGCCGTGCGCGGTGCCCGACCTCACCGCGGCGGAGCTCCGGCGCACCATCGCCCCCAAGCTGGCCGGGCTGGACCACCTCGTGGCGAGCGTGACCCCGGATCGCCTCAAGGCGATCGCAACGTTCGGGTCGATCATCGCGCGCACCGGGCTGCCCGGTGAAGCGCACTACGCGCTCGCCAACGATCTGCTGCGGCGGGCCACGCTGCGGCTCGCGGCCGAGCTGCCGGCGTGCCGGTGCACCGTGCTCGAGTGGTCCGCGTGGGCCGAGGTCGGCATGGCCGAGCGCATGGGCCGGCTCGACGCGCTGATCCAGCGCGGCCTCGTGCCGATCGCGATCGACGACGGCGTGGCCATGTTCCTGCGCGCTCTGGGCGCGACCGGGGCGATCGCGATCGCCGGCCGGCTGGGCGACGCCGGGATCGCATCGTTCGCTGCCTCGTTCGCTGCCTCGTCCCAGCCGCGCGCGCTGCCGCTGTCGCGGTTCGTCGAGCGCCCGCTCGTACACGTGCCGGGCGTCGAGCTCGTGTCCGAGGTCGAGCTGTCGCCGGCGGTCGATCGCTACCTCGACGATCACGTGATCGACGGGGCGCGCGTGATGCCGGCCGTGCTGCAGATCGAGGCTGCGATCCAGGTCGTCGCCGCGCTGACCGGCGAGCCTGCGGGCTGGCGGCTCGCCGCCGCCCGGTTTCCGCGTGCGATCGTGGTCGACGACACGGGGTGCCGGATCCGGATCGCGGCGTGTTCGCTCGAAGACGGGCGCGCCGAGGTCGTGATCACCGCGTCGGATGACGCCCACCGCTCCGAGTGCACGCGCATGACCCTCGAGCCGGATCCCGGCGCGCCGGGTGCACCCGCCGGCGCAACGCCCACGGAAGTCGGGATGCCGGCGCCCTACGGCGATCTGTTGCCGCAGCGCGGCCGGTTCGCGCGGATCACCGGCTACCACGAGATCGAGGCCCGGCGCTGCTGGTTCACCGTGCGGACGGTGAACCCGACCGGCCCGTGGTTCGCGCATCACGTCCCGGCGGGATTGCGGCTCGCCGATCCGGGTGTCCGCGACGCGATGCTGCACGGCATGCAGGTCGCGGTGCCCCATCAGCGCCTGGTCCCGGTCGCCGCGCGCGGCGTCCGGCTCGCGGCGCACTGGCCACCCGGTGACGTGGTCGTCGAGGCCCGCGAGCTCACAGGCAAGGACGGCGAATACACCTGGACGCTGGTCGCCCGGGACGCCGGCGGCGCCGAGATCGAGCGCTGGTCCGAGGTCGTGTTCCGCTCGCTCGGTGAGCGCCGTGCGATCCCGAGGCTCGCGCTCCGGCCGTGGCTCGAGCGCCGGCTCGTCGAGCTCGCGCCATCCGTCGCCATCGCGGCGTTCGATGCGACGCCCGCCTCGGAGCCGCACGACGTCTGGCACCGCCCCGACGGTCGGCCGGAGCTCGCCGGCACCCAGATCTCGGCGAGCACCGCCGGCGGGCTCCGCGTCGTCGTGACGGGGCCCGGCGCCGCCTGCGATCTCGAGGTCATCGAGCCGCGCACCGCGGAGCAGTGGCGGGACCTGCTCGGCGAGCATACCGAGCTCGCGGGCCAGCTCGCCCGGCTCGCCGGCGAGCCGTTCGATCACGCGGCGACGCGGCTGTGGACCGCGCTCGAGTGCGCCGCGAAGCTCGGCCGACCTGCGGCTCATCTCCTGCTGGTGTCCACCGGGGATCACGCGGTGTCGCTGCGCGCGGGGACGATCGAGGTGATCAGCCTGGTCTGTCAGGTCTCCGGGCAGGTCTCCGGGCAGGGCTCCGGCCAGGGCTCCGGCCAGGGCTGGATCGCGGTCTCGGTCGCCACCGAGGCACCGCCCGCGCTGGCAGAAATCGAGGCCGCGTCATGACGCGCACGTACGACTACCGCCGCGTCGTGACGTTCCAGGATACGAACGTCGTCGGCAACGTCTACTTCGCGAACCTCGTCGCCTGGCAGGGCGCATGCCGCGAGCATTTCCTGCGCGACCGCGCTCCGGGCGTCCTGCAGCAGCTCGGCGCCGGCCTGTCGCTGGTGACCGTATCGTGCCAGTGCGAGTTCCTCGCCGAGGTGTTCGCGTTCGACGAGGTGATCGTCAAGATGTCGCTGATCGAGGCGCTGCATAACCGGCTCGACCTCCGGTTCGACTACGTGCGGATCGCGGCCGGCGCCGAGGAGCTGGTCGCGATCGGCCGCCACCGGGTGGCCTGCCTGCGCCACGACGGGGTCCAGCCGGTGGCGGCGCCGATCCCCGACGAGCTGCGCGCCGCGGCGCTGGAGTACCGGTGATCAGCGGCCGCGCCAGCGCGGTGCCCCTGCGCCTCGGCCTGCCGGCCGCGATCGGGCTGGTCCTGCTCGCGTCGTGGTGGCTGGCCTGCGCCGCCGAGATGTTCCCGGCCGGCACGGTGCCGGCTCCGGCCGACGTCCTGCGCGCATTCGCCGAGCAGGCGCGCACCGGGCGGCTGTTCGAGGACGTGGTCGCCTCGCTGTTCCGGGTGGCGTGGGGCTTCACGACGGCCGTGGTCGCCGCGATCCCGCTCGGGCTGGTGGTCGGCCGCGCGCCGGCGCCGCGCGCCGCGCTGCTGCCGTGGATCAACTTCTTCCGTAACCTGTCGCCGATCGCGTGGATCCCGTTCGCGATCGTGTGGCTCGGGATCGGCGATCCCCCGGCGATCTTCCTGATCTTCCTGGCCACGTTCTTCCAGATCGCGCTCGCCACCGCCGCGGCGGCGGGCTCGGTCCCCCGGATCTACTATCGCGTGGCGCACGAGCTCGGCCTGGGCCGCGCCGCGGTGCTGTTCCAGGTCACGTTCCCGGCGATCCTGCCCCAGCTCCTCACCGCGCTGCGGGTCGCGATCGGCGTTGCCTGGATGGTCGTCGTCGCCGCCGAGATGATCGCGGTGCGCAGCGGCCTGGGGTTCCTGATCGTCGACGCGCGCAACGGGCTGCGGATGGATCTCGTCGTGTGCGGCATGATCACGGTCGGGGCGATCGGCATCGCGCTCGACGCGGTGTTCGCGCGCCTCGCGCGGATCGACAGCGTGCGCTGGGGGTTCGAGCGATGACCGCGGTCCTCGAGCTCAAGGGTGTCGGCTTCGAGCATCCCGGCGTCGCCGTGATCGACGACCTCGATCTCGAGGTCGCGCGGGGCGACTTCGTGGTCTGCGTCGGGCCGTCGGGTTGCGGCAAGTCGACGCTGCTGGCGCTGCTCGGCGGCCACCTGCGACCGACGCGCGGCACGATCACGCGGCGCGGTCACAGCCGCACGATCTACCAGGACGGCGGGCTGTTCCCGTGGCTGACCGTGCGCCAGCACATCGCCCAGGGTCTGCCGCGCGATCTGGGGCCGGCGCGGGCCGCGCACAAGATCGAGGAGTGGCTCGCGGTGACCCGGCTCACCGAGTTTGCGCACCACCATCCGCACCAGCTGTCCGGCGGCATGCGCCAGCGCGTCGAGCTCGCCCGCGCGCTCGCGGCCGAGACCGACATCCTGCTGCTCGACGAGCCGTTCGCCGCGCTCGACTACCAGACGCGGGCGCGGATGCGCCGCGAGCTCGCCTCGGCGCTCGTGGACCGCCCCCGCACGGTCGTGTTTGTCACCCACGATATCGATGAGGCGGTCCAGCTCGGCGATCGCGTCGTGGTCCTCGGCCCGCGGCCGGCGAGGGTTCGCCGGATCATCGACCTGCCGCCGGGCCGCCCTCGCTCCTCGACGACTTCCGGGGTCGCGGACGCAGCGCACGCCGTCATGACGGAGCTCGGCCTGACATGACTGCCAGGATCCGCGTCCCGCTGGCCGTCCTGGCGACCCTGGCGATGCTCACCCTGCTGCACCTGCGGCCCTGGCGGGCGCCGGACCAGGTGCCTGCCACCGAGCTCGCCGTCGGCTATCTGCCGGTCACCTGCCACCTGACCTGCCCCGTGACCGACTACGCGACCCGGACGACCACGACGTCCACCCGGTTCGTCTCGCAGCGGTTCACCGACTTCCCCACGGTGGTCGAGTCGCTGAAGACGCGCAAGGTCGACGCGACGTTCCTCCTGGCCCCGCTCGCCATGGTGCTTCGCGAGCAGGGCGTGCCGATCCATATCGTCTACCTCGGCCACCGCGATGGCTCGACCGTGATCGTGCCGAAGCGGTCCACCGCCCGGACGCTGCGCGACCTCCAGGGCAAGACGTTCGCCCGCCCGAGCAGGTTCTCGAACCAGTACCTGGTGATCGCCAAGCTGATGGAGGACGAGGGCATGCGGCCGGGCGACATCACGTTCGTCGACATGGCGCCTCCCGACATGCCGAGCGCGCTCGCCGCCGGAGCCATCGACGCCTACTTCGTGGGCGAGCCGTTTGCCGCCAAGGCCGAGCTCGCCGGCACCGGACGCGTGCTGTACCACGCCAAGGACATCTGGCCCCACTTCATCTCGTGCGTCCTGGTCGTGCGCGACGAGCTCATCGCCGAGCACCCGCAGATCGTGCGCGATCTCGTGCGCGGGATCGCCGAGAGCGGCGAGTGGGCCGAGCGCAACCGGCTCGCCGCGGCCAGGCTCGTCGCACGCACGGACTACTACAACCAGGATCGCAAGCTGCTCGAATTCGTGCTCACGCAGCCGCCCGACCGGGTCTCGTACCGACAGCTCGATCCGAGCGATGAGGACATGCGCACCATCATGCGCTACGCGATCCGGACCGGGATCCTGCGCGGCCCGATCGACCTCGCAGACCTCGTCGACCGCCGCTTCATTCCCGAGCACATCCAGCCGATCGGCATCGCCGCGGAGTGAGTCGGCGAGCGCGCGGACCGGGCTCGCCGACCGCGCCCGGGCGTCCGCCGCCGGGCCGGCCGTGACCTGGTCGACCCGCACGCTGCCGACCACCACGCCGTCGGCGACCGTACCTGGTTCCGCTGCGCGGCCGGCTCGCTGCAGCCAGAGGCCGGCTCGCGGCATGGGCGTGCCGGATCACCGCAGATCTGTCGAGCTGCCGTGCTCCGACCCGTACGGTGGACAGGCGAGCAGGACGTATACGGCGTCACCCGCACTCCACCCAACCTCCACAGGAATACCTCCCATGATCAAGAAGCCAGTTCGCAAGTTCCAGCTGTCCCGCGAGACCATCCGCGTCATCTCCAACCAGCATCTCTCGAGGGTTGCCGGCGGCCTCACCGGCCAACCGGAAGGCACAACGACCACCTTGCACGAGGGCACCGGTCCGTTCCCGTCGCACGGGCCGTGCGGCGGCACGATCATCGTCGTGTGATGGTTCACCGGTCGCCGGCTACGGCCGCGCCATCGCCCCGGCGAGCGCGCGGACCAGCTCGCCGACGCGCGCCGGGGCGCCCGCCGCCGGGCCGGCCGGGACCTGATCGACCAGCGCGCTGCCGACCGCCACGCCGTCGGCGATCGCGGCGAACCGCGCGGCGTCGGCCGGCGTGCGGACCCCGAAACCGACCGCGACCGGCGCACCCGCCGCGGCGCGGATCGCATCGAGCCGCGCCGGATCGACCGGCTGGGCGAGCTTGACCCCGGTCACCCCGGTCAGCGTGATGTAGTAGACGAACGGCGGGGCGAACTCCGCGAGCCGCGCGATCCGGTCCGGCGTCGAGGTCGGCGCGACCAGCGGCACGACGTCGACCCCGTGCGCGGCGAGCGGCCGGGCCAGCTCGTCGAGCTCGTCGATCGGCAGGTCGACCGTGAGCACCGCGTCGACCCCGGCGGCGGCGGCGCGGGCGGCGAACGCCTCGGGCCCCATCACGAAGATCGGGTTGTAGTAGCCGAACAGCACGATCGGCGTCTCGACCCCGCGGCGGCGCAGCGCGGCCACCGCGTCGAGCGCCCCGGCGAGGCCGCCGCCGGCGTCGAGCGCGCGCTCCATCGCGCGCTGGATCGACGGCCCGTCGGCCGACGGATCGCTGAACGGCACGCCGAGCTCGATCACGCCCGCGCCCGCCTCGGCGCACGCCGCGAGCACGTCGACCGACGTCGCCGGATCGGGGTCGCCGAACGTCAGGTACGCGACCAGCACGGCGCGGCGATCGCGGGCCGCGGCGTCGAACGCCGCGCGCAGCGCCCCGCGCCTCGGCGGCGCCGCGGCAACCCCCGACGCCCCGGATGCCCCGGATGCCCCGGATGCCTGTGCCGCCGGTCCTGTTACCTGGTTTGTCATCGGGCCCTCCGCTGCGCGACCGTGACCATGTCCTTGTCGCCGCGCCCCGACAGTCCGACGATGATCGAACCGTCGGGCCCGACCATGCGCGCGACCTCGTCGAGCGCCGCGATCGCGTGGGCGGTCTCGAGCGCGCACAGGATGCCCTCGGTGCGGGCGAGCCGCGCCAGCCCCGCCAGCGCCTCGTCGTCGGTGCGCGACAGGTAGGTGGCGCGGCCGCTGTCCTTCCACGCCGCGTGCTCCGGCCCGACCCCCGGGTAGTCGAGCCCGGCGCTGATCGAGTGCGCGTGCGCGATCTGGCCGTCTTCGCGTACCAGCACGTAGCTCTTGCTGCCGTGCAGCACGCCGACCCGGCCGGCGCCCAGCGTCGCGGCGTGGCGGCCGGTCGCGATGCCGTCGCCGGCGGCCTCGACCCCGACCAGCCGGACCCCGGGCTCGCCGACGAACGGCGCGAACAGCCCCGCGGCGTTCGAGCCGCCGCCGACGCACGCGACGCAGGCATCCGGCAGCCGGCCGGTCGCCGACAGGATCTGCGCGCGCGCCTCGCGGCCGATCACCGACTGCAGATCGCGCACCATCCACGGATACGGGTGCGGCCCGGCGACCGAGCCGATCAGGTAGAACGTGTCGCCGACGTTGGACACCCAGTCGCGCAGCGCCTCGTTCATCGCGTCCTTGAGCGTGCGCGTGCCGCTGTGGACCGCGTGGACCTCGGCGCCGAGCAGCCGCATCCGCTCGACGTTGAGCGCCTGGCGCACCACGTCCTCGGCGCCCATGTAGATCTCGCAGGGCAGGCCGAACAGCGCCGCCACGGTCGCGGTCGCGACGCCGTGCTGGCCGGCGCCGGTCTCGGCGATCAGCCGCCGCTTGCCCATCTTGCGCGCCAGCACCGCCTGGCCGACGCAGTTGTTGATCTTGTGCGCGCCGGTGTGGTTCAGATCCTCGCGCTTGAGGTAGACCTGCGCGCCGAGCTCCTCGGACAGCCGGCGCGCGTGATAGAGCAGCGACGGCCGGCCGACATAGTTGACCAGCAGGTCCTCGACCTCCGCCCAGTACGACGGATCGCCGCGCGCCGCCCGCCACGCCGCCTCCAGCTCGGCGATCGCCGGCATCAGCGTCTCGGCGACGTACTGGCCGCCGAACCCGCCGAACCGCCCGCCGTCCGGCACCGCCAGCGCGGCGATCTCGCGGACCGTCCCGGTGGTCTCCGTCGAGACCTCCGCCTCCTCGATCTGGACGTACGTGGTCGTCTTCATCCGCGTCTCGCGTACCATAGCCCGGCACGGTGGGACCAGTACAGCGGCGGCCGGTTCGCGAAGTATACTGCTGGCGTGGAGCACCGGCCCCGTACGTCGTTCCGGTGCTGCGTGAATGGCTCGACGTCCTGCTGATGCTCGATCCAGAGCAGATCGCGCGCTTTATCGAGAGCGACACGCCTCGTGCGCGCAGACTCCGGAGCTCGACACCGCTCGCCTGGCTCGACCGATGAATCGTGCCGGCTCGAACGACTGATCCGCGGCGATCCGCGGCGCGCAGGGTGTCCAGCGCCGCCGCGGACCTCACGGCGGCGTTACGCGGCGTCCCGGCGTCGAGCTGGTGCATGTCTGGATACTCCTGGCGGTTTTCCGGCCGAGCGCCCACGCGCGGTCGACAGCGCAGCACGGTGCTGCACGCGACGATGACAGGTGGCCCGACGATGCCGACCGCGCGCATCGCTCCGGACTCCCGGAAAGGTGTTCCATATCGTGAGCAGCGAAGCACTGTGACGGCGGCGCGCGGAACGATCATGTGGATTCGCAATCGCAAGTTCGCTTTGCGAATTTGGAGATCCTGACGGTGGCAAACGTGTTACGCCGTGAGGTGGAGATCTCATGATGCACGCGCATGAGTGGACGCATCGCCAAATCACCCCGGCGCTCCCGACGCCGCTCCTCGACGACGTGGCAGTCGTCGGGACGACCCCGCCGCACCATCACCCCGGCATCGGCCCGTTCCTGTTCGAGCCGTTTGCCCGCCACACCGCCGAGCGGATCCGGGCGCGCGCACCGAAGACCGTGCTGGAGACCGCGTGCTGCACCGGGATCGCCACGCGGCGGCTGCGCGACGCGCTGCCCCGCGATGCGGTGCTGGTCGCATCCGATCCGGACGAGCGCATGCTCGCGGTTGCGCACCGCACGGTCGGCATCACGGCCAACGTCGGATGGACCCGCGCGGACCTGTGCAAGCTGCAGTTCAGCGACGGCGACTTCGACGCGGTGGTCTGCCAGTTCGGGCTGATGTTTGCCGCCGACAAGCTCGCCGCCGTGCGCGAGGCGCGCCGGGTGCTGCGGCCGGGTGGCAGCTTCCTGATCACGACCTGGGCGCCGCTCGATCGCAACCCGGTGGTCGCGCTCGTCGACCGCACGCTCGGCGCGATGTTCCACAGCGATCCGCCGCAGCACGCCGCCCAGGCGCCGTTCGGCTATGGCGACCCCGACATGCTGGGCGATCTGCTGTTCGGGGGCGGGTTCCAGGACGTGGTGGTCGATGTGGTCGAGAAGGCCACGAGCTCGCCGAACGCGCACGAGCTCGCGGCCGGCCTGATCGAGGGCTATCCGCTGATCGACGAGATCCGGCTGTCCGGTCCGGCGCGGCTGTCGGCCGCGGTCAGCGCGGTCGCCGCGGCGATCCGTCGCCAGTTCGGCGACGCGCCGGTCCGGACGCGGATCGCCGCCCTGGTCGCCTCCGCCGTGGCGTGACGGCCAGCCGAGCTACCGCCGGTTGGCAAAACTCTGCTCCGGGCATGCAGCGTATCGTTGCAGCCAGTGCCGGGAGCTCTGCAATGTTCCACCGCTTTACATCGCTGTCGTGAATGCCAAGCTTGAGACGCCTACGGCGGAGGGGGTGAGCGGATGGAACTGGTCGGCACCAACATCGGGCCGTTTCGTCTCGTGCGGCTGCTGGGCAAGGGCGGAATGGGGAGGGTTTATCTCGCCGAGCACACGCTGATGAAGGATCTGCATGCGATCAAGGTGCTGGATCCCGTGCTCACCCAGGATCCGCAGCTGGTCGCGCGCTTCATCAACGAGGCGCGCGCCGCCGCGCGCGTTCGCCACCGCAACCTGATCCGCGTCCACAACATCGACTGTGTTCCGGATGGGCCGTGGTTCATGGTCCTCGACTTCCTCGATGGTGAGACCCTTGCCCAGTTCCTCGCCGGGCAGCGCGGTCCGCTCGCTCCGTCGAGCATCGTGCATATCCTCGCTCAGGTCGCGAGCTGCATCCAGCACGTGCACGACCATGGGATCGTTCACCGCGACCTCAAACCCGACAACATCTTCCTGATCCGGAACGGCGATGACCGCTCGTTTCCCGTGGTCCTCGATCTCGGCATCGCGCAGCTCAGCCGGGATCTGGCATCGGGGCCCCAGACCCGCACCGGCACGCTGATCGGCACGCCGGGCTACATGTCGCCCGAGCAGCTGCGCGGCGAGCGAGTCTCACCTGCCGCCGACGTGTTCGCGCTCGGCGTGATCGCCTACGAGCTGACCACCGGAGGCTGTTTGCCGTACCAGCGCGGCGAATCGCGCGCCGAGTACTTCGGGCTGCCGGCGACCGAGCTGCACGACCGCCAGTGCGGCGGTCCGCCGCTCGACCCCCGGTTGCACGTTGCGGGCCTCGGCGCGGCCTGGGTCGAGGCGCTGAGCCGCCCGCTCGCAAGTCATCCGAGAGCGCGCCCGCCGAGCGCCCGGGCGTTTGCGCTGATGCTGGCCGAGGCGGTGACCGCCGGGCCGGATGGGATCGACGGGCACGCGATCGTCTGCAGCGTCGCGCGCGAGCTGCTGGAGCGCAGCGATGCCGACGACGCGATCCGCCCGAGCGCCGCGACCATACCGCTCGCGCCGGTCGGTGACCAACCATGCGCTGCGCCGGCGATGCAGGCCGCGCCGATCACGACACTCGCCGGCGCAGCGTCGCAGTCGATGATGAGGCCGCGTGCGGGCCTGCGATGGCGACTGGCCGCCACAGGCGCCGCGGCTGTGCTGATCGCCAGCGGCGGCAGCGTGCTCACGCTGACCCACGTCGTTGCGCCGCAGAGCGTTCAGCCCACGGGCGTGGTCGCCCCGAGCCCGCTGCCCGTGGACGCCCCCCCGATCGCGGGCGGCTCCGCGCACCATGACGCGCCGGCTCCGGACCATCCAGCCGCACACCACGACGCGCCGGCCGCGGACGATACGGCCGCGCGCCACAACGCACCGCCCGCGCGCGAGGAAGCCTCGCGCCGTGCGCCGGTCGCCTCGCTGCCGCGCGGTGGGTCCGGCCCCACGGCCGTCGCCCGGAAGGGCGAGCTGGTGATCCTCGTGCGCCCGTGGGCAATGATCTGGTTGAACGGTCAGGAGCTCGGACAGACCCCGTTCCGCAACACCGTTGCAGCCGGCAAGTACAGTCTTCGCATCGCGAACGACAACCTCGGAATCGACGAGACCACGACGATCACGGTCATTCCCGATCGATCCACGAAGATCGAGCGGAGCTGGTGAGGAGGGTTACATGCACGACGGACCTCTGGTGATCCCTGCGCGACGCGCGCTGTGCGTCGCGATCCTGATCGGGGCGCTCGGCCCGGGCTGCTGGGCGCGCAACTGCCCGCACATCGTCGACAACCGCTGCGAAGATCCATCCGGCGACGCCGGCGGACCGGGCGCGTCGAGCGCTGGCTGCGCGGGCGCGGGTACCCCGACATGCGACGCGGGCCGCCAGTGCACCGCACATACCAGCTGCGAATCGAATGCCTGTCTGCCCGATGGCACGTGTGCGGCCGAGGCCGACGTGGCCTATGTCGAAGCGGGGGCACCAGATCCCACACCATGCTCGAAAGCGACCCCCTGCGGCCAGGTCGCGACCGCGCTCGCGACCGGCAAGCACTACATCAAGCTCCACGGCACGATCGATGAAGGCGTCACGGTCGACGGGGGACGCAGCGTGACGCTGCTCGGCGATCCGGGTGCGACGTTGACCCGGAGATCCGGAGCGGGTCCGGTCGTGCTCGCAACCGGAACGGGCACGATGCTGTCGATCTACGATCTCACGATCGCCGACGCCGGCAACGTCGGCGTCGTGCTGGCATCGAGCAGCGCGCCGTCCGTGGCGCTGGTCCGGACCGCGATCCAGAACAACGACGGTGGCGGTATCTCGGTGGCGGGTGGCTCGCTGACGATCGCGCAGAGCACGATCAGCGGCAACCTGGGTGGTGGCGTCGCGGTTCTGCAGAGCGGCAGGTTCGACATCGTCGACAGCGTCTTCGCGGCCAACGGCGGTCCGGACACGGCCACCGGCGCGATCGCGATCGCTGCCAGCCCGGCTGCGGGCAACCGTCTCGAGTTCAACACGTTCTATCACAACCTGGCCCAGGACGGCGTGGGGGCCGCGATCCAGTGCAGCGCCGGGAGCTTCGTCGCGCGCAACAATATCCTGTTTCACAATGGCGCGCTCTCGACTCCACAGCAGATCGGCGGCAGCTGCGATCATGCATACTCGATCGTGCAGCCTGGTGTCTTGCCGCCGGGCCCGGGCAACCAGTCCGCAGATCCGCGGTTCGTCGATCCCGACGCCAGCGACTTCCACCTCCGTCCTGGAAGCCCGGCGATCGAGGCATCGGACCCGAGCTCGGATCTCAGCGGCGCGACCGCGCGCGACCACGATGGTGTGGCGCGGGCCAGGCCGGCGACCATCGGAGCCTACCAGCCGCGATGAGAGGCGCTCGCTCACTCTCCGCCGTGAACGCGCCGTCTGTGGCGATTCGCGCGCTGGCGGTCGTCTGCGCATGGATCTCTGCGCCCGCCGCTGCGCAGCCCCGAGACATGACGATGACTGCCCCGCTCGCGGGCGGCACGACGAGCACGACCCCACCGCCGGCGATCGTGCTCGAGGCCCACGCCGGCGAACGCCCGGCCGGGGCCGACGAGCTGCTCGAGCCGGTGATCGCGGAGCTCGAGCGCCGCGGGTTCGCGGCCCGGCCATCGAGCATCGTCCGCGTGCTCGGCGACCGCGCGCCGCGGCCCGGCATCCTCGATCCGAGCACCACGACGGCAGCCATCGTCGCGCTGAGCGCGGCCGGGTTCAATGCCTACCGGAGAGCCGAGTACCAGGACGCGGTCGCGACGCTGACCCGCGCGGTGAGCGAGATCGAACGTAATCCGGCACTGATCGTGCTCGATGCGGTGAACACGAGCACGGTGTTCCACGCCTTCGTCGGCCTTGCGCTCAGCCAGGCCAAGCTCGACCGGACCGCGGACAGCATCGCGACCATGACCGAGCTGCTCCGGAACTTCGCGACGCCGATGATCGACCGCGCCGAGTTCGGCCCGCAAGCAGAGAACCTGCTGCGCGCTGCTCACAAGCGCAGCGAGGAGCTCGGCCGAGGCGAGCTCGCGGTCAACGTCGATGATCGCGCGATGATCTTCGTCGGCAGCGAGCTGCGCGGCACCGGACACGCTGTGGTCACGGACCTCATCCCTGGACGTTACCGGGTATTCGTCCACGGCTCGCGTGCCCCCGGCCGCCAGTACTGGACCGACGTCCGCGCCGGCGCGCGGACCACGCTCGACATCGCGTGGCAGCTCGATTCGGAGCTCACGCTGAGCGAGTCGTGGAGCGGCCTGGTGTTCCCCGACGAGGCCGAGCGGTCCCGCGAGGCGATCTACGCGAGCGCACTGGCGCGACGCTGGGGCCATGCCAGCATCGTGATCCTCTCGATGACGCGGCAGCGCGGCGACGCCGTTGTGGTCGGTACGATCTACCGCGCCGATGGCAGCATCGTCCGTCGCGCCGCGGCACCGCTCGATGGCCGAGCGGCGCTGCTACGCGGGCTGGGCCAGTTCCTTGCCGGCGGCGGCAGCTCGCCCGAGCTCGCCCTGCTGGCCAGCAGCGATCCTCCTGCCGGTCCCGGCGGCACGCCAGCCGCAACGGCAGGCGAGTCGACCCTGCCGAGGTGGCCATTCGCGGTGACCGGCGCGATCGGTCTGGGCGCTGGCGTCTGGCTCCTGTCGCTGAACCAGTCCCACGGCCACACCGACGCGACGGGTATGCGAACGCCGTACTACCGCGACACGCTCGTGCCCGGCGTCGGCGTCTGCATGGCGAGCGCGGCCGCGCTGAGCTTTGCGGTCTTGCAGTGGGCCGGGTTTGGCGGCGAGCGGCGCGCGCCGATCGTCTCCGCAGGTCCCGGTCACGCGCTGGTCGGCTGGACCGGCACGTTTTAGCTGCCGCAGTCTCACCGGAGCGACACCGGCGCACCGCAGGCATGACACCCGAGCGACACAACCCATGTGCATCCTCGGATGCGGTTGTCACACATGCAGCGCCGCACGGCGGGACTGAGCCCACTGGTTGTGGCGCCGGCGCACGGTCCAGGTGGCCACGGTGCAGGCGACGTGCCTCTGCGTCACATGGCTTACCGCGCTTTCACCGCGCCCCTCGCCGCCTCCGGCGCTGTGTAGGTTTGGCACCGCTGAGCGCCCACGACCCCGACAAGGATGGACATGCATCGTCGCACTACGGTGCTACGGTTCCATGGTTCTAACGATTTTCCACTAGCGGTGGAGTGGGCGGGTCACTCGTCTTTGAGGTCCGTATGCTGTTTCACCGCAGTTTTGTCTTCACCTCCATCCTCGCGAACGCATGTGGCAGCACCGCACCGGGTCCCGGATCCGACTGCCCCGTGCAGTGCAACGACAGTGCGCCGGCGCCCACAGGATGCACGGCACCCGCCGATTGCGGACCGACCGAGACGTGTGAACCGGATGGCCGGTGCACCGCAGACGTGGCGTTCGCCGACAGCGCCGGGACCCGGAACGCGGTCTGCTCCCGGGAAGCGCCGTGCTCGACGATCGCAGATGCCGTCGCGACCGGGCGAACCGACATTCGCGCGCACGGTACGTTCACGGAGCGCATCGTCCTCGATGGTGGCCGGACGGTGAGGCTGTTCGCCGACCCCGGAACCACGCTGACCAGCAACATCCCCGATCTCCCCGTCGTGAGCGTCGCGGGCACCGGCACCTCGCTCGCGATCTACGACCTCACCATCTCCGGCGTGACCAACCGGGTCAACGTCGTCGACATCGCTCCCGCCAGCGGCAGCTCGTCGCTGGAGCTCCACCACGTCGAGATCAAGGACAACCGCGGCCTCGCGATCTCGGTCGGCGATGGACTGCTCACGATGGACCGCACCACGCTCGCTCGCAATGCAGACGGTGGACTCGCCGTGTTCAGCACCGCACGGGTCGTGGTGACCAATAGCCTGGTGGTGAACAACGGATCCCCGACGTCTGCCTACGGCGGGATCTGGGTGAGCTCGGACGCCACCACGCACAACCAGATCTCGTTCACAACGGTCTACCGGAATTTCTCCGTGCAAGGAGCGTCGTCCGGCATCGCCTGCACCGGCAAGCAGACCGAGATCGTCGACAGCATGTTCGTCTCCAATGGCCTGGTCGACACGACGAGCCAGGCGACCGGCAACTGCCAGTTCCGCGACACGCTGACGTATCCGGGTGCGCCACCTGCTGGCCAGGGCAACCTCGGGATGGATCCGGAGCTGGTCGACCCGGCCCACGGGGATTTTCACCCGAGCTGTGATAGTCCAGCAATCGGCGCGGCGGGCCCCATGGTTCCCCTCGCCGGGGCGACCGCGTGGGACCTGGACGGGAGGCAGCGTGCTTGCGGGCCGGCGGCGATCGGGGCACTCCAGCCGGCGGCACCGACGCAGGGGCCGTGATTGACCGGCCGACGCTGTCCCGTCGGCTCGCCCGCACGGCCCTGGGGTACTCTACCCTCGGGGCTCGGTGCGCTACGAGGACTATACGCTGGTGCTGTCGGACGCTACCGAGGCCGATGGTCACCTGACATGGAACACGCAGGTCACCGCGGCAGCTGGGCTGCCGGCGATCATCGAGCCGGTCCGATCGCGCTGCCAGCTCGCGGCGCTGCGAGTGCTGTCGCAGGCCGATCCATGGTGTCCGCCTCGCATGACCGCGCAGCTCGAGGCCGGCCATGCGCTGGGCGAAGCGCTGTTGCCCGGAGTCGTGGGCACGCGGATGCGCGAAGCGCTGCACCTCGTGCGCGCGAGAAGCGCCGGGCTACGCCTCCGGATCGTCGGCGGCGATCTCGTGCACGGCATTCCCTGGGAATACGCGGTGCTTTCACCCGATCTCGGCGAGCCGACCGAGACCGATCTTCTGGCGCTGATGCCCGACGTCTCGGTGGTGCGCGACCAGTCGATTCCCTATGTGCCATTCACCACGACCGCGCCACCGCTGCGCATCGCTGCCGCAGCAGCTCACCCGGCATGCGTCGGGCAGATCGACGTCCTCGGCGAGCGCCTTGCGCTGGAGGGCGCGCTGCGCGATCTGCATGGCATCGTCGAACTCGTGTGGTCACCCGATGGAGCCCGCCCCTCGGCCGCGACGAGAGCTCAGATCTTTCACTTCGCCGGGCACGGAGCGGTCGAGCTGACCGGGCTGCCGTCGCCGAGCACGCGTGACGTCGAGTCGGGCGACACGGTGGTACCCGGAAGTGGTCCATGGGGGACTGGCTATCTCATCTTCGAGGGCCCCGGCGGTACGCTGGACCGGGTGACCGCCGGACAGCTGGGCGTGATCCTGCGCGAGATGGGCGTCCGGGTCGCCGTGCTCAATGCGTGCAGGACTGCGAGCCGAGATGGATCCCGGTCGTGGGGCTCGGTCGCGTGCGCGCTGCTCAAGGCCGGTGTGCGCAGCGTGGTCGCGATGCAGCACGCAGTGCTCGATGCGAGCGCCGTCACGTTCGCCAGCGCGTTCTATCGATCGCTTGCGCTGGGCGGATCCCTTGACCAGGCTGCTCGCAATGGCCGGATCGCGGTGTTCGATCGCGGCGACGGCTTTGGCTGGGGTACACCGGTGCTGTACCTGTGTGGGGCCGACGGACAGGTGTTTCCCGAGGCCGCGCGCGTCGAGGGACATCGCGCCGTGCTGCAAGATCTGGACGAGCGCACGGTCCGGAGCTATCGGGCCCGGGTCGCTCGCAACTCGACGGGCCCACGGTTCGCTGCGGTCATCGACGATACGGCGCGCGCGCGGATCCGGCTGTGCGTGATCGAAGGCCCGGATCGCGGCCGGACGTTCGCATTGAAACCCCGCGACCGGTTCGTGATGGGCCGAGCCCCCACCGCCCACTTCCAGCTCACCCACGATGGCTTCTTCTCGCGTCACCACCTGATGGTGGAGACCAACTCTCCCGAGGTGCTGGTCCGGGATCTCAAGAGCATGAACGGCACCTTCGTCAACCAGCGGCGGATCACGAAGCCGACCTTGCTGCGTCACGGCGACGTGATCTCCGGCGGGAAGACCCGGGTACGGCTCGAGCTCGATGGTCCCGACGGCCTCGCTCGCGCGCGCCAGCCGCGGCGCGACACCGGAG
Source organism: Kofleriaceae bacterium (assembly GCA_036265355.1). Classification (GTDB taxonomy): domain Bacteria; phylum Myxococcota_A; class Polyangia; order Haliangiales; family Haliangiaceae; genus JABFXX01. Next base: position 8,846 of record DATAPF010000049.1, on the reverse strand, counting down.
CACCCGATGCAAGTCGCCCGCGCGGCGGGCTGGCGATCCGCTGTTCGCGCTGTTCTGCCGGAGCGCTGGTCGATCAGCTGTGGTCGGCCGGTGACGGCATGCTGTACCTGTGCGCGGCTTGCCAGGCTGCGCTGATCGACGACCCGCCGGTACCGCCAGGGTATCGCATCGCGTCGATGGTCGGCCGCGGAATGATCAGCGCCGTGTACCTGGCCGTGCATGCCGTGATGGGACGCCGCGCGATCCGGTGGATCGTGCCCCGGGTCGCGACCTCGCTGCGCATGCGCGAGGTGTTCGTCCAGCAGGCCGCGCCGCATGCAGCGCTGGAGCATTCGCACATCGCGCGGCTGTTCGAGGTCCAGGAGATGACCGGCGGCGTGTTCTGTGCGGTGACCGAGTATGTCGAGGGCGGGACCGCCGGAGACCTCGTGAAGCACAGTCCCGGCGGCCTCGACGTCCAGCACGCCATCGCCATCATCGCACAGGCCCTCGAAGGCCTGGCCCATGCACACGCCCATGGCTTCGTTCATCACGATCTGAACGACAGCAACCTGCTGATCGGGCGTGACGAGCGCGAACAGCGGATCGTGAAGATCGCCGACTTTGGACTCACAAGATCTTGCGAGACCTCCGGGATCAGCGGTTTCACGGCCCCGGGGGACGTCGTCCGCGCTGCGACGTACATGGCCCCGGAGCGCATCCTCAACCTCGTCGACCGCAACCCGGCGTCGGATCTCTACTCGATGGGGGCGATCCTCTATTACCTGCTCACGGGTGAGCACGCATTCAGCTTCGGCGCGCGAGCAGAGCCCATCGTCACGGTGCTGGAGAACGAGATCAGGCCGATCGCGCAGCGCAAGCCCTCCGTGCCAGGTGCCGTGGCGGCCGCGATCGAACGAGCGATGCAGAAGGACCCGCTGCAGCGGTTTCGAGATGCGGCGGAGATGCAGCAGGCGCTGCTCGCCGCCGCGGGCGATGCAGAGCCTCCTCGTTCCGGGATGCGCTAGCTGCGGACCGCGGCGAGGAACGCGGCGAGCTTGGCGCGATCCTTGACGCCGGGGGCTGACTCGATGCCGCTCGCGACGTCGACCGCCCACGGCGAGACCGCGTCGATCGCGGCGCGGACGTTGTCCGGCGACAGGCCGCCGGCGAGCACGAACCGGCGCGTCGGATAGGCGCGGCGGGCGTCGCGCGCGAGCTTCCAGTCGAACACGCGACCGCTGCCGCCCCGGCCGGTGGTCGGGGTGTCGAGCAGGATCGCGTCGACCGGCCAGGTGTCGAGCCGGTCGAGGTCGCTGCGGCGGCCGACCGCGACCGCCTTCCACACCGCGCTGCCGGTCTGGTGCGCGACCGCGGCGGCGTCCTGCGGGGTCTCGTCGCCGTGGAGCTGGACCGCGTCGAGCGCCAGGGTGCGGGCGATCGCGACGATGTCGTCGAGCCGGGCGTTGACGAACACGCCGACCACGCCGACCCGGCCGCTGCCGCGCGCGGCCTCGGCGACCGCCGGGGCGCGCTCGGCGGGGAGGTAGCGCTTCGAGCTCGGCCAGAAGTTGAGGCCGACGAAGTCGACCCCGGCCGCCGCGACCATCGCAGCATCGTCGGGGCGGGTCACGCCGCAGATCTTGATCTGGATCGGCGCCTTGGTCTCGTGCGTCGTCATCGCGGTCCTGCCGATCCGCCACGCAGGGCGATCAACGCGTCGCCCGGAGACGCGGCGCGCATCAGGTGTTCTCCGACCAGCACCGCGTGGACGCCGGCGCGACCGAGCGCGTCGATGTCGTCGCGCGTGCGGATCCCGCTCTCGCCGACCAGCACGACGTCGGCCGGGACGCGCGGCGCGATCTGCGCGGTCAGCGTCATGTCGACCGCGAAGCTGCGGAGATCGCGGTGGTTGACGCCGAGCAGCCGCGCCCCGGCGGACAGCGCGACGTCGACCTCGGCGAGGTCGTGGACCTCGACCAGCGCATCGAGCTGGTGATCGCGCGCCGCGGCGAGCAGCTCGGTGAGCTGGGACGCGGCGAGCGCGGCGACGATCAGCAGCACGCCGTCGGCGCCGGCCGCGCGGGCCTCGGCGATCTGGTAGGCGTCGATCAGGAAGTCCTTGCGGAGCAGCGGCAGGTCGACCGCGGCGCGCGCGCGGGCCAGGAAGCCGAGCTCGCCGTCGAAGAACTGGCGATCGGTGAGCACGCTGAGCGCGCAGGCACCGCCGCGGGCGTAGTCGCGCGCGATCACGGCGGGATCGGCGCCCGCGCGGATCGGCCCGGCCGACGGCGAGGCGCGCTTGATCTCGGCGATCACGCCGACCGGGGCGCCGGGCGCCCTGCGCAGCACGCCCAGCAGACCGCGCACCGGACCGGCGGCGCGCGCGGCGGCCTCGACCACGGCGAGCGGACGCTCGGCCCGCGCCGCGGTGACCTCGGTGCGCTTGACCGCCAGGATGTCGTCGAGGACGCTCATTCGACTCCCTGGAACTCGCGCGCGGTCCGGCCGGCGAGCGCGCCGAGATCGGCGCCCGGGGCCGCCTGGCTGACCTCCTGCCACTTGTGGAGCACCAGGCGCGCGGTGCCGTCGACCACCGCGGCGCGCGCCCGGGCGAGCTGAGCGGGCAGGCGCGCGAGGTCCATCGCGCCGTGCTCGAGCAGCTCGAGGCCGAGCGCCGCGGTCATCGCACCGGCGTGGAGCACCGCCTCCAGGCGCTCGCCGCGCCCGACGTCGCGCCCGGCGAGCACCCGGCGCATGATCGCCGCGTTGTGGGCCGCGTCGCCGCCGGCCAGCCCCGCCGGGTCGGTCTCGTCGCAGCCGAACGCCGCCGGGGTCAGCGTCCGGGTCGTGACCTCGCCCTCGTCCCAGATCGCGACGAGGGTCTCGCCGCGCACCGCGACCTCGTCGAGCCCGCCGGCGCCGTGCACCACGATGGCGCGCCGGACGCCGAGCGCGCCGAGCGCGCGGACCAGCGGCTCGCACCACATGCGATCGAACACGCCGACCACCTGGTGGCGGACGTGCGCCGGGTTGGTCAGCGGGCCGAGCAGGTTGAAGATCGTGCGGGTGCCGAGCTCCTTGCGCGGCCCGGCGGCGTGGCGGGTCGCGGCGTGGAACCGGGGCGCGAGCGCGAAGCCGATGCCGGCGACCTCGATCGCCCGGGTGACCGCCGCCGGCTCGACGTCGACCGTGATGCCGAGCACCTCGAGCACGTCGGCCGAGCCACAGCGCGACGACAGCGCGCGGTTGCCGTGCTTGGCGACCACGCCGCCGCACGCGGCGATCACGATCGCGGCCAGGGTCGAGACGTTGAACGTGCCGCTGCCGTCGCCGCCGGTGCCGCAGGTGTCGATCGAGCGGTCGTGGTGCGGGCAGGCCAGCGGCAGCGCCCGGCTGCGCATCGCGGTGGCGGCGCCGACGATCTCGTCGACCGACTCACCCTTGGCGCGCAGCGCGATCAACAGGCCGCCGATCTGCGCGGGGGTCGCGGCGCCGTCCATGATCTGGCCGACGACCGCGGCCATGTCGGCGCGCGACAGGTCGCGACGCGCGAGCGCGCGGTTGATCGCCTCGACGATCACGGCGCCACCATTGTTGCCCCGGCATCGTCGGCCGCGCCGACCTGGCGCGCCATGCGCAGGAAGTTTGCGAGCAGCTGCTTGCCTACCGCGGTCATGATCGACTCCGGGTGGAACTGTACGCCCTCCAGCGGCGCCGCGGTGCGCCGGCCGCGCACGCCCATGATCTCGTCTTCCCAGGTCTTGGCGGTGACCTCCAGGGTGTCGGGCATCGAGTCGGGCGCGATCACCAGCGAGTGGTAGCGGGTCGCGATGAACGGGTTCTCGACCCCGGCGTACAGGCCGCGCTCGTCGTGGAAGATCTTCGAGGTCTTGCCGTGCATCACGCGCGGCGCGCGGACGATCCGGCCGCCGATCACCTGGCCGATGCACTGGTGGCCGAGGCAGACCCCGAGGATCGGCGTCGCACCGGCGAACCGGCGGACCACGTCCATCGAGATCCCGGCCTCGTTCGGCGTGCACGGCCCGGGCGAGATCACGATCGCGTCGGGCGCCCGCTGGCCGATCGCGTCGACCGTGATCGCGTCGTTGCGCTCGACCGCGACCTCGGCGCCGAGCTCGCCGAGGTACTGCGCGAGGTTGTAGGTGAACGAGTCGTAGTTGTCGATCAGCAGCACGTTCATGGCGCCGTCCGTTCCGCGGTGCGCGCCATCGCCACCGCGCGCAGCACCGCCCCCGCCTTGTTGACGCATTCCTGGTACTCGGTCTCGGGCACCGAGTCGGCGACCAGCCCGGCGCCGGCCTGGACATAGATCGTATCGCCGCACGACACCAGGGTGCGGATCGCGATCGCGAGGTCGAGGTTGCCGGTGTAGCTGACGTAGCCGACCGCGCCGCCGTAGATCCCGCGCTGGTGGGGCTCGAGCTCGTCGATGATCTCCATCGCCCGGATCTTCGGCGCGCCGGACAGCGTGCCCGCCGGGAACGCCGCGCGCAGCACGTCGACCCAGGCCTTGCCGGCCGCGAGCGTGCCGACCACGTGCGAGGTCAGGTGCATGACGTGGGAGAACTTCTCGATCACCATCTGCTCGACGACATGGACCGAGCCGACCCGCGCGACCCGGCCGACGTCGTTGCGGCCGAGGTCGATCAGCATCAGGTGCTCGGCGCGCTCCTTGGGATCGGCGAGCAGCTCGGCGGCGAGCCGGTCGTCCTCGGCCGCGGTCGCGCCGCGCGGCTTGGTCCCGGCGATCGGCCGGAGCTCGACCCGGCCGTCGCTCAGCCGGACCAGGGTCTCGGGCGACGCGCCGGTGACCCGCGCCTCGGGGACCTCGAGGTGGAACATGTACGGCGACGGGTTGATCACGCGCAGCGCGCGGTAGACGTCGAGCGGGCGCGCGCCGGCCGCCGGCTCGGCGAACCGCTGCGACAGCACGACCTGGAACGCATCGCCGGCGAGGATGTACTCCTTGACCCGGTCGACCGCAGCGCAGTACTCCGGCTTGCTGAACGACGACGGGGGGACCGGGGCGGTCGGCTCGTTCGGCCGCGGCGGGGTCAGCGCCGGCAGCGGCGTGCGCGGCGCGCGCAGCCGCGCGATGATCGCGTCGATCCGGGCGCACGCCCGGTCGTAGGCGAGCTCGGCACGCTCGGGCCGCGCGACGTACGGCGTCGCCACGACCTTGAGCGTCTGGCGCAGGTTGTCGAAGATCAGCAGCGTGTCGGTCACCACCATGCACAGCGGCGGCAGGTCGAGCGCCGGGCGAGCGCGCGCCGGGAGGTCCTCGAACGCGCGGACGCAGTCATAGGCGATCCAGCCGACCGCGCCGCCCCAGAACCGCGGCAGCCCGGCGACGTCGACCGGCCGGATCTCGCCGAGCACCTCGGCGAGCGCGGCGGTCGGATCCGGAGTCTGCCACTCGGCGGTGCGCGGCGGCCCGCCAGCGTCGACGTCGTACCACGTCACAGTCGCGGTGCCGTTGTGCCAGCGCACGACCGCGCGCGGCGCGACCCCGACGAACGAGTACGCCGCCCAGGTCGCGCCGCCGATCACCGACTCGAGGATGAACGAGTGCTCGCCGGCGCCCAGCGCCGCGTACGCCGACACCGGGGTGTCGCCGTCGGCCAGCAGCTCGCGGTAGACCGGAATGAGGTTCCCCCTCCTCGCGGCTGCGATGAACTCCTCCCGCGAAGGCGTGTACATCCGTCCGCGGTTATACCCGTGGCCCCCCGGCGTGGCCATCGCGGCGTGGACCCATCGACGCGACCGGAACCTCTGCATTTTCTGAACATGTTCAACAAACGCCTTGACGACGCACCTGCGCGGCCCCATGTTTTGAACGTGTTCAGAACTCGGGCGAGGTCCCGAGGAGGAGGCTGCGATGACCCCGACCCTGCTGGTGATGGTGCCGTACGCCGCGATCGCGGTGGCCCTGACGATCTGGCTCGCGCGCCTGCTGTCGCGCCACGGCCTGGTGTTCCTCCGCAGCGTGTTCGACGGCCGCGATGACCTCGCGACCGCGATCAACCAGCTGCTCGTGATCGGGTTCTACCTGGTCAACCTCGGCTGGGCGCTGCTGCTGCTGCGCGCCGACGAGCTGAATGCGGCGACGGTGAGCCGGGCGCTGGCGATGCTGGTCGATCGGCTCGGCATCCTCTTGCTGCTGCTCGGGCTCGCGCACCTCGTGAACCTCTACGTGTTCCATCGCATCCGGCGCGGCGCGAGCGCGGCGTGACGCGGCCGGCCAGCCCGCGGGCGCGCCGCAAGGCCGAACGCAAGGCCCGCAAGCCCGAGCGCCCCGCGGCGCTAGAGTCGCGCACCACCCCGTCGCGCACCACCCCGTCGCGCACCACCCCCGAGCCCGCCGAGACCAAGCGCGACGCCACGCGCCGGCGGCTGCTCGACCGCGCGCTCGCGCTGTTCCAGCAGCGCGGCGTCGAGGCCACCACGATGCGCGACATCGCGCGCGCCGCCGGCCTGTCGCTCGGTGCCGCGTACTACCACTTCCCGTCGAAGGACGCCCTGATGTTCGCGTACTACGAGGCCAACCAGGCCGAGCTCGAGTCCGCCGCGGAGCGTGCCACCGGCGGCGCGCGCGAGCGACTGGGCGCCGACTTCCATGCCAAGCTCGATTCGGTGCGGCCGTACCGCCGGATGCTCGCGGCGATCATCGGCCGGCTGATCGATCCCGGCGATCCGCTGTCGGCGCTGTCGGCCCACCAGCGCGCGGTGCGCGGGCGGGCGATCGCGCTGCCCGCGCGGATCCTGCGCGACGCCGGTCTGTCGACCGATAGCGTGCGGCTCGCCGCGGGCGCGCTGTGGCTGCTCGAGATGGCGGCGCTGCTGCTCTACGTCCACGACGAGTCGCCGGGCGGGGCGCGCACCCACCGGCTGGTCGACGATGCGCTCGACCTCGTCGTGCCGATGCTGCCCGTCCTCGACACCCCGTTCGGCCGCGACCTCGCCGCGCGCGTGGTCGCCGCGCTCGACCGCGCGGGGATCTCGCTGCCGGCGCCGCCACCGGGCTGAACGCGCAGCGATGCGGCCAAATACGCGCGATCTCGGTGTGTTACACGATGAAATACCACGGCCGGTGAGGTGCTTTATCCTGGAGGTCGGATGCCGACGACGAGTCAGATCTTCGCGCGCCGCGCCGGACGGATCGCGTTCGGGCTGGTGCTGCTGGTCGGGGTGGCCTCGCTCGCCGCCGCGGCGTGGTCGGGCTCCGTCGGGTCGCACAGCCCGGCATGCTGGGGTGCGGCGCGCCTGGTCGGCCTGACCTGGCTCGCCGCGATCCTCGCCGGCGCGGTGGTGCGGGCGATCGCGGCGCGCCTGCGCTGGCGGCCGGCCGCCGAGGCCCTGTTCGCCGAGAGCGTGATGGTGCCGACCGCCGGCATCGCGCTGCTGCTACCGATCACGCTGCACCTGCCGGTCGTGGTGGTGGTCGCCAGCGCCGGCACGTTCGACTTCTGGGTCGCGGCGAGCCTGTGGATCACCGGGGCCGCGCACGTCGTGTTCGCGGGCCTCTGCGCGCCCGCGCGCTGGTCGCTGGCCGGATCGCCATCACACCGCGCGCGATCTACGTCGCGACCCTGCTCACCTCCTGCGTGCCGTTCGTGCTGCTGTGGGCCATCCCGCCCCTGCTCGTCGCGGTCACCGCGCTGCCGTTCATGCCGATGCTGCACGCGATGCAGCGCCGGGTCGACCGCGAGCGCGCCGAGATCGCCGCCGCACCGGACCTGCCGCGCGCGATCGCCGTGCTGCCGCGGCGCGGCGCCTGACCCCGACGCGCGTGCTATGACGCGCCCATGCACCCTGCCCTGGTCGCCACGCTGCACGCGGTCGATCCCGAGATCGCCGACCTGATCGCCGCCGAGGAGCGCCGGCAACGCGACAAGATCCGGCTGATCGCCTCGGAGAACTACGTCTCGGGCGCGGTGCTCGCCGCGACCGGCTCGGTGCTCACCAACAAGTACAGCGAGGGGTACCCCGGCAAGCGCTACTACGAGGGCCAGCAGCACATCGACCGCATCGAGCAGCTGTGCATCGACCGCGCCCGGGCGCTGTTCGGCGCCGACCACGCCAACGTCCAGCCGTACTCGGGGTCGCCGGCCAACCTCGCCGTGTTCCTCGCGTTCGTCAAGCCGGGCGAGACCGTGATGGGCATGAGCCTGCCCGCGGGCGGCCACCTGACCCACGGCTGGAGCGTGTCGGCGACCGGCACGTGGTTCCGCGCCGTGCAGTACGGCGTGCGCCGCGCCGACCAGCGGATCGATTTCGACGAGGTCCGCGAGCTCGCGCGCCGCGAGCGGCCGCGCCTGCTGTTCGCCGGCGGCACCGCGATCCCGCGCACGATCGACTTCGCCGCGTTCGCCGAGATCGCCCGCGAGGTCGGCGCGGTGTTCGTCGCCGACATGGCCCACATCGCCGGCCTGGTCGCCGGCGGCGCCCACCCGTCGCCGGTGCCGGTCGCCGACGTGGTGTCGACCACGACCCACAAGACCCTGCGCGGCCCGCGCGGCGGCATGCTGCTGTGCACCGCCGCGCACCAGAAGGCGATCGATCGCGCGGTGTTCCCCGGGCTGCAGGGCGGCCCGCACAACCACACCACCGCCGGCATCGCGGTCGCGCTGCACGAGGCCGCGACCGACGAGTTCAAGCGCTACGCCCATCAGATCGTCGCCAACGCGCGCGCGCTGGCGGCCGGCCTGCTCGAGCGCGGCTGGTCGCTGGTCACCGGCGGCACCGACAACCACCTGATCCTCGCCGACCTCACCGCCAAGCAGGTCCCCGGCAAGATCGCGGCCCGCGCGCTCGACGCCGCCGGCATCGAGCTCAACTACAAC
>DATAPF010000048.1:0-6959 GCA_036265355.1 Kofleriaceae bacterium | reverse complement strand
GACGGCGCGGTGCGCGCCGCCGAGGACGCCGCGCGCTCCGGCCAGCTCGATCGCGACGCGGTGCGCGCCGAGACGCGCGACATGGCCGTGCTCTTCACCGACATCTGCGGCTTCACGTCGATGAGCTCGACGATGCAGCCGATGGAAGTGGTCGAGCTGCTCAACTCGTTCTTCGACGTCATGTGCCCGGTGCTCAAGTCCGAAGCCGCCGACATCGACAAGTTCATCGGCGACGCGATCATGGCGATCTTCGACGAGGTCCGCGGCCAGCCCCCGGCGGCGGAGCGCGCGGTGCGCGCCGGCCTCGCGATGCAGGCCGCGCTGGCCGAGTGGAACCGCGGCCGCGCCCCGGCGCTCGCGATGCGGATCGGGATCAACACCGGCCCGGTGGTGCGCGGCGACCTCGGCTCGCGCGTCGTGCGGCGCGACTACACGGTGATCGGCGATGCGGTCAACCACGCCAACCGCTACGAGAGCCGGTGCCCACCCGGCGGCGTGCTGATCAGCGCGACGACCCGCGCGGTGCTCGGCGACCGGCTGCGCGCGAGCGAGCTGCCCGGCCTGGTGCTCAAGGGCGTCGCCGATCCGGTCACCGGCTACCTCGTCGAGGCCCTCGGCGACGCCCTCGGCGACGCCCTCGCGGAGGACGCATGACCGGCTCGCCGCCGACGCCGCGCCGGATCCGCGTGCTGATCGTCGACGACTCGCTGTTCATGCGCGCCGCGATCGCGCGGGCGCTCGCCGGCGGCCCGTTCGAGATCGTCGGTCAGGCCAAGGACGGTCACGACGCGCTCGCCCAGATCCCGCGGCTGGCCCCCGACGTGATCACCATGGACTTCAACATGCCGGGGATGACCGGCGCCGATGCGGTCCGGCTGATCATGCAGCAGCGGCCGACCCCGGTCGTGATGTTCTCGGCCCACACCCGGCAGGGCGCCAAGGAGACGTTCGACGCGCTCGCCGCCGGCGCGGTCGACTTCCTGACCAAGCCCGACGGCGAGGTCTCGGTCGACCTGTCGCGGATCGCCGACGAGCTCAGCCGCAAGCTGATCGCCGCGTCGCAGGCCCGGCCGCGCGCCGCCCCGCCGGCGCCCCGCGCGTCCGACTCGCTGACCGGGCTGCGCGCCTCGGACTCGCTGACCGGGCTGCGCGCGGCCGGCGCGTCGGCGTCGTGGCCGGCGCTGCCGACCTCGCCCGGCGGCCTGACCCGGCTGTGCGTGATCGGGATCTCGACCGGCGGCCCCGCCGCGCTGTCCGAGCTGGTCCCCGCGCTGCCGGCCGAGCTGCGGCTCGCGATCGTCGTGGTCCAGCACATGCCCGCCCACTTCACCGGCGCGCTCGCCGAGCGGCTCGACGCGGTCAGCCGGGTCTCGGTCCACGAGGCCCAGGCCGGCGATCGCCCGCTCGCCGGCACGGTGCTGATCGCGCCCGGCGATCGCCACCTCGAGTTCGACGACCGCGGCGCGATCGTCCTGACCGACGGCCCGCACGTCAACGGCTGCCGCCCCGCCGCCGACGTCACGATGATCTCGGCCGCGCGGGTCTACGGCCGCCGCGCGCTCGCCGTGGTGATGACCGGGATGGGCAAGGACGGCGCGGCCGGGGCGCTCGCGATCAAGCGCGCCGACGGCAAGACCCTGGCCCAGGATCAGGCGAGCTCGGTGATCTACGGCATGCCGAAGGCCGCGATCGACGCCGGTGCGATCGACGAGGTCGCCGCGCTGGCCGACATCGCCGCCTGGCTGCGCTACGCGTGACCCGTCACCGCAGCCACAGCGCGACGAGCAGCGGCACGAAGCCGAGCGCGGTCAGCGCGGCCAGCCGCGCGAACCACGACGGCGCCTCGGCGGCGCGCTGGTGGAGCTGCGCCAGCCAGTCGTTGCCGCGGCGCACCAGGCCGGCGCCCTGCTTCGCGGCGTCGAGGTAGCGCTGCGTGCGCTCGGGTCCGTGGCTCTGGGAGCTCGACAGCACGTAGTGCACGAGGCGGTCCGGGATCAGCGCCAGGACGTAGCCCGCCACGAGCCACGTGCGATACGAGCTGGCGAACGCGAGGATCGCGCACCACGCGTACGCCGTGTCGACCCGGTGGTCCCAGGCCAGCCACATCAGGATCACGCTCGCCGCCCAGCCGGACAGCTCGATCCGGCCCCACCAGCCCCCCCATGCGACACCGCCGTGCGCTCCCGGCGCGAGGCTCCAGGTCAGGCGCGAGACGATCGCGGCGGCGCAGCCGATCGTGGCCACGACCGCCACCGCGTGGCCAAGGCCGGTGAGCTCGCGGGGGTGCGCGCCGCGATGGCCGGCGAGCGCCTCGACCAGCGGCCAGTAGCGCAGCAGCAGCGCCCACGACACGTAGGTCACCAGGTAGGTCGCGAACGCGGTGATCAGGGAGCGCGCGATCGCGCGGCGATGCACCGCGGTGAGCGCGGCATGGCCGCGCAGCTCGCGGTACGCGATCACGCTCGCGGCTGCCTCGTCGATCAGCGTGACGATCGTCGAGCCGGCAGCGAGCGCGAAGCAGCAGAACGCCAGCGCGCCGGCGATCGGCAGCGCGTAGAGCACACGGCCGAGCAGCAGCCCGATGCCCGCCGCGATCAGGCCGGGGCGCACCTGCATGGTGATCCTGCGCAGCGCCATCAGGATCGGGAACTCGGCGTGGACCCGGGCGTGGCCGAGCTCGTGGGCCGCGGTGGCCCAGTACACCGGATCGGCCTTGAAGTAGGTCCGCGTGTGCAGCTGGATCAGCCGGTTGGTGGGCTGGTAGGCATCGACGCTGTGGTCGGTCGCCACCGCTTCGATCGGATACCGCAGCCGTGCGATGCGCTCGACCAGCCACTCGCCCGCCGTCATCGGCAGCTCGTCCGGGATCTGCCAGTCCAGACCGTCGTCGCAGTGGCGTGCCAGCAGGGACGCCAGCTGCTTCGCCAGCCCCGGGATGTACAGCAAGGCCAGCACCGGTAACCAGGTGACAAATGCCCCCAGCAACGAGATCAACGTAGATCCGGCGGCCGATCGCGCAAGGGGGGGCCCGCGGTGCTACACCATGGGCCTTGTCGATCCTCGCCAACCACACGATCGGATTCATCGGCGCCGGCAACATGGCCGAGGCGCTGATCCGCGGCCTGGTCCGCGGCGGCCACGTCCCGTCCGGCCGGATCACCGCGTCGGGCCCGCGCCGCGAGCGGCTCGACGATCTCGTCCGCGGCTACGCCATCGCGGTCACCACCGACAACCGCGAGGTCGCGCGCGTCGCCGAGCTGGTCGTGCTCAGCGTCAAGCCGCAGATCCTCGACAAGGTGCTGCGCGAGGTCGGCGCCGAGCTCCGGCCCGGCGCGCTCGTGGTGTCGATCGCGGCCGGGGTCGACACCGAGTCGATCGAGGACGCGATCGCCGACGGGGTCCGGGTCGTGCGCGCAATGCCCAACACGCCCGCGCTGGTCGGCGCGGGGGCCACCGCGATCGCGCCCGGCAAGCACGCCGGCGAGGCCGACCTGGCGACCGCCAAGGCGCTGTTCGACGCGGTCGGCATCACCGTGGTGCTCGACGAGCACCACCTCGACGCGGTCACCGGGCTGTCGGGCTCGGGGCCGGCGTACATCTTCCTGATCCTCGAGGCGCTGTCCGACGCCGGGGTCAAGGTCGGGCTGTCGCGGCGCAACGCCCAGCGGCTCGCGGCGCAGACCGTGCTGGGCTCGGCGAAGATGCTGCTGGAGACCGACGAGCACGTCGGCCGGCTCAAGGACATGGTGACGTCGCCGGGCGGAACCGCGATCGCGGGGCTGCACACCCTCGAGGAGGGTGGACTGCGCACCACGCTGATCAACGCGGTCGAGACCGCGACCCGGCGCGCCCGCGAGCTCGGCCGCGGCGGCAAGTGATGGCGATCACCGTCGATATCCTCGTGCAACCGCGCGCGTCGCGCGCCAGGATCGGCCCGATGCACGACGGTCGGGTCAAGATCGCGGTGACCGCCCCGCCGGTCGACGGCGAGGCCAACGCCGCGGTGATCGAGCTGCTCGCCCGCCGGCTCGGCATCGCGCGCGGCGACATCGCGGTGATCGCCGGCGCCGGCGCGCGGCGCAAGACGCTGCGGATCGAGCGCGTCACGCGCGCCCAGCTCGAGGCGCTGATCGATCTGCCGGCAGGCGAGCCGGCCGGGGGCCGAACCGGGTGAGGGCGCTCGCCGCGCTGGCGGTGTGCGGTTGCTCCGGCACCACCGGGACGGTCGCGGTCGAGCTGCTCACCGCCCCGGACTCGCACGTGCTCGATCCGGTGCAGCGGCTGCGCCTGACGCTGACCCAGCCGCACCAGGTCGTCGAGGCGGCCCGCGGCTCCGCCGGGTTCGACGTCGCGATCGAGCTCGACGCCACCGCCACCGGCGGCGCGCTGATCGTCGAGGGCTTCGACGCCGCGGGCGCGCTGGTCGCGTGCGGCCAGTCGCCGGCGTTCTCGCTCGGCGCGATCAACGCCACGGTCAAGATCTACGTCGCCGCGCCGCGCTCGATCGCGGTCGCGCCGGTGCCGCTCGGCGCCGCGCGCAGCGGGGTCGCCGGCGCGTCGATCCCCTACGGCGCGGTGCTCGCCGGCGGGCTCGACGGCTCCGGCGCGCCGTCGAGCTCGATCGCGGTGTACAACGCGTACGATCACAGCCTGCTCGAGGCCGTGCCGCTGCCGGCCGCGCGCGCCGGCCTGGCGATCGCGGCGGGCGCCGGCAGCGCGGTCTACCTGTTCGGCGGCACCGGCGGCGACGGCAAGCCGACCGGGACGCTGTGGCAGTTCGACACCGCGGCGCCGTCGATGGGATCGTTCATGCCGATCACCGATCAGCCGGGGTTCGCGCGCAGCGGTGAGCTCCTGGTGGAGGTCGACGCCACGCACTTCCTGATCACCGGCAGCCCGGCGCTGGAGCTCCAGCTCGGCGCGACCACCGCGCTCACCGCGCGCAGCGAGGTCAGCGGGCTGCCGGCCGCGGCCGCGGTGTCCGGCGGCGCCGCGCCGACCGCGGTGTTCGCCGGCACGGCGCTGGTGCGGTTCCGCAGCGACCGGTTCGACACCCTGACCGGCGACGGCCGCAGCGCCGCCGCCGCGACCACCCTGCCGGACGGCCGGATCGCCGTGCTCGGCGGCACACCGGCCACCACCGATGCGCTGGTGATCGACCCCGCCGCGGGCACGGTCAGCACGGTCCTGGGCGCGCTGTCGACCGCGCGGATCCACCCGGCGGTCGCCACCACCTCGCGCCACGTCGTGGTCGCCGGCGGCACCGACGGTTCCGGCGCGCCGATCGCGACCGCCGACGTGCTCGACGCCCACAGCCTCGCGCTGCTCGCCACCCTGCCGATCCTCGCGCGCAGCGGCGGGTTCGCGGTCGCGCTACCCAGCGATCAGGTCCTGCTCGGCGGCGGTGCCCCGGCCGCGGCGGCGCTCGAGCTCTACACCCCCGAGCCGCCGTAGCGGCGCCGCGACGGTCGGGAGCCCGGACACAGCCGACCCGCGAGTCCATCCCCGGTGGGGCGTCGTCGGCGACGCTACTGGACCACGTGACGGAGCAGGAGGAGGGCGTTGGCGTCGCTGATGACGAGGGAATCACCGGAGATTGCTAGATATCGTGGGGACGCAAACCGGGGTGCTGCACCGAGGGCGACTCCGACCACGCCGGCCATGCCTGCAACGGTCGACGTGCTCCCGATGGGCGTGATCTTCCGGATCGTCGCGCTGCCCGTGTCGGCGACGTACACGTTCCCGGCGCTGTCGACCGCCACACCGGTGGGGGAGTTGAAGCGCGCCGCTGCGCCCGTGCCATCCACGATGCCAGTCATCCCCGCGGTCCCCGCCAGCGTGGTCACGACCCCGCCAGCCGTCACCTTGCGGAGGGTGTGGTTGCCCGTGTCGGCGACGTAGACGTTGCCGCTACTGTCGACCGCCAGGTCGTGGGGGCTGTTGAAGAACGCAGCTGTGCCCGGGCCGTCCATGCTGCCAGGAATCCCCGGGGCGGCACCCGCCAGCGTTGTGACGACCCCGCCAGGGGTCATCTTGCGGATGGTGTGGTTGAGCTGGTCTGCGACGTAGACGTTGCCGGCACCGTCGATCGCCACGCCACTGGGGAGGGAGAAGCGCGCCGCGGCGCCCGTGCCGTCCACGCTGCCAACCATCCCGCCGGCCCCCGCCAGCGTCATCACGACCCCGCCTGCGGTCACCTTGCGGATCGTCTGGTTGCTACTGTCGGCGACGTAGAGGTTGCCGGCGCTGTCGACCACGACGCCCTGGGGGAACCGGAAGCGCGCGGCTGCGCCTGTGCCGTCCACGGTGCCAATCATCCCTGTGGTCCCCGCCAGCGTCGTCACGACCTCGCCAGCAGTCATCTTGCGGATGGTGTCGTTGCTACGGTCGGCGACGTAGACGTTGCCGGCACTGTCGACCGCCACGCCATCGGGGGAGTTGAAGCGCGCCGCGGCGCCCGTGCCGTCCATGCTGCCAGCCATCTCCGCGGTCCCCGCCAGCGTCGTCACGACCCCGCCTGCGGTCACCTTGCGGATGGTGGCGTTGACTGTGTCGGCGACGTAGACGTTGCCGGCACTGTCGACCGCCACGCCATCGGGGGAGTTGAAGCGCGCCGCGGCGCCCGTGCCGTCCACGCTGCCAGCCATCCCCGCGGTCCCCGCCAGCGTCGTCACGACCCCGCCTGCGGTCACCTTGCGGACGGTGGAGCTGAAAGAGTCGGCGACATAGACGTTGCCGGCACCGTCGACCGCCACGCCCGTGGGGAGCTGGAAGCGCGCGGCTGCGCCCGTGCCGTCCGCGCTGCCAAACATCTCCGCGGCACCCGCCAGCGTTGTCACGACCCCGCCTGCGGTCACCTTGCGGATGGTGGCGTTGACCGTGTCGGCGACGTAGACGTTGCCGGCACGGTCGACCGCCACGCCCTGTGGGAAGTGGAAGCTCGTGGCGGCGCCCGGCCG
>DATAPF010000047.1:0-9769 GCA_036265355.1 Kofleriaceae bacterium | reverse complement strand
TCGCTACTGGCCGAGCACGGAGAGCACGCCGGCGTTGAGCGCGAACACGCGGCCCTGGCGATCGAGCGCGACCGGAGTGTAGGCAGCGCCGAGCGCGCGACCGAGGAAGATCGCGTCGCGCTGCTGGCCGTTGTTGGTGATCGCGTAGGTGTTGCCATCCTCGCTGTTGGCGTAGACCGTGCCGTCGCGGTCGACTGCGGGGGCGTTGATGCACCACTCGAAGCCGTTCGGGTGATCGGAGACGCAGATCTTGGCCTGCTGCGAGCCCACGCAGCTCTGGGTATTGGTGCTCGCGAACTGCCAGATCACGCCGAGCTGCGCGTCGAGCTCGGTGATGTAGAACGGGCCGAGGTCGACGCCGTTCTGGTCGGTGCCGTAGTGGTTGTCCTTGATGACGATCCGGTAGTCGTCGGCGCCGCCGAACACCGCCGGCGTGCTGTCCCAGCCGAAGTCGAACGCCGCGACGACCGCGCCGGTGCGATCGAGCTTGAACAGGTGGCCGCGCGCGCTGTTGTAGCCGGTGTACGCGCCGTACAGCACGCCGCCGTCGGGAAGCGCGACCGGCGACGACGACGACTGGTCGATGACCTGCGCCGCCGGGGCCAGGCCGGTGACGCGCTCGACGCCGAACGGGGTGCCGATCCGGCAGTCGAACGTGCGAGAGGTGTCGGTGGCGTCGGACGCGATCGTGACGCCGCAGTTGTCGTTCAGGAGGTCGCGCAGTGAGGTCGCCCACCGCGGGGTGAGATCGGGGTTGACCGCGACGGCGTACGCGTAGCGCGCGTTGTTGTGCGCGCGAGACACCACGAACACCGTGCCGTCGCTGCCGATCGCCGGCGTGGTGTTGATGCCGGGGCGCTGGGCGCCGCACGGCGCGGTCGGCGGCTTGATCAGGCTGCCGTCGGCGTTGGCGGGCGGCCACGGCAGCGGCGTGATCGTCGCGTCGTAGACGCCGAAGCACGCGTCGGACGGCGCCGGGGCGTGCGGGACCAGCGCGGCGTAGTCGGCGGTGCGCGCGGTGCCGTCGGGCGCGACCGCGACCAGCCAGGCCTGCGCCGGCAGGGTGAGCGGCTGGTCGTGGTCGAGCTTGATCGCGCTGTAATAGATCGTGCCGTCGGGGCCGACCGCGAGCCCGCCGGCGACGAAGGTGTCCGGATCGATCGCAGCGCCGAATGGCTGGACGTGGCGCACCAGCTGGCCGGACACCCGGTCGATCTCCCACAGCGCGCCACCGGCGCCCGGGACCGCGAGCAGCGCGCCGGCGAGCGCGGGCTGGAACATGGGCTCGAACGGGATCCCGGGCTCGGGCTTCCAGTCGGAGTCGAACCCCCACAGCAGGGCGAGCGCGCCGGACGGCGAGATCACGAACCGCTGCTCGGCCCAGACCTGCGAATCGAGCCGGTGGAGCTCGTCGGGATCGTTGCACGACGGGCCATTGCTGCCCGTGTTGCACGGCGTGTAGGTGCCATGCTTGGTCATCATGTAGAGGTCGTCGCCGTCGATCAGCGGCGACTGGTAGTGGACGAGCAGATCGCCCTGCGCGTCCGCGACCTCCTGGTCGAGGAACGGGTCGTAGACCATGCTGGACAGCGCGGCGTGCAGCGGCTGGCCGGTCACGCAGCTGGCGCCGTCGTGCGACGCGTTGTTGCCCCACTGGTGCCAGGCATCGCACCCCGGGGTCGGCGCGCTCTCGAACCCATGGTTATCGCCGCACGCGGCGAGGATCACAGCGACGGCAACGATCCGCATGCGGGGACCATAGCGTCGTTTGCGCGCGCGCAGGTAGGCAAGGATCGCACGGCTGCGCGCGAGATCACGGCGCTCCCGATCGCGTGCGGGCGCGGCGCGCCATGATAGCGTCCGTGGCGATGGCACGCGCACGCTCGTCGCCCCGGCCCAGGGCCCGCGCGAAGCCGCGCGCCAGGACGACCCCCGCGGACCGCAAAGCGACTGCCGCGGACCGCAAGCCGACCGCCGCGGACCGCAAGCCGACCGCCGCGGACCGCAAGCTGACCGCGCGCAAGCCGGCCTCGACCGCAACCCGACAAGCCCCGCTGAAGCCAGCTGCCCGCAAGCCGCCGGCGCGGCTGAGCGGCGGCAGCCCGGTGGTCAAGGTGCTGGAGTCCCGCCAGCCGATCGAGGCGCTGCGCAAGTTCCTCGCCCGGATCCCCGACAAGGCGACCATGGAGCAGGGTCAGATCGCGCTCGGCTCGGCGCAGCTGATGCTGCTGCCGATCGCCCACGAGCACCGCGGCGGCGACGAGGTCAAGCAGCTGCTCGACCTGGTGCTCGCGCGGTGGGACGCGTTCCCGGATCGCAGCGGGTTCCACGCCCAGGAGTTCCTGCGCAACGCGTTCGCCGCGGTCGGCGACGATCACGATCGGATCACGCGGCTGTCGGCGCTGGTCCCGCCCGACGCGACCAGCGAGCTGCGGTTCAACATGGCGGGCGCCTACGCGGTCGCGGGCGACCGGCCGGCGATGCTGCGCGCGCTGGAGGCCGCGCTCGCGATCGGCGCCTCCGCCGCCCAGGTCCGCCGCGATCCCGACCTGGGGCGGTTCGCCGACGATCCGGCGGTCGCCGCGCTGCTCGATCGCGCCGTCGCGCCGGCGATCCCGGTCGATGTCGCGCCCCACGTCGCGCCGGTCCGCGCCGCGCTCGACTCGCTGATCGCCGCGCTGCGCGAGATCGGCGGGCACAGCCGGCTCTCGCCGCCGGCGACGCTCGACGCGGTGCTCGCCGCCGAGCGCGCCAGCCGGATCCAGCTGCCCAACGACTACCGCGCGCTGCTGACGATCAGCGATGGCGCCGTGCTGTGGGACCACGCGCTGTTCGGCACCGGCGACCTGCGCGGAGACACGCCGCTGGCCCACCGCGCGCGCGAGTTTCTCACCGCGTCGGCGCAGAGCGGCGGGATCGGCATGGACGCGTGCGTCGCGCTCGCGAGCTGGGGCCAGCCCGACCACTGGCTGCTCTACGATCCGCGCGGCGTGATCCGCGAGGGCACGCCGGGCTACGTCGTGATGCTCGCCGACCCGCTGCCGATCGCCGGCCTGAGCGACGCGCTGCGCCGGCTCGAGGACGCGGCGCGCGACGTGCTGGCGACCAACTGAATTCGCTCGAGCGCCGCTACCCGAACTGGACCGAGCGCCGCGTCATCGCGCCGCCCCACCAGAACCCGGTGATCGGGAACTGGACCGGGCTCTCGGCCGCCGCACCGGCCGCGACCAGCACCGGGACGAAGTGCTCGTGGGTCGGCAGCGACTCGCGGACGCCCGGCGCCTTGCGGCGGTAGTCGGCCAGCGCGTCGATGTCGTGGCTCGCCAGCACGCCGGCCGACCAGGCGTCGAAGTCCAGCGCCCAGGCCGGCGTCTCGCGCAACCCGAGCGCGCGCAAGTTGTGGGTGAGAAAGCCGCTACCGATCAGCAGCACGCCCTCCCGGCGCAGCGGCGCCAGCGCGCGGCCGACCGCGAGCAGCTCGGCGGGCGACTCGCTCGGCAGCGAGATCTGCAGCACCGGGATGTCGGCCTCCGGGTACATGCACAGCAGCGGGATGTACGCGCCGTGATCGAGCCCTCGCCCGGGGTCCTCGACGCACGGGATCCGGGCCTCGGCGAGCAGGCCCTGGATCCGTCGCGCGAGCTCCGGCGCGCCCGGCGATGGATACTCCAGGTGATAGAACCGATCGGGGAATCCGTAAAAGTCGTAGATCAGGGGCAGCGGGCGGACCGCACCGATCGTCAGAGGGCGCGATTGCCAGTGCGCCGACACCACGGCGATCGCCCGCGGTCGCGGCAGCGCCTTGCCCCACGCGGCGAGCTCGCCGATCCAGCCCGCGTCGTCGAGCAACGGCGGAGCGCCGTGCGCGAGGAACAGCACGGGCATCACGGCGGACGGCGCGGCACGGTGCGGAGACGTCATGTCGGAGTTCTTGCAGCCGAGCAGCGCGGCAGCGCCCAGCCCGGCAAGCACATCGCGGCGACCCAGGGACACGGATCAGCGTGACAGCTGGGCTGCGGGCGACAAGACCGCTGCGCTGGAACAGATTGTTGGATTCCCAGCGCGGCAGTCGATGCAACAGTCCGTCCGCGCGGTCGACGCTGCGATGGGAACAGATTGTTGAACGCCGGGCGCGAATCGAGCTGCGACGCTTGTCGGTCGCAGGCGCACTGTCGAAGCGTCCGTTAGCCCGGAGGGTCCGAGGCTAAAACGGCGCGGGCTCGCCGCGCACCTGGCGCACGATCTCGCGCAGCACGGTGGTGAGCGCCCGCGAATCGGCGCCCTTGCGGAACATCGGCCGGCCCGGCGCGACCACCGCGGCGTGATCGCCCTCCTCGTCGGCCAGGAACACGACACGCTCGGCGAGCCACGGCTTGACCTGTGCGATCCAGCGGTAGATGTCGGCGGCGTTGCCGTCGTCCATGGTCCAGTCGGTCACGATCACGTCGAAGTCCTCGTGCTCGAGCAGCTGGATCGCGCCGTGGCCGCTGTCGACCCGCGACACCGCATAGCCGGCGTCGGCCAGCAGCTCGGCCATCGCCTGCAGCAGCACCGGCTCGTCGTCGGCGAGCAGCAGCGTCGGCCGGGTCGCATCGGCCACCTCGAGCGCGGCATCGCGCGCAGCGTCGAGCTGGCGGCGCCGGGCCGCCGCGGCGACCGCGACCCGGACGACCTCGGAGGGCTGCGACGGCGCCACGCCGAGGCAGCGCCCGGCGACCAGCCGGTCGAACTCCGGCGGGGTCTCGGCGGCGAGGAACACGAACCCGTCGCGCAGGTCGTAGCGGCGCTGCAGCGACCAGCGGTAGACCTCGCCACCGACCGGGTGCGCCGCATCCCACGGCACCACGACGACGTCGATCGGGCGCTCGCCCTCGAGGTGGGCCTGCGCGCGAAATCCCGTGAGCGCGGTGGTGACCTCGAACCCGGCCGCCTCGAACAGCCGGGTCAGCACGTCGAGCGTCTCGCCGTCGTCGTGGATGACCAGCGCGGAAGGACGGGCCACCGACACGGTGTCGGACATGATAGCCGCGCAGGTGGCGTACATGATAGCCGTGCTAGTGTTTCGGCATATGCGATGGATACTTCCGCCCGGCGGGCTCGCCGCGCTCGTCGTCGTCATCGGGGGAGGGGGACTCGCGGCGTGCGCGCACGCCCCCGGCAATGCGCCCGGCGGCGCGGCCGCGCCGCCGCCGCTGCCCCAGGGTGGGGCCCCCGGCCCCGAGCTCGCCGACCGCAAGCTCGAGCTGCCCGCGATCCCGGCCCGGATCGAGGTCACGACCAGCGCACCGACCGACGGCACTGCCCCGGACAAGCACTCCGCCGTGCTCGACGTGCTCAAGGCCGAGAACGAGCGCGAGATGGCGGCGCTCGGCAAGCAGAAGGACCGCGCGTACTACCTCGGCTACCAGCTGGTCGAGCAGCGCGTGATCAACCTGGACGCCGAGGGCGGCGCGCTGATCACCGACAGCGACGACACGCTGCGCAACCTCGACGTCGAGGTCCGGGTCGGCAAGCCCGAGCTCGACAACACCCGCGCGCTCGCCGACGACCCCAACGGGCTCAACGCGCCGATGACCCGGCGCGGCATCGTGCCGTTCGGCGACGACAAGCAGGCGCTGTCGGACGCGCTGTGGCTCGAGACCGACCGGCGCTACCGCGAGGCGGTCAGCGCGCTGGGCTACGTCCGCCAGGACCAGTCGACGCTCAAGACCCGCGTCGTCGCTCCCGACTTCTCGCCCGAGCCCCCCGAGGTCCACGTCGAGGCGCCGGTCAAGCTCACGTTCGACAAGCTGCAGTGGATCGAGCGGCTCAAGCGATGCTCGGCCAGGGCGCTGCGCGGCCAGGCGACCCGCGGCAGCTGCGGCGTGCTGTTCCAGCAGAACACCGCGTACCTGGTCAACAGCGAGGGCAGCATGATCCTGACCTCGTGGACCAACGCCCAGCTCTCGGTGTCAGCCGGGGTCAAGGCCGACGACGGCATGAACCTGGCGCGGCTCGAGCAGCGGTTCGGCCGCACGCCGGCCGATCTGCCGGCCGACGCCGAGGTCGACAAGATGATCGCCACGGTCACCGGGGACATCGACGCGCTGCACGAGGCGCCGCTCGCCGACCCCTACGTCGGCCCGGCGATCCTGGAGGGCCGCGCCGCCGGGGTGTTCTTCCACGAGGTGTTCGGCCACCGCATCGAGGGCCACCGTCAGAAGGACCTGACGTCCGGCCAGACCTTCGCGTCGTACGTCGGCAAGGACATCGCGCCCGACTGGCTGTCGGTCTACGACGATCCGGAGATCGTCACGCTCAACGGCGTCCAGCTCAACGGGTTCTACCGGTTCGACGACGAGGCGGTGCGGGCGCGCCGGGTCAACCTGGTCGACCACGGCAAGCTCGTCGGCTTCCTGATGGGGCGCAACCCGATCCCCGGGTTCCCGCACTCCAACGGTCACGGCCGGCGCCAGCCCAGCCTGCCGCCGGTGGCGCGCCAGGGCAACCTCGTGGTCGAGGTCACGCGCAGCGTCAAGCGCGACGAGCTGGAGAAGATGCTGATCGAGGAGATCAAGCGCCAGCACCGGCCGTACGGCATGATCTTCACCGACATCAGCGGCGGGTTCACCAACACCTCGGCGTTCCAGCCCCAGGCGTTCAAGGTCAACCCGGTGATGGCGTACCGGCTGTACCCCGACGGCCGGCGCGAGCTGGTCCGCGGCATCGACATCAGCGGCACGCCGCTGGTCGCGCTGCAGTCGATCCGCGCCGCGAGCCGCGAGATCGAGACGTTCAACGGGGTGTGCGGCGCCGAGAGCGGCTGGGTGCCGGTGTCGGCGTCGGCGCCGTCGCTGCTGCTCGAGAAGATCGAGGTCGAGAAGGGCTTCATCCCGCCGGACCGGCCCCCGGTGCTGCAACCGCCGGCGATCCGGCAGTCGGAGCGGCCATGACCCGCATGCGGAACGCTCGCGTCCTCGGTGGCATCAGGTATGCCGGGCTCGCGAAGCCGCTCGTTGCCCTGGGCGCGTTCGGCGCCCTCGCGCTGTTCGCGCCCGGCGATGCGCCGGCCGGCCCGGATCCCACCGGCAAGGACGTGCCCAAGCCGCCGCCCAAGCCGCCCGAGCGCGACGTGTCCAAGACCGGCAAGGACGCGCCCAGGGCGCAGCCCAGCCTCGGCCCGCCGTCCAAGGCGGTGACCAACGAGATCCTCGACGCGATCGCCGAGGAGATGAACCGGGCGATGAGCCAGCTCGAGATCCCCGGCGCGCCCAAGCCGTACCACATCGCCTACAAGATCACCGAGGTCGACGTCAACGACTGCGCGGCCAGCCTGGGCTTCACGACGAGCCGGCGCAACCGCCACTCGGTGTTTCTCGAGGCCCGGGTCCGGGTCGGCTCGCCCCAGCTCGACAACGGCAACTTCGTCGTGCCCGGCGGGGAAGAGTTCGACGCGGTGTCCGGGATCAGCCTGTCGCTCGAGGCCACGCCGCGGATCGCCCGGCGCGCCGCCTGGCTGGTCACCGACAGCGCCTACAAGGAGGCGGTGATCCAGCTGCGCGCCAAGCTCGAGGCCCGCAAGACCTCGGGCGGCCACTCCGACATCCCGGGCTGGACCACCGAGAAGCCGGTGGTCAGCGAGGACGCCGTGCTGGTCCCGCCGCTCGAGACGCTCGACGAGCTCGAGACCCGCGCCCGGTCGCTGTCGGCCGGGTTCCGCGATCAGGCGGCGATCCGCGAGTCGCGGGTCGCGGTCACCAGCTACCTCGAGCGCCGCTGGTACCTCACCACCGAGGGCACCAGCGTCACCGACACCCGGCGCGCCAGCGGCATCGTGATCTCCGCGACCGGCCAGGCCGACGACGGCCAGCTGCTGCACCAGTACTTCCTGCGCTACGGCCAGACCGCCAAGGATCTGCCGGGCGAGGACGAGCTCAAGGCCGAGACCAGGAAGCTGGTCGACAGCATCGTCGCGCTGCAGAAGGCACCGGTCATGGAGCACTACACCGGGCCGGTGCTGTTCGAGGGCGAGGGCGCGGTCGGGCTGATCCGCTCGACCCTGGCACCCCATCTCGGTGGGACGCCCGTGCCCGAGGGCCTGAACCCGCAGGAAGCCCGGACGTTTGGCGGCCAGCTCACCGACAAGGTCGGCCTCAAGGTGCTCGCGACCAGCCTGACCCTCGTCGACGATCCGACCATCCACGAGGCCGCCGGCAAGTCGCTGATCGGCGGCTACCGGATCGACGACGAGGGCGTCGCCGGCCAGCGCGTGGAGGTGATCAAGAACGGCGTGCTCAAGACCCTGCTGACGTCGCGCACGCCGTCGGCCAAGAACCAGGCGTCCAACGGCCACGCCCGGCGCATGGCCGAGGGCGGCGCGTTCCACGGCAGCACGACCAACCTGTTCGTGTCCGGCAAGGGCGCGGTGCCGCGCAAGGCGCTCGAGCAGCGCCTGGTCGGCGCGGCGCTGGGCGAGGGCCTCAAGTACGGCGTGGTGATCCGCCGGTTCGACGACGCGGCGATCACCTCGTCGCCCGAGTTCGCGCGCCGCGAGCTGTACGCGATGATCAAGAGCAGCGACCCGCACCAGCCGCCGCCGACGCTGCTCGCCTACAAGGTGTACCCCAATGGCAAGGAGCAGCTGGTCCGCGGCGTCCAGCTCGCCGAGGTCCCGATCCGCGCCTGGAAGGACGTGATCGGCGTGTCGAAGGAGACCACGGCGTACAACTTCCTCGCCGCGACCGAGAGCCAGCTCGCGCTCCGGATCAGCAACGGCACCGACGATGGGTTCGTGCCGTCGGGCGGGATCGAGAGCGCGATCGTCACGCCCGATCTGCTGGTCAAGGAGATCGACCTCGACGGCTCGTCGGCCGGCGAGCGCCCGCTCCCGCTGCTGCCCAAGCCCGGCAAGTGACCGCGGCGGGCAGCAGCGCGGTCCGGATCCACGCGTTCGAGCCGCGCAGCCGCGCCAACGGCCCCGGCGCGCGGTTCGTCGTGTGGTTCCAGGGCTGCACGCTGGGCTGCCCCGGCTGCTTCAACCCGACCACCCACGACCCCGGCGGCGGCCGGGCGATGCCGGTCGATGAGCTGATCGACGAGCTGATCGGCGAGCTCGGCCGCGCGCGCCCCGGCATCGAGGGCGTGTCGCTGTCCGGCGGCGAGCCGCTGCAGCAACCCGAGGCCGCGCGCGCCCTGCTCGACGCCGCCCGCGGGCTCGGGCTGTCGACCCTGGCGTTCTCGGGCTACACGGTCGACGAGATCCGCGGCCTGCCCGGCGGTCCGGACGTGCTCGCGCGGCTCGACGTGCTGATCGACGGCCGCTACGTCGCGCCGGACCGGCTCGCCACCGGCCTGCGCGGCTCGGCCAACCAGCGGATCCAGCTGCTCACCGGGCGCTACACGCTCGCCGACGTCGAGGCCACGCCGGTCGCCGAGATCCGGATCGGCCCGACCGGCGACGTCGTGCTCACCGGCGTCGACCCGCTCCGGCTCAAGCGGCGGTAGTCAGCTGACCACGCCGTAGACGTTCCGGGCGTGGCGCTGGATCTCGATCGAGTCGCGCAGCTGCTCGAACAGCTCGCGCGACGCCGGCATCCCGAAGATCTCCAGGTGCGGCGTCGTCGCGTCCTGCGCGAACACCTCGATGTGGGCGATCCCGAGGATCCGGTCGGTGAGCCGCTGCCGGTAGCGCACGTCGCGGCAGCGCCACAGCTGCAGCACGTCGATCCGCCGCGACAGGAACCCGCGCTCGATCTCGATGGCCGTGCTGGTGACCCGGAACTTCATCGAT
>DATAPF010000046.1:0-23200 GCA_036265355.1 Kofleriaceae bacterium | reverse complement strand
GACGAGCCCCGGCATGCCCGCCGCGCCCGAGCCTCGCCGGTCGCTGACCCAGACGCCGGTCGGCGGGGTCGACTTCTCGCTGCCGGTCACTGCGACGGGCGGCGCGGGTAGCCGGCCGTCTGTCCCCGAGCCGCAGCGGTCGCTGGCCCAGACGCCGGTCGGCGGGGTCGACTTCTCGCTGCCGGTCACCGCGACGACCCCGGCGCTCCCCGAGCCTCCGGCCATGCGGCCGCTGCCGGCGGCGACCGGCGGCACCGGCTTCTCGATGCCCGCCGTCGAGCACAGCGCCAGGCCGCCGAGCGAGCCGCGGCCGCGGTCCCCGGCCAGCAGCGGGACCGACGGCGCGCGGACCGCCACCGCCAGCAGCGACAGCGGCGCGCGGCCGCCCGACCTCGAGCCGCGACCGCCCACTCCGGCGCCGCCGCTCGCCTGGCCGCCGCGCGTGGATCCGGGACCCGGCGCCTCGCCGTTCGCCGAGCGATCGCACGTCGGGCCGGGGCTCAACGCGTCGCCGGCGGGCGGTGCCGGGCCCAACACCGCGTGGCCGCCTCGCCCGGTCCCCGTCGACCCGTCCTCGCCGCCGCCGCCCGCTGCCCCGGATCCGGCGATCCAGCGCTCCCAGCTGCCGGATCGCGACGCCGGCGGGCCCGATCGACTCAAGATCGGGCTGAGCCGCCGGCGGCTGTGGTGGATCGGCGGTGGCATCGTCGCGGCGTCGCTCGCGGCGATCATCGCCGCGGTGGTGCTCCCCGGCCCGGACGCACAGCCGCAGGCGAGCGAGCCGGCCGGGGCGCCGTCGGTGCAGGCGACCGGATCGCGGCGCGACCCGCGGTCGGAACAGCCGGCCGACCGCGCCGCGGCCGACCTCCGCGAGCGCGTGCGGCTGGCCCGGGAGGCAGCGGCCGCCGGCGTCCCGATGACGCCGCCGGTCGATCCTCCGCCCATGCGGCACGCCCCGACCGACCCGTCGGCGTGGATCCGCTCTGACGGGCCGGAGTCCGGAGCGCCGCACCCCGGGAAGAAGCACAGGCTGGTCGTCGACTACTCCGCGCGGCCCAACGAGCCCGCCCCGCCGAGCCTGGTCGCGCAGAGCGAGGAGGATCCGGCGATCGGCAGGGCGCGCACCGCGTACACCGCCGGCAACCAGCGGCTGTTCGCCGGCGACCTCGACGGCGCCGTGCGCGCGTATCGCGAGGCGCTCGAGATCTACCCCGGCTACGTCGGCGGCTATCGCGGCCTCGGCCTGGCCTACCAGCAGCTCGGGGACAAGCTGAATGCGCTGGCCGCACTCCAAGCGTACGTCGAGGTGGTGCCCAAGGCCCGCGACATCGCGCTGATCAAGAAGCGGATCGCTCGCCTGCAGCGCCGGTGATCGGTGGCGCGGATGCGAGGACGCACGCCGCGCCGGCCGATTCTTGGACCCACGACGCGGTCTTGCGGGAGGCACACGCCCGCGCTGACGCCGGCGTGAACTCGGCCCCTCGCGCGGAGCGACAGTCCGGACGCGAAGCCGACGGGGACCTGCGAAGCAGGTCAGGACGAACCGAACGACAGCGAGGAACGCGGATGTACAGATCGCCCGGCCCGCTGGCGCGTTGCTAGCCCCCCGGAGGACTCCCATGCACCTGCTTCGCCGTGTCGCGCTCGTGGTCGGCCTGTCCCTGCTCGCGCGTGGAACGTATGGACGCCCTTCGGAGAAACCGGATCCGCAGCCAGCCGTCACGGTGGCGAGCCAGCCCGGGATGACGCATGGCAAGGGCAAGCCGCTGTCGGAGACGACCCGGCGCGGGCTTGGCTGGCTGGCCAAGCATCAGCTGCGGGGCGGCGGGTGGGGACAAGGCGACGAGTCGCCCAGCATGGGTCACTCGCTCGACGACCAGCGCGACCGCGCCAACGTGGCCGATACAGCGATGGCGGTGCTCGCGTTCTTGCGCGCCGGCAGCACCGCGCGCGTCGGCGAGTTTCAGGACAGCGTGCAGCACGGCATCGAGTACGTGCTCGGGCAGGTCGAGGCCAGCGACGACAGCTCGCTGAAGGTCACCGAGGTGTCCGGCACGCGGGTGCAGATGAAGATCGGCCAGTTTGTCGATACGTTCGCCGCGCTGGTCATGCTCGACGAGGCGCGCGGCGCGATGCGCGATGGGATCGCCAACGCGCGCGTCGACGCCGCGATCAAGAAGATCGTCAAGAAGATCGAGCGCAACCAGAAGAACGACGGCGGCTGGGAAGGCCACGGCTGGGCGCCGGTGCTGTCGCAGGCGCTCGCCGCCAAGGGACTCAATCGCGCCGCGCAGAGCGGCACCGCGGTGTCGCAGATCGTGCTCGATCGCGTCGAGAAGCAGGCGCAGGCCGCCACCGCGGGCAAGCAATTCGCCGCCGATGCGGCCGCGGGCGTCGAGCTGTACAGCGGCGCGGCGGCGGCGTCGACGGTCGAGGAGTCCTATCACACCAAGCGGGCGAACGTCGACTCCATGAAGGCGAAGGCGGCGAAGGCCGGCCGCGGCAAGGAGGTGCAGTCCCCCGACGCGCCGACCCCGGCCGAGATCGCGCACGCCGAGGCCGACGCGAAGACCTCGCGCAAGGCCGCCGACGCGTCGCAGGCCAAGCTCGCCGAACGGCTGAACGACCCCCATTTCGTGTCGGGCTTCGGCAGCAACGGTGGCGAGGAGTTCCTGTCGTATCTGCTGATGAGCGAGGCCCTGCTCGCCAAGGGCGGCAGCGAGTGGACCAAGTGGGACACGCGGGTGGCCAAGCTCGTCACCGGCGTGCAGAACGGCGACGGCAGCTGGACCGGCCACCACTGCATCACCGGCCGCACGTTCTGCACCGCCGCCGCCCTGCTCCTGCTCATGGCCGACCGCGCGCCCGTGCAGGCCGCGATCGCGGGCTAGCATGGGCTAGCATGGGCTAGCATGGGCTAGCATCGGGTACGCTCGTCCGGTGGCTCGCATCGTCCTTGCGCTCGGTCTCGCGCTTGCGCTCGTGTGCTCGTGCCGCGGCCGCGGCGATCCGCGCGCGCAGCGACTCGCCGACATCGATCGCGCGATCGCGCGGGCGGGCGCGTTCCTCGCCGCGCGGCAGGACGCCGACGGCGGCTTCCGCTCGGCCGCGTACTCCGCGCTGCGCGACGGCTGGTCGCTGACCCCGCTCGCCGCGCTCGCGCTCCGCGTGACGCCGGAGCGCGCGGCCGCCGGCCGTGCCGCGCGGTTCATCGCCGGGCTCGTCGTCGACGGTCAGGTCCGCCGAGCGCCCGAGGTCAGCTATCCGATCTACGCGTACGCGATCGGCGCGCTCGTGCTCGGTGCGCCCGAGAACGTCGACGGCGATCGCGCGCCGCGCGACGCACTGATCGCGGCCGTGCGCGGCCAGCAGCTCGCCGCGCGCAACGGCTGGCAGCCCGACGACGCGTCGTTCGGCGGCTGGGGCTACGCACCGGACGTCCCGGCGCGACCGTCCGGCGCGATCACCGACGACCTGCTGCCGGCCAACCTGTCGGCCACGGTCCTCGCGATCGGCGCGCTCGCGCTCGGGGGCGCGCGGCCGTCCGATCCGGCGCTCGCCGACGCCGCACGCTTCGTCGCGCGCTGCCACAATCGCGACGGCGGCTTCCACTTCTCGCCGGATCTGCCCGACGGCAACAAGGCCGGCCGCGACGCGAGCGGCTTTCGCTCGTACGGCTCGATGACCGCCGACGGCATCCGCGCGCTGCTGCGGCTCGGCAAGCCGCTCGACGATCCCGACGTCGTCGCCGGCTACGCATGGCTCGAGCGCGAGTTCGATCCCGCGCGCAACCCCGGCCAGTTCGACGAGGAGATCCGGCGCGCCTCCTCGTATTACTACTGGACCTGGACCGCCGCGCACGCGCTCGAGCACGCGGGCCGCCCGGTCCTGCGCGGCGATCTGCCATGGGCCGAGCGGCTGTCCGCCGAGCTGCTCGCGCGTCAGGCCGCGGATGGCGCGTGGCGCAACGACGCGACCGAGATGCGCGAGGACGAGCCGGTCATCGCGACGTCATTCGCCGTCGCGGCGCTCGCGCTGTGCCGGAACGCGCTCGGCGGCGAGCGCCAGGCCCACGCGGCGTGGCGATGACCTCGCACGGCATGCAAGTACCGAACGGGAGTGGTCAGTCCCAGCGCGATCTGCGGGAGGCTCACCATGGCTTCGTGAATCGAGGCCACGCCGCCGTCCGCAAGCCGTTCGAGGTTGTTCGCCGTGGCATCGATCCTCGCTGTCAGGTGACCGCCACCGGGTCGCGGTCCCATGTGGGACGCAGATCCTTCCGAGCCTCCGTCGACGGATCGAGGTTCGGCAAGACGCCACTGAAGATCTCGGCAATGCGCTGCGCGATCATCGCCTGCCGCGCCTCCGGGTCGAGCCCGACCGGTAGCGGCGCGCCGTATACCCAGTGAACCTGGATCCCGTACGGCGCCTGGCCTTGCATCATCAGGAGGCCATCGTGCAGCGCGTGGTGATGACCTGAGCAGAGCAACGTCATATTCCACATGTAATGCGACCCGCCCTGGGCCTGCGGCACGATGTGGTGGATGTCCAGGTTGCGAGCAGACCGGCAGCCGGGCACCGTGCAGCGGTGATGATCGCGCGCGAACACCTGCTCGCGCAGCCGCGGCGTCACCGTGGTCGTCGCCCGCTCGGGCGCGGCCGTGTCGAGCGAGCCCAGGACCTTGGCATCGCAGGCTGCACGCTCGAAGACCTCGGGCGCGACGTCGATCTCTCGCCCTGCGCCGTTCTGCGTCGCGCGCCGGCACTCCGGGCACTGCTGGTACGCGATCTGGTGACACGGCCCCTCGGCGCCCGTGCCCGGGCTGATCACCCCGCGGCACAGCGACTCGACGAAGTCTGCGTCGCTGATCTCCGCGCCGCGCTCGGTGGCGATCACCGAGCGCGCCTGCCGCCACAGCGCGTAGACCTCGGGTGGCAGCTCGATCCGCACCACGCGGGGCCGCAGATCGGGGTGCGTCGGATCCTCCGGCTCGTCGCCGGGCTGGTGACCGGCGACCAGGCGCTCGATCTCGTTCACCGCCTTGCCCTCGGCGGCAGCGAGCCAGCTCGCCTCGGTCTCGGCGGTCGCCACCCGCGTCAGCTCACGGACTGCCGAGTAGGTCAGCTCGCCCCGGGCAAGCGCTGCCGTGGTCCGCGGGAGCCTGGCGAGCATACGTGCCACCCGCATCCGCTCGCGCGCCGCGTGCGGGCCGTACCCCAGCACGCGCTCCAGGTACTCGTACATGGTGGCGAAGCCGTGCAAGATGTGCAGCTTGAGCTGTTCGGCGCGCAGCAGGTCGAAGGCCTCGGCCGCGTCGAGCGAGGCGCGGTGCCGCGCGTACTCGCGCAGCCGGCGGTCCACCTCCACCCATTCGATCGGGCCGTGGTCCGTGCGAGCTGCCTCGTCCTCGTCGTTGATCTCGCTGGCGGTCTGCAGCAACATGAGCCGTTCCTTCTCGCAGGCACACTGCTTCGCGTGTGACCTTCTGTAGCACGTGGAATTTCGGCTCTACGTGCTGCGATATCCCGCGCTGAAATGCTCCGGACCTCGATCTTGTCCTCCGGCTCGCGCTGCGCGCGCAGATCGCAATCTGGCGCTTGCTGCGCAAGATCAATGGAAGGTCCTCGAGCCTCTCCTCAAGATTGGCTATCACGCTGTCAACCCGAATCGACATATCTCTGCGCATTGCCATTCTTTGCCGTCCGGTAGCGATCGACCCAGCGTTCGGCGTCCGGTCGACCGCGATCGCCGGCAGCGAGCTGCTTGCCGGCGCGGTTCGCCCCGATGGGTTGTGGACCATCGCATGGAGGCGTGGGAACGGCGCCGCGGCGAGCAGGGGCTCCTGCCAGTCATCGGGCGGGTCGATCGAGAGCAGCCATGCCGACAGCCGGCCGCGCCCGGACAGGCAGTCGATCCATTCCGGATCCGCCGATGTGCCGGACAGCGCGAGCCATTCGCGCGCCCGGTCGAGCAAGCCGCGGTCGACCCAGCCGTGGTAGACCGACCGCGTCCAGTCGCAGAGCTCGAGGAGCTCCCGGCGTGTCGTCGCTCTGCTCACGATCCACCCCGGATGACGAGACACGGTAGTACGCGGGTGAGCCGCTGCCTGGGACGTCAGGGCGCGGTGGTGGGCCGGGGCGGCCGCGTCGTTGCGACGACCTCCAGGAAGCGCGCGATCAGGGCGGTCGGCGGCTCGTTGCGGCGGATCAGCATCACCTCGCTCCACGGCGCTGGGGTCAGCGGGCGGAACACCACGCCGGGGCGCGGCACCGCCCGGACCGCGCCGGGCACCAGCGCGATCCCGATGCCGGCGGCGACCAGGCTGAGCGCGGACACCATCTCGACGGCCTCCTGGACGACGCGCGGCTCGAACCCGGCGCCGCGGCACAGATCGAGCGCGACGTCGGCCCAGCTCGGCCGCGGCCGCGCCGGGAAGGTCACGAACGGTTCGAGCGCGAGCTCGCGCAGCCGGATCGCGCGCGCCGCGGCGAGCGCATGATCGCGCGGCACGGCGACCACGATCGGCTCGCGTCGCACCACGGTGCCGGCGAGCCGGCGATCGGTGGGCGGTGGCCGGCGCACGAACCCGAGATCGAGCGTGCCGGCGAGGACGCCGCGGCTCTGCTCGCTGGAGTTCATCTCCTCGAGCACGAGCAGGACGTCGGGCGCGCGGCGCCGGAACGCGCGCAGGACCGCGGGCAGCAGCTCGTACGACGCCGAGCTGACGTAACCGACCGCGAGCCGGCCGGTCTCGGCGCGCGCGGCGCGGCGAGCGGCCTCGATGGCCTGCTCCGCCGAGGCCAGCGTTCGCCGGGCCTCCGCGATGAATGCCGCGCCGGCATCGGTGAGCCCGACCCGGCGGCTGGTCCGGTCGAACAGCCGGACGCCGAGCTCGGTCTCGAGCGCCTTGATCTGCTGCGACAGCGGCGGCTGCGCGATGTGCAGCCGCGCCGCCGCGCGGGCGAAGTGCAACTCGTCGGCGAGCGCGACCGCGTAGCGCAGGTGGCGCAGCTCCACGAACGATACGTATCACATATCAATGGACCGCGAACGATATATTGGACATCTCGACCGTGCCAGCCCACGCTGGTCGTGACATGGACGCCGCGTTCGACGGCAACATCGACGGCCCGGAGCCGCCGGCGCGGTCGCGGGTTCGCTCCCTGGCGGTGGTGGTCGCCGGGTTCTCCACGTTCCTCGGGCTGTACGCGCCCCAGCCGCTGCTCGGCCACTTCGAGCACGTGTTCGCCGCGTCGAAGGCCGTGGTGGCGCTGACGGTGAGTGCACCGACCGCCGCCGTCGCGCTGTTCGCGCCGCTCGTCGGGGTGATCGCCGATCGCACCGGCCGCCGGCGCCTGATCGTCGCGTCGCTGGTCGTGCTCGCGGCGGTCACGGCCCTGGCGGCGACCGCCCCGGGGCTCGGGACCCTGATCGCCTGGAGGTTCGCCGAGGGCGTGGCGATCCCGGGTGCGTACGTGGTGTGCCTGTCCTACCTCACCGAGGAGGTGAGCCCGCGCGCGCTCGGCGGTGCGCTCGGGGCGATGGTCACCGGCAACGTGCTCGGCGGGTTCTCCGGGCGGGTGATCGCCGGTGTGATCACCGAGGCCAGCGGCTGGCGCGCGGCGTTCGTCGTGCTCGGCGCGATCCGCCTGGCCGGCGCGCTGGTCGTGTGGCGGGTGCTGCCCGCGTCGCGCCGGTTCACGCCGCGGCGCCATCAGCCGGTCGCGCTGTCGCGGGTGCGCGGGCTGGCCGCGCCGGCCTTGCTCGCGAGCTTCGCGGTCGGGTTCTGCACGCTGTTCTCGCTGGTCGCGCTGTTCACCTACGCCGGGTTCTACCTCGCGGCGCCGCCGTTCCGGCTCGGCCCCGGCGCGATCGGCGCGCTGTTCACGGTCTACCTCGTGGGCGTCGTCGTGACCCCGATCGCCGGCCGCTGGGTCGATTCGGTCGGAGCGCGTCGCGTGATCGCGGCCGCATTCAGCGCCGGTGCCGCGGGTGCCGCGCTCACGCTGGTCCCCTCGATCGTCGCGGTGCTCGCCGGCCTCGCGATCGCCGCCTCGGCCACGTTCGTGGCGCAGGTCGCGGCCACGAGCTACCTGCGGATCGCCGCGCCCGCGCCACTGCGCTCGCTGGCGTCCGGCGTGTACGTCACCTGCTACTACATCGGCGGCAGCGTCGCCGGCGTGTTGCCGGGCGTGCTGTGGGCGCGGGCGGGCTGGGCCGGCACCGTCGGCTTCGCGGTCGTCGCGCAGCTCGTCGCCATCGCGGTCTCGTCGCGCGGGTGGATCGCGGAGGGCGATCCTCGAATCGTCCCGGCGGGGCCGCGCGGCGATGCGCGCCGCGGTAGTTTTGGCGCGTGACCGCGATCGCCGCGAACGAGCCCCATGACTGAGCCCGCCGAGTGCCCGGCCGCGCGCGCGCGGTGGCTCTTGCTCGGCGCCGCGGCGGTCGTGCTGGTCGTCCACTCGCTGGCCTACAACTTCGTCACCGACGACGCGTACATCTCGTTCGTCTACGCGCGCAACCTCGCCGAGCACGGCGAGCTGAGCTTCAACCTCGGGCAGCCGGTCGAGGGCTACACCAGCTTCCTGTGGACGTTCGTGATCGGCCTGGGGATGCTGGCGCGGATCCCGCCGGAGTGGTCGTCGCGGGTGCTGGGCACGGCGTGCGGGCTCGCGACGCTGTACGTCGCGTTCCGGATCGCGGAGCGCGCGCTCGGACGGCGCTCGGCGTGGGCCGCGGTGCCGGCGCTGCTGCTGGCGTGCTCGTCGGGGTTCGCGTGCTGGACCTCGGGCGGGCTCGAGACCCAGCTGTACACGCTGCTGGTCGCGGCGGCGCTCGACGCGATGATCGCGGCCGCGAGCGAGCCGGCCGCGCTGCGCCGGATCGGGGTCTGGCTCGCGCTCGCGTCGATGACGCGGCCCGAGGGGCCGATGGTGGCCGCGGTGCTCGGCGCGGTGTGGGTCGGACACCGGCTGGTCGCGCGCCGGCGCGCAGGCCCGGGGCCGGCCGGCCGCGGAGTCCGTGGAGTTCGCGACGAGGCGATCGCGGTGGCGTGGTTCGTCGGGCTGTGGGCGCCGTGGTTCGCGTGGCGCTGGTGGTACTACGGCTGGCCGTTCCCCAACACGTATTACGTCAAGGCGACCGGGCCGTGGGTGGCGCCGGAGCTGCCGCGCCAGATGCTGGACAACGGGCTGTACTACGTCTGGGTCTGGCTGCGGCAGAGCCACCTGCTGCACGCGGCGCCGCTCGCGATCCTCGGGCTGGTCGCGGTGCGGCGGGGCACGCCGCGCGCGCTGCTCGCGGTGACCTCCGCGGTGCTCGCCGCGGTGTACCTGGCGTACACGGTGAGCGTCGGCGGCGACTTCATGGGCCTGCACCGCTTCATCCTGCCGGTGTTCGTGCTGGCGGCGCTCGCGGTCGCGCTCGGCGCGGAGTGGCTCGCCGGCGCGCTCGTGCGGCGGGGCGGCGGTGCGCTCGGCGCGCGGGCGGCGTGGATCGCCCCGGCGATCGCGGCGCTCGTGGTCGGCGGGTTCGCGGCGACCCAGGCAGCGCTGACCCGCGCGTCGCTGCGCTGGGGCAACTTCGACGCCGATCGCGGGATCATCGACACCCCGGCGTTCCTGATCGCGTACACCGAGGATCGCGCGGCGATCGGGCGGGCGACGGCGGGCTGCTTTGCGCCCGACGACTTCTCGATCGTCGGCGGCGCGGGGGCGCAACCGTACCTCGCGCGGATGCGCGGCATCGACGTGTTCGGCCTGGTGTCGGACCGGATCGCGCACGACGAGCCGCGGATCCGCGCGCGCGCCGGGCACACCAAGTTCGGGTCCGATCCGGTGCTCGCGAGCTACGACCCGACGTTCGTGTTCAGCTGCTACCGGCTCCACGCCACGCCGGATCCGCCGGCGCTGCCGTGCGACGTCGGGTTCTGGCGGGCGCGCGGGTTCGAGCCGGTGACGCTGCACGTGCCGGGGCTGCGCCAGCAGGGCGAGTACTACACGTTCCTCGCCCGCAAGACCCGCCGCTTCGCGTGCCCGGGGCGCGTGCGCTGACGCGCGGCCGGCGATGCGCGCGCGAATTGCGCCGGCTGCGGTAGGCTAGCGCGCCGTGCCGATCGCCGCCGACCCCGGTGCTATCAGGAATGCGCACGGGCTGCCGCGGGCGCGCGCGCTGACCCAGGAGCCGCTCGCCGGTGTGCCGCGGCGCGGTCGGCTGGCGCGGCTGTGGTGGCTGATCCCGCTCGCGGCGGCGGCCGCGCTGCTCGCGCTGCGCGCGGGGCTGGCCGTCGCGCCGCTCGACCGCCTGGCGCTCGCCGCCGGCGCCGCCGGCGATCCGCCGGGGACGACCGCGCGCGCCGGCTCGATCTTCATCGCGCGCGGCGGCCCGGTGATCATCGGGTTCCTCAGCGATGGCGAGGCGCGGCTCCAGATCGCGGGCCAGGACCTGCGCGGCGGCGGGCTGAGCCGGCTCCGGATCGTCGTCGCGCAGGGGCCGGCCGCGATCCGGTTCGCCGCGCCGCCCGGCGCCCGGCTGGTGTGGAGCCCGGTCGGCCGCCGCGGCGATCCCGAGTACGTACCGGCGAGCTCGCTGTCGCCCGCGCCCCCGGCGCGCGCGGTGTTCGATCGGCCCGGGACGGCGCTGCTCGACGGGGCGATCGCGGCGGGGCTGCTGGTGATCGCGGTCGCCACGCTGTGCGTCGCCGCGCGCCGGCGGCTGGCCGCGGTGCCGCGCCGGACCTGGCTCGCGATGGCGATCGTGCTCGCGGGCGGCGTCGCGGTGCGCTGGATCGACCTCGGCGGGTTCGGCCAGACCTGGGACGAGGACGTCAACTGGGCGGCGGGCCGCAACGACATCACGAACGTGGTCAGCCTCGATGTCTCCGCCGCGGCGTGGCAGTGGAACTACGAGCACCCGCCGGTGATGAAGCTGCTCGCCGGGATCGGGGCGCAGCTCGCCGACGACTTTGGGCCGGCGCGCGCGCTGTCGGCGATCTGGATCGCGCTCGGCTGCGCGCTGCTGGTGCCGATCGGCGCGCGGCTGTTCCGGCCGCGGGTCGGCGCGCTCGCCGGGGCGATCGCCGCGCTGCTGCCGCCGATGGTCGCGCACGGCCAGATCGTGGGCCACGAGTCGCCGACCGTGCTGTGGTGGTCGCTCGGAATCCTGCTGGCGCTCGGCGTCCACGACTACCTGCCGCCCGACGACCGCAGGGCCGCCGCGACGCTGCGGATCCGGCTGATCGGCGTCGGCGTGGCGATCGGGGTCGCGACCGCATCGCGGTTCGTCAACGGCCTGCTCGGCCCGCTGTGCGCACTGATCGTGGTGGTCCAGGCGCCGCCGCGGTGGCGCCGCGACACCGTGATCTGGGGCGCGTGGCGGATGCCGCTCGCCGCGATCGCGACGTTCTATGCGGTCTGGCCCCGGCTGTGGGCGCATCCGATCGCGCGCCTGATCGAGTCGTTGCACCGGCTCGACGCCGCGCACGCGCCCGAGCCCTGGCTCGGCGGCGTCACCAACCACCCCGGCCCGGCGTACTTCGCGATCTACCTCGCCGCGACCCTGCCGCTCGGGGTGGCGGCCGGCGTGCTCGCCGGCGCGGTGCGGTTGCTCCGGCGGCGGGACCGCAGCGCGTGGATCACCGCCG
Source organism: Kofleriaceae bacterium (assembly GCA_036265355.1). Classification (GTDB taxonomy): domain Bacteria; phylum Myxococcota_A; class Polyangia; order Haliangiales; family Haliangiaceae; genus JABFXX01. The sequence goes on along the minus strand of DATAPF010000046.1, from coordinate 11,558 downwards.
CGTGCCTGATCGTCCCGCTCGGCGTCGCGGCGTCGCCGGTCCGGCAGGACGGGGTGCGCTACGCCATGCCGTGCCTGCTCGCCCTCGCGCTGATCGCCGCCGCCGGGTTCGACCAGCTCGCGGTGTGGGCGCGCCACCGGCTGGCGTTTGCCGCGCTCGCGGCGGTCGTGATCGCCTACCTCGCGGGCACGCTGTGGTGCGTCCACCCGTACTACCTCGACTACTTCGGCGAGCAGGTCGGCGGCGCCGGCCAGGTCGCGGCGCGCGGCTGGTTCGAGACCGCGTGGTGGGGCGAGGGCGTCGACCGCGCGGTCGCCTACGTCAACGCGCACGCCGCGCACGGCGCGCGGGTCGACCGCGCGTGCATCGAGCCGGTCCACCTCGCGTGGTTCCGCGAGGACCTGTGGGCGGCGATGACCGACGACCCGGCGCGCGCGGACTGGATCGTGAGCTACGCGCCGGCGAGCCACCCGTGCCGGGTCCCCGCCGACGCGCGCGCCGCGTTCGAGGTCACCGGCAGCGGCGTCGTGTTCGCGATCGTGTACCAGCGCACCGCGTCGAGCCGCTGAGCGTATGAACGAGTGTTGCGGGCGACCCCGGGCTCCGGATCTGCGTATGATGCGTGCGTGCTGGGCGCGCTGTCGACGTTCGCGCTGACCGCCGCGGCGATGGTCGCGTTCGCGGCCAACTCGCTGCTGTGCCGCGCCGCGCTGCGCGGCGGGGCGATCGACGCGCTAAGCTTCACGGCGATCCGCTTCCTCAGCGGTACGCTGGTGCTGGTCGCGATCACGCAGGCGCGGCGCAGCGACGACACCCGCCGCGATGGCAGCTGGACCGCCGCGATCGCGCTCGGCGGCTACGCGATCGCGTTCTCGCTCGCGTACCTGCGGCTCGGCGCCGGGACCGGCGCGCTGCTGCTGTTCGGCTCGACCCAGTTCACGATGATCGGCGGCGGCCTGGTGCGCGGCGAGCAGCCGTCGCTGCGCCAGTGGGTCGGACTGGCGGTCGCCGGTGTGGGGATGGTGGTGATCAACCTGCCCAGCCTCGACGCACCGCCACCCGGAGGCGCCGCGCTGATGATCGCCGCCGGCGTCGGCTGGGGCCTGTACTCGCTGAGCGGCCGCGGGGCGAAGCGGCCGATCCGCGCGACCGCCGGGAACTTCGTGCGCTGCCTGCCGTTCATCGCGACGTACGGCGTGATCGCGATCGCCGCCACCGCCCAGGTGACGACGCGCGGCGCCGTGCTCGCCGCGGTGTCGGGAGTCATCACGTCGGGCCTCGGCTACTGCGTCTGGTATGCCGTGCTGCCGTCGCTCGGCGCCGCGCGGGGCGCGATCGTCCAGCTGTCGGTGCCGGTGATCGCGGCGGTGGGCGCGATCCTCCTGCTCCACGAGCCGCTCGGGCTCCATCTCGCGATCGGCGGTGCGATCATCCTCGGCGGGCTCGCGCTCGCGCTGTGGCGCCGCCCGGCGCCCGCCGTCGCGGCCGTCGCGCTGAGCCCCGCGCCGCGTACGTGACTGCCGGGTGACGTGCGCGTGCCGGCGCGTCCGGCGGGGATCGATCCACATCCGGCCACATCCCCGAGGAAGCTGGCCTCCGAGGAAGCCGACCTCCAGCGTTGCAATCGCCTGGCCGGCGTGCTCACTGAACGGTCATGGACTTCGTCTTCATGCTGACGCGCGCGGACCAGACGGTCCCCGACTGTCTCGAGGTGCTCGACGACATCCGGCCGCTCGGCTTGACCCACATCGGATTCAAGGACGTCGGCGTGACGCCCGACGTCCTCGCCGAGCTCGCCCGTCGGATCAAGGACGCGGGCGCGACCAGCTACATGGAGGTCGTGAGCACGTCGCGCGAGGCGTGCCTGCGCTCGGCGCGGGTCGCGCGCGACATCGGCATCGACCGCCTGCTCGGCGGCACGCAGGTCGAGGAGGTGCTCGCGATCCTGGCCGGCAGCGCGGTGCGCTACCTGCCGTTTCCCGGCCGGCCGTTCGAGCACCCGACCAGGCTCGCCGGCACGCCCGCGCAGGTCGAGGACGACTGCCGGCGGTTCCAGGCGATGGGCTGCGCCGGCGTCGACCTGCTCGCCTACCGGGCGACCGAGGCCGATCCGCTCGACCTGGTGCGCGCGGCGCGGCGCGGGACCGACGGCATCCTGCTGGTCGCCGGCAGCGTGCAGCGGCCCGACCAGATCCGCGAGCTGGCGGCGGCCGGGGCCGACGCGTTCACCATCGGCTCGGCGGCGTTCGACGGCTCGTTCGCGCCGCGGATGGGTGCGTTGCGCTCGCAGCTGAGAGCGGTGATCGATGCCTGCCGGTGACGATCCGCTCGATCAGCTGGTGGCCGGCCGCTACCGCGATCCCGAGACCGGCGAGCTGCTCGCCGCCGCCGCGCGCTCGATCGCGATCGAAGATTCGCTGGACGGCCGCGAGGCCGAGCTGGTCGCCGCGCTCGATCTCGGCCGCCGCCTCGCGATGGTCGCCGACGAAGACACGTACGCCGCGCTCGGCCAGCGCGTCGAGCGCGCGCTGGCGTCGCGGTTCACCGTGCAGCGCATCGTGCTCGGCCGCGCGCCGCACGCCGACACCGACACGCTGGCCCGGCTGTCCGCGGCGCTCGACCCCGGGATCGACGCCGTCGTCGCGGTCGGCTCCGGCACGATCAACGACCTGTGCAAGCTCGCCGCGCTCGCCCGCGGCTGCCCGCAGCTGGTGTTCGCCACCGCGCCGTCGATGAACGGCTACACCTCGCTCAGCGCCTCGATCACGGAGGCCGGCCTCAAGCGCTCGGTGCGCGCGGCGACCCCGGTGGCCGCGTTCTTCGATCTCCGCGTGCTCGCCGCGGCGCCGATCCGGCTGATCCGCGCCGGCCTCGGCGACAGCATCTGCCGGCCGACCGCCCAGGCCGACTGGCTGCTCGCCCACCTGCTGCTCGACCGGCCGTACCGCGAGGCGCCGTTCGCGCTGCTCGCCGCCGACGAGCCGGCGCTGCTCGCCGCCCCGCGCGCGCTGGTCGGCGGCGACCTCGCCGCGATGCGCGGCCTGGTCCGGACCCTCGTGCTGTCCGGCTTCGGCATGACGATCGCCGGCGGCAGCTACCCGGCGAGCCAGGGCGAGCACCTGCTCAGCCACTACATCGAGATGATGCGGTCGCCCGGGCTGCCGGCCGCGCTGCACGGCGAGCAGATCGGCGTCTGCGCGCTCGCGATGGCGCGCCTGCAGGACCGGATCCTCGCCCGGGACGCGCCGCCCGTCATCCGGCCGACCGCCGTCCGCCGCGACGACGTGCTCCGCCGGTTCGGCGCCGAGCGCGGCGAGGCGTGCTGGCAGGAGCTCGAGGCCAAGCGGATCGACGCCGTGCGCGCCGCTCAGCTCACCGACCGGCTCGCCACCGGCTGGTCGGCGTTCCGCGACCGGGTCCGCAGCGTCGCGCTCGGCCGTGACCGGATGGCCGAGGTGCTCGCCGCCGCCGGTGCCCCGAGCGCGCCGCGTGATCTCGGGTGGCCCGACGCCCTGCTCGACGAGGCGATCGCCCACGCCCGCGAGATCCGCAACCGCTACACGTTCCTCGACTTCGCGCTCGACATCGCGCCTGCCGCCTGAACCCGAATTTCAAGGGCCTGGTCAGAAGAACAGGTTGCCGGTGCCGAGCGTGAACGTGATGTTGGCGCCGATCTGATCGCGCGCATTCTCGACGCGCGAGATCGCGTTCGACAGCGGCCCCTGGCGTTGCGCCGCCGTCCTGGCGGCGAGCGCCGCGGCGATCTCGGTCTTCGCGTCACCCAGCCGGCTGACCGCGATCGGATAGAACGGCTGCGGCGTGGCGGCGTCCTGCAAGACGCCGAGCGCGTCGTCGATCTCCGCGGCTGCCAGCTGGATCAGCCGCTGCTGGGTCGCGACCTGCTGATCGTGGAACTGGTTGAGGAGGGTCTGCGATGCGCGCAGGCGTTGCTTGGCCATGTCGAGGTTGAGCGCGATGTTGAGCGCGCGCAGGAAGCGAGCGATGCTGGTGATGTCGGGGCCGACGTTGGCGGGAGCGCCGAACTGCATGGTCAAGGCGGCCGCCGCGGGTGACTGGTTGAACAGGCCCGCGTAGAAGGTGACGACATTCTCGATGTTGTTGATCGGGGGCCCGCCGAGCACGCCGGGTCCGCCGAAGGCATTGGTGTGGAACGCCGGCAGCGTGTCCGCGGCCTCGATGACCGGTGGCGTGTTGAACGTGTCGTTGCCGAAACCGTCGATGCGCGGGGGCGTGGAGGGCTGCCCCACCTCGATATTGGGCTGCGCCAGGCCCTTGCCGCCGAACCCGCCATCGAGCAGGAAGACGCCATCGAAGAATGGAACCGTGGTGTCGTGGTTCGGGGCGAACCGCGTGCCGGTATCGAAGTTGCGGTTCTTGCTGGTGTCCTGGAAGTTGGCGCCGCCGTTCGCGTGGCAGACCTGGCAGCGGCCACGCATCGGGTCGAGGTAGGCAGCCTTGCCCTCCTGGGCCAGGGCATCGAACAGGTTGACCTGGCCGAGGTCGAGCTCGTTCAGCCGCCCGAGCTGGCGCTGGAACTTCTCCATGAGATCCAGCTCCTGCGAGGTGGCGAGCCGGAAGTCGACGCCCTCCACGCGATCGAGCCGCCTGGTGAAGTGCTGCTTGATCGCCGTGTTGGCGAAATCGTGCAGGCTGCCGCCGTCTCCGCCCCACCCGGTCCGATCCACGGGGGAGGTGGTCGTCGCCGGGTCGGCGGTGTCGGCGGTGACGCTGGTCTCCAGCGACAGCAGGTGGGGGACCGACCGGATCACGAACTTGTGCGTGGGGTCCACGAACGTGCCGACGTCGTCGACATTCTCCAGGATGCCGCCCATGGAGCGCAACGATGGCGTTTCGAGGCCCGCGAGGTCCGGATCCGTCTCGAAGACGAACAGCGGATCGCTCTGCGGCAGCGTGGCGATGAACCCGGCGTCGATCGTGAAATTGTGCTCCACGGGATGGCAGCTTGCGCAGGTGCGGCCGTTCCCGCCGAAGGTCTCCTGGAAGAACAGGTTCGCTCCGGCGCAGACCTCCGTGCTGGCCAGCCCGGTGACCACGCGCGGATCCTTCGCGCAGGCAGCGAGCCGCTGGTTCGGGGTGACCGCGCTGGTTGCGGCGGCGACCGCAACCGGAGGCTGTGACGAGTCCGAGACACCGCACGAAACCGCAGCCGCCGCGAACACGGCCGCGGCGATCCGAATCCCGATCACCGGACCGGCAGTCGAACTTCGAACGAACACCGACGCGCTCAGCTCTCTCATGACAGACCTTTCGTTCGTGGGCGTCTTCCACCGATCGCACCTGCAGAATTGCAGCGTTGGCTCGACGTCCAGTCTTGATCATCATCAAGGACGATGAGTCCTGCATGACAATGCTTGATCGCCTCTGCTCGATCAAAGTCGCATCGCGATCCATGCTTTGCCACTCTGTGCCCGCCAATCGAATTTTCTCCGACGTACGTGATTTCGAATGCACCGGCAGTTCTACAGGTCGAGAATTGCGCTTGCCAGTGGCACTGGTGATGTCACGAGTTCGCGCCCGGGACGTTCACCGCGCCGCGCCCCGCCGCGCATCACGAGGCCTGGGCGCGACGCCGATTCGTGGTGTGTGCCCCGGCCGGCTCGTGCTCCAAAGACCGGGGGTGGTACTCGCGCGGCGGCCGGAGGTCGGATCGCGCCGCCGGCTACTTCGGCACCGACACCCGCACCGCGCCGCCGTTCGACTCCGCGCTGGCGTTCAAGAACTTCATCGTCGCGTTCCCCGGGCTGCTCGGCCGGGACGGCGTTCGGCCGCACGCTGCTCCGCGTTCACCGCAGCTGGCTGGTCAACGCCGCCCGCGTGCTCGAGCTCGAAGCCGGCGAGATCAACCTGCTCGTGGGCATCGCCGCCGGCTCGGACACCACGGGCGTCCGCGTCCCCGTCGCCAAGGAGCGCGCCGCCCTGGTCCGCGAGCTCCTGCTCGCCACCGCGCGCGGGGTTCGCCAGACCTGAGGCACCTCGTCGTGGGCCGAAGGCCCGCCGGCAGGAAATGCGATGCGTATCCAAGCGTGGTCGTGCTCGTCGCGGCCTCAGATCAAGGCGTGAAAACAGGATGCAGCGGCAGCGAGACTGCAATGTTGGGCGGCGTAACAACCGTCGTGTCCGCGGGGGTCAATACTGATATAGGCTGTTCCATCAACGTAGTGCATTGGGGTTGAGCAAATAAGTCCCGTACCGACTGGGCCTGAATAGTCGTCAGCTTGGAATTCGTATTGCGTACTCTGAAGATGTTCTTGACGTCCATACTCTGGTCGAGGAAGACGACGTGAGCATAAAGAGGGATCTCCTGGCCCAAAACATTCGTAAAATTCGCAGGCCCGGAGCAATCCGGGCTGGTGTATGCAAAAAACTGCACGGAAAAGCTACTGATACCCCCAAAGAGCAATGTGTCCTCACGTGGGCCTATGAAGACACTCCAAAAGTCGCCGTTCGAGTCGACATACATGAGGCCACCCAGCGGCCCGCCAATCAACCCCGGGATGACATTTCCCGTCGAGTCCGCCCATGAGATGCCTGACCCCTTCGGCCCTTGTGGTCCTGTCGCGCCAGCTGGACCGGGAGCGCCCGTCATCCCGATTGGACCTTGAGGGCCCTGCGGTCCAGTCGATCCAGTCGATCCAGTCGGGCCAGTCGGGCCAGTCGGGCCCTGAAGGCCTTGCGGGCCCTCGGGACCCTGAAGGCCTTGTGGGCCGTCGGGCCCTGCTGGACCCTGAAGGCCTTGCGGCCCTGCCGGGCCAGGAAGACCTTGAGGTCCTGTATCTCCTTTCGGACCCGGATCTCCCTTGGGACCCGGATCCCCGTGCGGACCACCTGGGCCGCTGCCGTTTCCATCGCACGCAGCTAGCAATGAGATGAGACATACAACGCGAGCACGACGCATGATCCAAGCTCCCTTCGCGCGGGCATGCGTTTGCACGTGCGATGCCAGCGCGCCAAGATGTCGAAACCACCGCCGCGGACAGATCGCGCGCACGCCGGACGTAGAAAGGCTTTACGACGAAGTGCGTCCAGCCGTAGAGAACTTCAACGCTCTGTGGAAGCTCTCTACTCGGTGTCGGCGCCGTGCTTGCGGAGGCGGTTGTAGAGGGTGACGCGATCGATGCCGAGCAGACGGGCGGCGTGGGTCTTGCTGTCGCCGGTGACGGCCGGGGCGGCGAGCAGCTTGCGGCGCTCGAGCTCGCGCTGGCGCCGGACGCGGGTGGTCATCGGTCCACCGGCGGCGGATCGGGGTTCGGGTTCGGCGGCTGGGCGATGCGCGTGCTGCACGTGATGTCGATGGTCGTGGTCGGGCTGGCGTCGGCGGTGAACGTCAGCTGCGCGGTCCGGACCTGGCCGTTCCACGTCGGCGTGCAGGTCACGCTGAAGTCGACGGTCGCGCCGGGGGCGACGGTCACCGGCAGGCCGCCGGGCGCGGTGATCTGGAGCGCGCTCGCCGCGGCGCCCGAGAACGGCGCGCCGGTGATGTGAAGTGGCGCGTTGCCGGCATTGCCGATCGTGACGATCCTGGGTGCGCTGGTCCGGCCGACCGCGACGAAGCTGAGCGCACCGCTGGTGGGAGCGACGCGCTGGAACACCGGTCCGATGCCGGTGCCGGTGGCCTGTCCGGTCGTGAGGGGTGCGTCGGGGTCGTTGGTGACGAGCGTGAGGTTCGCCGCCTGGGCGCCGACCTGGGTCGGCGCGAACGTCACCCGCAGGGTCGCCGGGGTGGCGCCGACCGTGCCCGTGCAGATGTCGTCGGCGCACGTGCAGCCCGCGACGCAGCCGAGCGCGTACTGGCTCGAGCCCTGGCTGGCGCTGAAGCTGAGCTGCGTGCCCGGCGTGGTGTTGGCGATGAAGACGTCGGCCGAGGCGGTGGCACCGACGGCGACGTCGCCGAACGCGAGGGACTCGGCGCCGAGCGCGAGGTGCGGCGTGACGCCGTTGCAGGTGAGCTGCGCGGTGACCTGCGCCGGGGCGCCGTCGGTGGACAGCGTGATCTGCGAGCTGAGCGCGCCGCGCGCCGCGGGGTGGCAGCGGACCGGGATGGCGAGGGTGGTGACCGCTTGCTGGGCGACGGTGCAGTGCGTGGCTCCCGCGCACGGTCCGCTCGTGTAGGCGAGCTCGAAGTCGGCGGCGTCGGTGAGGTCGATCGCGGTGACGGTGAGCGTGTAGCTGCCGGTGTTGGTCAGGGTGAGCGAGCCGGCGGCGGCGCTGCCGACCTGCACGTCGCCCAGCGCGAGCGCTGCGAGCGAGCCGGTGCCGATGCCACCGGTGCCGCGCACGTGGATCGGCACCGTCGGGTGAAACGGATCATCGGAGGTGACCGTGAGCGTGCTGCTCTGGAGGCCGAGCGCGCTCGGCGTGTAGCCGACCGCCAGCGCGGCGGTGCCCGCAGGCGGGACGGTGCCGCTGCAGGTCGAGCCGGTGCACGTGCAGCCGAAGGTGCACGCAGCGGAGAACGGCGCGGCGAACGCGACCTGGAAGGTCAGCGGCGCGTTGCCCGGGTTGGTGACATGGACCGGTCGCGTGGGCGCGGGCGTGCCGAGGTGAGCCACGCCGAAGTCGATCGAGGCCGTGTCCAGGACGAGCCTGGGCGCGGTGGCGGTGCACGACAGCGGGATCGCGACGTCGCCGGTGTCGGAGTTGTTGTGGAACACCAGGCTGGCGGACCACGCGCCCGCCGCGGTCGGTCGGCAGGCCACCCGGAACCCGATCGCGGTGTCCTGGGGGATCGTGAACGGGCCCGTGCAGCTCTGCGCGCAGCCCGGGAAGTCGATCTGGAACTGCGCCGCGCCCGTGCCGGTGAGCTCGAACGACGGGATGGTGACCGGGCCGACGCCGGTGCTGGTCGCGACCACGGTCAGCACGGGGCTGGATGCGCCGACGAGGACCGGGTCGAACGCGAACGACGGCGGGGTCACCGTGAGCCGCGGCAGGCCGCCGTGCGAGGCCGCGGTGACCGCCGCGCGCGCGTCGACCAGACCGGCGCCGCACGTGGTGTGCGCGCACGCGATGGGCTGGGCGGTGAGCGTGAGCAGCCGGGTGATCTGGGCCGGCGTGAACGTCACGCCCGCGGAGCGGGCCGCGGACAGCACGAGGCCGACCGTGCCCGACACGTGGGGCGCAGCCATCGACGTGCCCGAGAGGTAGCGGTAGCAGTAGTCGCCCGGCAACGGGCTCACGATCGGGTACACCGCCCAGGTCGACAGCACGCCGTCGTCATGTCCGAACGTGGAGTCGGAGGCCGTGCAGCCGACGCCCGCGCCGTCGCCGCCGGCCTCCGCCAGCGTGCCGGAGCCGCCGGGCGCCGCGAGCGTGACGTTGCCGCGGTCGGTGTACGCGGCGAGGGTCTCGTCGCGCTGGGTCGCGGCGACGCTGATGATCCCCGGGCAGTTGGCCGGCTGGGTGGCGGCCCCGCCGAAGTTACCGGCGGAGTTGACGACCACGACGCCGTTGTCGATCGCGTACTGCACGGCGGCCGCGGTGTCGCTCGGGCACGCGGCGGTCGTGCTGAGGTTCATGCTCAGGTTGACGATGTCCGCCTGCCGGTTGCCGCCATCGAGATCGCCCACCGCCCAGTGCAGCGCCTGCGCGAACCGCCCCAGGTCGAGCTCACCCGACGGCGTCGCGAGCCGGATCGGGATCAGCGTGCAGCCGGAGCAGATGCCGGCGCCCCCGATCTCCCCCGACGAGGTGCCGGTGCGCGCTCCCAGGATGCCGGCGACGTGGGTGCCGTGGTGCCACGGACCCTTGTCGACCGGGCCGCCGCCGTCGACGAAGTCACGGCCCCCGGTGAACCGACCGTCGAGATCGGGGTGCCCGGTCGACCCGCTGTCGAAGATCGCGATGCGCACGTGGGGGTCGCCGCGCGTGATCGCCCACGCGTCGGGCAGGCCGATCTGCGGGTAGTTCCATTGCAGCGGATACAGCGGATCGCCGGGTGTGAACGCGGCCGCTCGCGCGATCTCGGCGCGCGCCGCTTCGGACGTCGGCTCGTCCATGGGTTCGACGCCGGCGCATGACGCGGCCAGCCCCGCGACTGCGAGGTGCAACATCGAGCGGATCGATCTCCCGTGCAAGAAGCAAGAACTGCTATCCATGATCTCCCTCCTGGTAGGCATACGAGCGCTGGTGCGAGACCGATCGAGTCGCTCAGCACGCCGAGGGCGATCGGCGGCGAGGAAGCTCTCCGCGGTGCCCCCCGTATCAAGGCGACGGGATGCGTCGGAGCAACCAGCGCTGGATGCGCTCGGAGCGTCGGCGGTCGTGCGGGCTACGAAGCGTCGTCGAACCAGAGCTCGCGGCGCGGAGACGGTTCGCGTGTCATCTCGGTCCGGGCGAATCGAACGGCTCGTCCTTGACGATCTGGAACTTGGACCGCAGCGTCACCGCGATCGCCACCCCGGCGTCGTCGAGTGCCGGCCAGTACACGAAGGTAAGGGCCCGCGCGACCATCTTCCGATCGAGCTCCGGGTCCACGCCCTGGAGCACCTTCACATCGCGAACCTGGCCGTGCTCGTCGATCGACAGCTGGAGACTGATGATCTGTCCGGCGAACCGGCTGGCGCCGGGGATCCGCTGGTAGTAGACGTCGTCGTCCTTGGGGTGCGGCGGCCGCGCGCGAGAGCTCCCCGCGGGAGGCTCCGGCTCCGGCTTCGCCGGAACGACGTGCTGGCAGCCCAGCCCGATCAGGAGCGCCACCACCGCGCCGTGCAGCGCGCCCGACCCCGCGATGGCCAGCCGCGACGTTCGATGTTCCGGTCCACGGACGTCCAGGTTCCCCATTGCCGCGATGCTAAAGCAACGGCCCGCCCCACACTACCTGGATCATGCCTTTCGAATCAACCCGAGCTGCGTCAGCGCAGTCACGCCGTCATCCAGGCCGATCTCCTCGGCGATCTTGCCGTCCTTGATGCGCAGCACCGTCGTCCCGGTGAAGTGCATCTTGCGCCCCGTGTTGGCGGGTAGCGAGCCGATCAAGAAGTCGCTGAACGCCGGCCCGGTGTGGGTGCCGCCACCCTCCCAGCGTCCGACGACATGATCGCCTTCCGCGATGAGCTCTGCCGCGCCCCAGAAGTTCAGATCTGGAAACGCTGCACGAAAGCCGGTCATGAAGGCTTTGATATCTGCATGGCCTCGGCGGGGTTCGTGGAGGGAATACTGCAACAGCATGTCGGGGGCCGCGAGTGCGTCGACGACGTCGAGGTTCACCTTGGGCCCCCAGAACTCCGTGAACCAACGCCCCACGAGTGCCTTGTTTTGTTCTGTTCTGGACATATCTACTCTCTCTCCTTTCGAAAGACCCTAGCGTGGGGCCAGATCGCCAACACTCCGAATCTTGCTCTCCAATCGAATGAGCGTGCCGCGCGTTGCCTGCGCGCGTTCGATGCGCGCCGCGTAGCAGCTGGGCGCCGCGTAGGGCCTGATCCGCCACTGTGACGACCGGATCACGCCGCGGCTGATCCACGCCCTGCCGATCGGGCACTCCTGGTCCCGCGGGCGGGGCGTGACGCTGCTCGGCG
>DATAPF010000045.1:0-8013 GCA_036265355.1 Kofleriaceae bacterium | reverse complement strand
CGCCGCGAGGATCTCGTTGGCGCGGTCCTGGATCCATTTCGTGATCTCGGTGCCCGCCGGTCCGCCGTCGGGCGGGTTGTACTTGAACCCGCCGTCGCTGGGCGGGTTGTGCGACGGGGTGACCACGACCCCGTCCGCGCGGTGCGCCGGTGCGCCGGTGTTGTGCGTGAGGATCGCGCGTGACACCGACGGCGTCGGGGTGAAACCTTCGCGCGAGTCGACCAGCACCGACACGTCATTGGCAACGAAGACCTCGAGTGCCGAGACGGTCGCCGGCTCACTGAGCGCGTGCGTGTCCGCGCCGAGGAACAGCGGCCCGTCGATGCCCTGCGCCGCGCGGTACTCGCAGATCGCCTGACTGGTGGCCACGATGTGGTCCTCGTTGAAGGTCACCGAGAACGCCGAGCCGCGATGACCGGACGTCCCGAACGACACGCGCTGCTCGGGCTGGGATACGTCCGGGTGCTCGGCGTAGTACGCGGTGACCAGCCGAGCGACGTCGACAAGATCCTCGGGACGGGCGGGCTGGCCGGCGCGCGAGTCGGTCATGTAACTCATCCTGGCACCGCTCGGTAGGTTGCACAGCCATGGACGGCGCAGCCGAGATCGCGAATGCAGTGCGGACGGGCACGCTCACCGCGCGTGCCGCAGCCGAAGCGGCCTTGGCCCGCATCGCCGACCGGGACGGTCCGATCGGCGCGTTCCAGGTCGTCCGCGCCGAGGCGGCGCTCCGCGAGGCGGACGCCGTCGACCAGCGCACCGACCGGTTCGCGTTGCCACTGGCCGGCGTCCCGGTCGCGATCAAGGACAACGTGCCCGTCAGCGGCGAGCCGATGCGCAACGGGAGCGCGGGCAGCGATCCCACCGTGCGCCAGTTCGATCACGAGATCGTGCGCCGGTTGCGGCGCGGCGGCGCGGTCGTCGTCGGGCTCACCCGGGTGCCCGAGCTGTGCGCCTTCTGCGCGACCGATTCGACCTTCGGCATCACCCGCAACCCGTGGAACCGCGCCCACACGCCGGGCGGGTCGTCCGGTGGCTCGGCCGCAGCCGTCGCGGCGGGCATGGTGCCGCTGGCGCACGGCAACGACGGCATGGGCTCGATCCGCATTCCCGCGGCGTGCTGCGGTCTGGTGGGGATCAAGCCGGGGCTCGGCGTCGTCCCGGCCGATCTCGGCAACGGCTCGTGGTTCGACATGGCCGAGAACGGACCGCTCGCGACGACCGTGGCCGACTGTGCGCTCATGCTCTCCGTGCTGGCCGGACGTCCGGAGCTGGCCGAGGTCGGCGACGCCGGCCGGCTGCGGATCGCGGTGTCGACGCGCAACCCACTCGCCGGATTCCCGGTAGGACGAGCCTGGGCTGCGGCAGCACGCGAGACCGCGTCCGCGTTGCGGACCGCGGGCCACACCGTGCGGCAGGCCAACCCGCGCTACGGGCAGCGCCTGTCGACGTCGGGCATGGCGCGCTGGATGGCCGGCGCCGAACTCGACGCCCGCCTGCTCCGCGACCGTGGCGCAATGACGCGGCCCAGCCGCGGCCACACGGCGGCCGGGCGGGCGATTCTGCGGATGGGCTACCCGAAGCCCAGCGGCCGCGCCGGGTGGCAGCGGGTGGCCGAGCGGTTCTTCGCCGAGCACGACGTGCTGATCACCCCGGCGCTCGCCCAGCCGCCGCTGCGCGCCATCGCCTGGTCGCAGCGCGGCTGGCTGGCCAATGTGCTCGCCAACGCGCGCTGCGCCCCGTTCGCCGCGCCGTGGAATCTCGCCGGCTGGCCCGCGATGACGGTGCCGGCCGGGATCGGTGCGGACGGCTTGCCGCTGGCCGTGCAGCTCGTCGGGCGTCCCGGCAGCGAGGCGGTGCTGCTCGCGGTCGCCGCCGCGCTCGAGCACCTGCGGCCCTGGCCACGCACCGCCCCCGCCGAGCCCTGACCCCGCCGCCGGCCACCCCTCTTTGCCCCGCCAATGCACGTCCGCCCCGCCCGCTGACCCTTCTTTGCCCCGCCAATGCACGCTGGGGCCGCGCTGCAGCGGCTATTTGCGGGGCAAGGCGGCCCTCGGTCGGTGGTGGCAGGCGAGGAAACGGGTCCGTCGGCGGCCGGCGAACCCGCTTTGCCCCGCCAATGCACGCCGGCCCCGCCCGCTGACCCCTCTTTGCCCCGCCAATGCACGCCCGCCCCGCCTGCTGACCCCGCTTTGCCCCGCCAATGCACGCTGGGGCCGCGCTGCAGCGGTCATTTGCGGGGCAAGGCGGCCCTCGGTCGGTGGTTGGGCGCAGGGTCAGGTGGGGCCGGAGACGTCGAGGTGGCCGGCCCGGGCCGCGATCACGCCGGCTTGAAAGCGGCTGGTCGCACCGACCTGGGCCATGTAGTCGGCGATCTGGCGGCGGCAGGTGCGCACCGAGATCGACAGCCGGCGCGAGATCGCTTCGTCCTTCTCGCCCTCGGCCATCAGGCGCAGGATCGCGGCGCGGGTCTGGTCGAGCTCGGCCGCGTCGCTCTGCCGGCTCAGGGCGTCCTCGAGCGGCTGCGACTCGGCCCAGAGCTGCTCGAACGTCGCGATCACCCAGCCGACCACGTTCGGCTCACGCACCACGACCAGGCCGGGCCGGTTGATGTCGCCCGTGGGGATCGGCAGCAGGGCCACCTCGCCGTCGATCACCATGCTGCGTCCCGGCACCGACGCGGCGAAACGGATCCGCGCGCCGTTGTCGGCCAGTTCGGACAGGTAGCTCCGGGTGTGCCGGTCGCGCAGCGCCGCATGTTGGTACAGCAGCCGGCTGCGCACCCCGCGCCGGGCCGAATAGAGGTTGGCGATGCGAGTGCGGCTGTCGATGCGGCCCTTGGGCGCCCGCCCGGGCGCGACCGAGAGCAGTTCGTTCTGGCACCGGTCGGCGTAGTGCATCATCACGTTGCCGATCTGGGTCTGGTCAGAGATCACGTCGACCGCGACGCCCGGGGACGGCGCGACGGCAAGCGCCTCGTTCCAGTCGATGACCAGGCGGCGGATCGCGTTGCGGCGGGCTTCGACCGAGGCGCGCCGCGCGCCGAGTTCGAGATCCTCGGCACCCAGCACCGTGGCCTCGGCGAGCATCGGGCTCACGCCGGTGACCTGGTCCGCGTCGTCGATGCGGATCAGGCCCATCTCGATGAGCCGGCGAATGGGTTTGTCCAGTTCGTCCGGCTCGTGCTCGAGCTGCTCGGCGAGCTCGGCGACGGTCGCGGTTGGACGAGCGAGAGCTGCTCGGTAGATGGCGACCTCTACCGGGCCAACCTCGTCCAAATCACTCATATCGCCGTCCGCAGAAAAAGTGCCATGCAGGTACCTGCCACTTCCAGGGTTTGTCACACATGGACTTGAAATTGAATCCTAGGTGTAGGGCATGATTACTTCGCCTCGACGTGCAATTTGCGCTGTTTGGAAACTGGCGAGATACCGACAATTTAGGACATAAGGGGTAAAAGACAGTGGCTCTCCTTCGCCGACTGGTCGCCACACTGGCGGTCATTGCCGGGATAGGGATCACGGCCGGTACCGCGACGGCCGCCGCCGCGACGCCGGTCCACACCCAAGCTGGCAGTGCCCACCACCTCAAGGTCGTCCCGACGCGCCAGGCGATTGGACCGATGGACTGGTGGTGGTGAACACCGTGCGGCCGTAGTCCTGGCGGCCGCAAGATCGATCCCGCTCCGCAGCATGTACACCCGTGACGTCCGTCGGCGTCGGGGGACGGAGCGGGATCGATGTATTTAAGCCCCGATCGCGGGTGCAACGATGTGCCAATGCAGCACATCCACACCGGCAAGGTGCGCGAGCTGTACCGGCTCGACGACGGGCGACTGCTCATGGTCGCGACCGACCGGATCTCCGCCTTCGACTACGTCCTTGAATCCGAGATCCCGGACAAGGGCCGGATTCTGACCGCACTGTCGGTGTGGTGGTTCGGCCAACTGGCGGATGTGGTCGAGAGCCACCTGATCAGCGTGGCCGATCCGGCGATCCCGCCGGCCTGGCGCGGCCGGGCGATGGTGTGCGCCGAGCTGGCGATGGTGCCGATCGAGGCGGTGGCGCGCGGCTATCTGGCCGGATCCGGGCTGGTGGACTACCGCCGCAGCGGCGCGGTGTGCGGCAACCCGCTGCCCCCCGGTCTGCGCGACGGCGACCGGCTGCCCGAGCCGATCTTCACCCCCGCGACCAAGGCGCCGGTCGGCGAGCACGACGAGAACCTGTCCTACCAGGCGATGGCCCTCGCCGTCGGTGAGCCGACCGCCGGCGAGCTGCGCCGCCTGACGCTGGCGATCTACGAGCGAGCCACGCAGATCGCCGCCGAGCGGGGAATCATCCTGGCCGACACCAAGTTCGAGTTCGGCCAGCGGCCGGGCAGCGATGCGCTGGTGCTCGGCGACGAGGTGCTCACCCCGGACTCGTCGCGGTTCTGGCCCGCCGATCGCTGGGCACCCGGATCGTCGCAGCCCAGTTTCGACAAGCAGTACGTGCGCGACTGGCTGCTCTCGCCCGAATCTGGCTGGGACCGCGGGTCCGGCGCGAAGCCGCCCGCGCTGCCGGCCGAGGTGGTTGCGCAGACCCGGGCGCGGTACGTGGAGGCTTACGAGCGGCTGACCGGCCTGCGATTCACCGACTGGACGGGATAGTCCGGGTGGTCCAGGCACTCTTCGCCGAAGTGGGCCACGATCTTGTCGCCGATCGTGGTGAGCGCGGCGATCTCGTCAGGCGTGAGCAGGTCGATCATGTGGGCGCGCACCGACTCGACGTGGTCCGGCGCGGCTGCCTTGATGGCGTCCCAGCCGACGTCGGTCAGCACGACGTAGGCGGCGCGGAGGTCTTCGGAGCAGTCGGCACGGGTAACCAGGCCGCGCTGCTCCATGCGGGTGACGTGGTGCGAGAGCCGGCTCGCTGACCACTGCATCCGGAAGGCCAGCTCGGTGAGCCGGCGGCGATGATCGACAGCTTCGGACAGCGCTGAGAGCACCTGGTAGTCGGGCATCGACAGTCCCGAATCGCGAGTGAGCTCGCGGGCGACGGCGGCGTCGACGAGCAGCGTCATGCGGCGGTACGCACGCCATGCCCGCTGCTGTTCGTCGGTGAGCCAGTTCGCCACGGATTCAGGATACCTGGGTTTTCCTTGACATGTCATATTTCGCGGCGAGTCCGATTAGGCAAAGTTTCTGCCTCATTGATGACTAGCCTTTCGGCCATGACCGAGGCCTCCGGACGTCTGCTGCGGCTGCTCTCGCTCTTGCAGTCCCCGCGCGAGTGGCCGGGGCCCGAGCTCGCCCGCCGGCTCGGCGTCAGCGCGCGAACGGTCCGCAACGACATCGATCGGCTGCGCCAGCTCGGCTACCCCGTCCACGCGACCCGCGGTGCGGTCGGTGGATATCGCCTCGCTGCGGGGACGGCGCTGCCGCCGCTGCTGCTCGATGACGACGAGGCGGTGGCGATCGCGGTCAGCTTGCGCACCGCGGCGGGCAGCGCCGTCGACGGGCTGGAGGAGACCGCGCTGCGCGCACTGACCAAGCTGCAGCAGGTGCTGCCCAAGCGGCTGGGCTTCCGCGTCGACGCGTTGCAGTCGCACACCGTGCGTGTCGCGGGTGCCTGGCGCGGAGCCGAGGTGGACGGCCGGGTGCTCGCGTTGATCGCGGCTGCGGCACGTGACCGAGAGTTGTTGCGGCTGAGCTATTCCGACCACGGCGGTGCGGCCACCGAGCGGCGGGTCGAGCCGTACCGCCTCGTGACCTGGGGTCGGCGCTGGTACCTCGTCGCCTACGACGTGGAGCGCGACGACTGGCGCACCTTCCGCGTCGACCGGATGTCGGACGTGCGCTCGGTCGCGCATCGCTTCGCCGCGCGAAAATTGCCCGCCGAGGACATCGCCGGCTACGTGGCGAGCCGGACCCGGGAGATGCAGCAACGGGTCGCGGGCCGGGTACGCGTGCACGCGCCGGCCGACGAAATCGCCGCCCGGATGGGCAACTGGGCGCTCGCGGTGCAGCCGGACGGTCCGCTTCGCTGCCTGCTCACCCTGGCCGGACGATCCGTCGACGACCTGGCGTTCTGGCTCGGCGCGATGGACTGCGACTTCGAAGTGGTCGAATCTGCGGAGCTCGCCGAGGCGGTGGGCCGCCTCGCTGACCGGTACGCCCGGGCGGCCCGCTCGAGGGCATGATGGACCGATGACCGGCCTCCCGCCCAGCCTTACCAGCAGCGTCGTCGCGGGCCTGATCGCC
The DNA here is from genome assembly GCA_036265355.1 of Kofleriaceae bacterium. Classification (GTDB taxonomy): domain Bacteria; phylum Myxococcota_A; class Polyangia; order Haliangiales; family Haliangiaceae; genus JABFXX01. The sequence continues at coordinate 1,772 of DATAPF010000045.1, read as the reverse complement.
CAGGTGCCGAGCACGTCCGCGGACACTCTCGAGACGCTCGCCCCGTACAGCGGGGAGCGGCTCGCGGTGTTGCCACAGTGCACCGACACCGACGTCGTGGCCGCCTTCGAACGGGCCAGGGTCGCGCAGCGCGCGTGGGCGGCCCGTCCGGTCCGGGCGCGCGCCAAGGTGTTCCTGCGCCTGCACGACCTCGTGCTGCAGCGACAAAGCGAGGTCATGGATCTCATCCAGGCCGAGAACGGCAAGTCGCGCCGCGACGCCTTCCTCGAGGTCGCCGACATCGCCAACACGGCGCGGTACTACGCGCGTACCGCGCGCGGTCTGTTGCGCGACAAGCGCCGTACCGGCCTGCTCCCCGGCCTCACCGCGACGCGCGAGTTGCGGCAGCCCAAGGGCGTCGTCGCCGTCATCTCGCCGTGGAACTACCCGCTCGCGCTCTCGCTCGGCGACACGATCCCGGCGCTGATCGCGGGCAACGCGGTCGTCGAGAAGCCCGACAACCAGACCGCGCTGACCGCACTGTGGGGTCTGGCGCTGGCGCGCGAAGCGGGACTGCCCGCCGACCTGTGGCAGATGGTGCTCGGCCGCGGAAGCACGATCGGCACGCCGTTGATCGACAACGCCGACTACGTCATGTTCACCGGGTCGACGCCGAGCGGGAAGCGCATCGCCGAGCAGGCGGGTTCCCGGCTCATCGGCTGTTCGCTCGAACTCGGCGGCAAGAACGCGATGCTCGTGCTGGACGACGCGGACCTCGAGCGCACCGTCGAAGGTGCGGTGCGTGCCTGCTTCTCGAGCAGCGGGCAGTTGTGCATATCGATCGAGCGGATGTACGTACAGGACGGGATCTACGACCGGTTCGTGCCGCGGTTCGTCCAGGCCGTCAAGGACATGCGGATCGGCGGCGGTTACGACTTCGGCTACGACATGGGCTCGCTCACCTCGCCCGACCAGCTCGCCGTGGTCACCAAGCACGTCGAGGACGCCGTGTCGCACGGCGCGCGAGTGCTAGCCGGCGGCAGGCCGCGCGCCGAGCTCGGCCCGCTGTTCTTCGAGCCGACCGTGCTCGACGGCGTCACCTCGTCGGCGGCGTGTTTCGGGGACGAGACGTTCGGGCCGCTCGTCTCGCTGTATCGCTTCGCCGACGCCGCGGACGCGATCAAGCTCGCCAACGACACCCCGTACGGGCTGAACGCCTCGGTGTGGACGAAGAGCGTCCGGCGCGGACGGCACGTCGCCGCGCGGCTGCACGCCGGAACCGTGAACATCAACGAGGGCTACGCCGCAGCGTGGGGATCGATCGACGCGCCGATGGGCGGGGTCGGCGAATCCGGGCTGGGCCGCCGCCACGGCGCCGAAGGGCTGTTGAAGTACACCGAGGCGCAGACCCTCGCGCGGCAGAGACTGGTGAACATCGGCCCACCCGGCAAGGTGAGCCACGAGACGTTCGCCAAGGTCATGACCGCTGCACTGTTGGCGATGAAGAAGGTGGGCTGGCGCTGACATGGCGCCGGCCCGGACCAAGACGGTCCGGGCCGGCGAGGTTGGCGATCTATCAGGACACCGCGACGGGTAGCGCGCTGTCGGTCGTGGTGCCGTTGCCCAGCTGGCCGTAGCCGTTGTAGCCCCAGGCCCGGGCCGAGCCGTTCTTGCGGACCGCCAGCGAGTGGAACGAGCCGGCGCCGATGTCGGTGACCTTGTTCAGCCCGGCGACCGTCGCCGGGGTGGCGTGGTTGGTCGTGCTGCCGTCACCGAGCTCGCCGTAGCCGTTG
>DATAPF010000044.1:0-7400 GCA_036265355.1 Kofleriaceae bacterium | reverse complement strand
CGGGCCTCGAGCCCGTGGCGCACGGTGGGATCCCGATCCCTTGGCTTCACCCTCACCAAGAACGAGGCCGCTACGCTGTCCTGGGCGCTACGCCCTGCAGACTATGGACATGACAGCTGCGGCGCGACCGGCGCCAGATCGGTCAGGATGGCATCGCCGATCTGGCCGAACCGGTTGTCGCCCCAGCACGCGACGCTGTGGTCGGCGAGCACCGCGCAGGTGTGGTCCTCGCCGACGGACACGTCGAGCACGCTGGCATTGTCCGGCATCGCCACCAGCGCCGGCTTGCCGCGGTCGTCGTAGCCGCCGTCGCCGACCTCGCCGGAGAAATTCGCGCCCCAGCACATCAGCGCGCCGGTCGAGTTGATCGCGCAGGCGTGCGCGCCGCCGGCGACGATCTTCTTCGTCCCGGTCAGCGAGGTCACGCGCTGCGGGGTGTTGAAGTTGTCGAAGTCGTCGATCCCGAGCTGGCCATCGTCGCCGTTGCCCCAGCACGACACGTCGCCGGCGACGCTGCGGGCGCAGGTGAATTCGTCGCCCGCGGTGATCTGATCGGCGCCGGTGAGACCCACCACCGCCACCGGCGTGCCGCTCGAGGTGTTGTTGCCGTTGCCGAGCTGGCCGCTGTCGTTGTCGCCCCAGCACGCCAGCGATCGATCGCCGTTGATCACGCAGGCATGGGCTTCACCGATGGCGATCGAGCGGACGCCCGCCAGCATCGCCTTCCTGACCGGGGTGTTCGCGTCGTCGCCGCTACCGTCGGCGGCCTGGAACTCGCCCCAGCACCAGACCGCGCCGCCGACCAGCGCGCAGCTGATGTCGCCGCCGGCGGCGATCTGATCGACGGGGCCCACGCTGGGGACCGGGAGCGGGGCGCCGCGGGTGTAGAACGTGTCGTCGCCGAGCTGGCCGTCTTCGTTGTCGCCCCAGCACTGGACAGCGCCGGAGATCAGCGCGCACGTGTGGCCGAACCCGCTGGCGAGCATCTGCACGCCGGTCAGCCCAAACACCGGCGCCGGATCGCCGCGGCTGGTATTCGCGCCATCGCCGAGCTCGTTGTCCTCGTTGCCGCCCCAGCAGGTCACGCTGCCGTCCTGCAAGGTCGCGCAGGTGTGGGCACCGCCGGCAGTGACCGAGACCGCGTCGTGAACCCCGGGGACCATGCGCGGCGTCCCCTGCGAGGTGTGGCGGCCGTTGCCGAGCTGGCCGCGGCCATTGTAGCCGCTGCACAGAATGCTGCCCTCGGGCGACAGTGCGCAGGTGTGGTCGCCGCCGGTGACCACCGCCTTCGCATCGCCGTAGCTGGCGAGTACCGGGACGAAGCGGTCATCGAGTTCGGAGCTGGCGAGCTGGCCCGCCCAGTTGTTGCCCCAGCACCACACGCGCTGGTGGTCGTCGGTCAAGCACGCGAAGTCGTTGTGCGCGGCGATCGAGGTCGCGACGCCGGCGAACGCCACGCGCACGCCGGTCGGGCTCGGGTCCACGAGGGCGCCGAGCTGGCCCTGATCGTTGCTCCCGAAGCAGGTCACCTGGCCGCTGCGCTGCAGTGCACACGAGAACTCGTCGCCGACTGCGACGCCGACCACATCGGGAAGCGCGACCTGGGTCGGCGTCGGACGCGGCTTCCCGGGATTACCGCCGAGCTGGCCTGCCTCGTTGTTGCCCCAGCACCACAGCTGCTGGTCGCCGTCGACCGCGCAGGTCGACTCGCCCCCGGCGGCGATCGCGGTGACGCCGCGCAGGCCACCGACCGGCGACGGCGTGGGTTGCGGGGTGTCGGTGGGGGGCCCGTTGCCGAGCTCGCCGGCCTCATTGAGGCCCCAGCACACGATGCTGCGGTCGGCGCCGTGGATCGCGCAGGTGTGGGCCACGCCGCTGGCGATCTCGATCGCGTCGCTCAGATTGGACACCTCTACCGGCGTGGGGGAGTCGCTCTCGCCGTGGCCGAGCTGGCCGTCGTCGTTGGCGCCCCAGCACCACACGCTGCCGTTGTTGCCGAGTGCGCAGGTGTGCGCGCTGCCGCCGGTGATCGCCGTGAACTTCGGCAGCTGGGCGCCGGATACGGCGACCCGCACCGGCACCGGCCGATCGTCGGTCGTGCCATCGCCGAGCTGGCCGAAGGCGTTGGCCCCCCAGCACCAGGCGGCGCCGTCGTTGCGGATCGCGCAGCTGTGGCCGTTGCCAGCAGCGATGGCCGTGAAGCAGGTCGCCGCCGGAACGCAGAGGCGGTCCTGGCATACCTGGCCCGCCGCGCAGGCATCGTCGGGGCCGCACGGGACCCCGGGAGGAGGGTTGACGGTGAGGACGCACGCGCCCAGCGCGACCGCCATGCCTGCCAGTCCGTGACGCATCACAGCGTGCCTCCCAGGACGACCGCGCCGCCGCCGGAGAGCGGCACGACGGCGATGCGGGTCTCGAGGCGATCGCGCGGTGCGGTCAGGTACAGCGTGCCGGCGGCGATCGCGAGCGCGCCGGTGACCCCGAGCCCGATGTTGGTGAGCAGGACGTCGCGCCGCGCGCGATTTTCGACCGCGGTCTCCTCGCTGGGCTGATAGGCGGGGTTGGCGAAGATCCGGGTGAGATCGTCGGTCCCCGAGCGCGCCGCGAGCGCGAAGTAGCCGGTGGCGGCGAGCGCGGCGCCGCCGGCCGCGGCGTACGGCCACCACCGCAGGTAGATCGGCCGCGCCGCGGCAGACACCGCCGGCACGGGGGTCTCAGGCGCGGCCACCGCCGGACGCTCGGGTGCGGCCGGGGCCGCGATCCCCCCGGGCGCGTCGCTCACGATCACGACGGGCACGTCGCGCGAGCCGACCTCGGCCAGGCGGTTGCCGTGGATGTCGAGCGCCGCGACCCGGACATCGATCCGGCGGCCGGCGGGCAGCGCGACCTCGGTGCGCTCCGACGCGACCGCGACGTCTGCGCTGCGCTCGGTGCCGCCGTCGACCGAGAACACTGCGCGCGCGGTCGCCACCATGTGCAGCGGATCGCTCACCACGACCAGCGTGATCGCCGGCGGACGGGCGCGGGGCTCGATCTCGACCTCCAGGGCGCGCCGGCCCGCGATGGAGCGGCTGGCCGCGTCGAACGGCCGCGTGATCTTCGGCGACGTGCCCGCGGGCAGCGCAGCCCGCGGCGACAGCGCGAGCAGGTGGGTGAACGCGTCGATGGCCGCCGGCGCGTCGCCGAGCGCCGCCGCGACGATCCCGGTGAGCCGGTAGACCTCGGCCAGCTCGTCGGGCCCGCGCCCGCCGGCGTCGAGCGCCGCGATCAGCGCCGGCCGCGCCGCCACGTAGTCCGAGTCGGCGATGGCCTTGCGGGCCTGCGCCAGCGAGTCGTCGGCCGCCGCGACGCGGGACAGACCGAGCCAGACGAGCGCGATCCACGGCGCGACCCGGAGGCGCCGGAGACCCCAGGAGCGCAGGAGACCCACGATCATGGGCGCCAGCCTATCATTCGACGCAGCGCGCGAAGCATCCGGGCAATACCGTGACATCGATCACCACGATGCGGGCGGCTGCGGCCTGACTGCCTCGGCCGTCACGGAGCACGCGAAGTCGTTGCGCGCGGCGATCGAGGTCGCGATGCCGGTGAACACCACGCGCACGCCGTCCGGGTTCGGGTCCATGGGGGCGCCGAGTTGGCCGGCCTCGTTGCTCCCGAATCAGGTCACGCTGCCGCCGCTCTGCAGCGCACGAGAACTCGTCGCCGACTGCGACGCCGATCACCGCTACCACGCGATTTGCGCAGCGCGGGCGACCTTGCCGGACTCGATGACGATCTGGACATCGCGCGTCGCTCCCGATGGCGCCACCGCGTGGACGAGGTGAGGGCCCGGTGACAGCTCCAGCCGGACCAGCGGCGTCTCGCCGTAGCGCCTGCGGTCGACGTAGATCACGGCGTAGACCGGCGACGAGTCGATCGTGATGAAGCCGGGCGGGCCGCTCGGCTTGCCGGTCGCGGCGGGGGACGGCCGCGGCGTGCCCGCGGCGCGCTTGTCGGCCCCGGCCGGAGCCGGCGGATGTGCCGCATTCGGCGGCGCCTCGTTCGCCGGCAGGGACGGTGCAGGGCGGGAAGCACCGGCGGTGGGGCCTCCGGCGGTCGCGGCTGGAGAGCTCGGAGCCGGCGCGCCGGGCACCGGGGCCCTCGGGTCGTCAGCTTGCGGTGACCTCGTCGCTCCCGACGGCGCAGGGAGAGCACCCGGCGAGCCCGGCGGCGGCTCGACGACCGCAGCGCTCGGATGCGCGGCCGAAGCCTGCTCGGCCCGCGCGCTGTCCTCGGCGCGATGCGGCTCGCGGTCCAGCCGCGCGTAGATCAGCGCACCGGCGCCGCCCACGGCAAGGGCCAGCGCCGCGATCGCCAGCGGTCGCCAGGACGGGCGCAGCACCGGGACCCCCGACGGCTGCCGCGGCAGCGCGCTCGCCTCGGGCGAACCCGGCGCCAGCCACGGCCCGCCCGTCACCCGCCGCGGCTCGCCGGCCACCGGCACAGCCTCCCCGACGGCTGCCGGCATCCCGCCGGTCACCCGCCGCGGCTCGCTCACGGCCGCGACCGCATCCGCAGCTGCCGGCATCCCGCCGGTCACCCGGTGCGGCCCGACGACCGTGGCCGTATCGTGTGCCGCCGGCATCCCGCCGGTGGCCCGCCGGGGCGCACTGATCGTTTGCGACGTGGAGGACGCTGGCGCCCCCGGGTGCTGGTTGGAGATCGGCGTGGTCGCCAGATCGGCGCCGTGGCCGACCGCCGGCCCGCGCTCGACGTCGAGATCGAACACGCCGCCCTCGCGCGCGACCCGGACCAGCTCGGCCTGCTCGGCGAGCTCGCCGGGGAACGCGCGCTGGATCTCCTCGCTGATCGCCGCGGCGGTCAGCGGCTGGACCGCGGCGGCGATCGCCTCGCCGAGGATCCGGGCGGTCGGGAACCGCTCGTCGCGATCGCGCGCCAGGGCGGTCCTGATCACCGACGACAGCGCCGGCGGCACGTCGGGCCGGGTCGCGCAGATGTCCTCGATCGGCTCGGCGGTGATCGCCTGGAAGGTCAGGAACTCGGTGTCGCGCTTGAACAGGTGGCGGCGGGCCAGGGTCTCCCACATCACGATGCCGAGCGCGAACACGTCGGTGCGGCGGTCGACCCGCTCGCCGCGCAGCTGCTCGGGCGCCATGTACGCGTAGGTGCCCTTGATCGCGCCCGTGCTGGTCCGCACCGTCGCGCCCTGGATCTTGGCGATGCCGAAATCGAGCACCTTGACGATGCCGTCGGCGGTGACGAACAGGTTCTGCGGCGACACGTCGCGGTGGACGACCTCCATCCCGCTGCCGCCGGTGTGCCGCAGCTGGTGCGCGTGGTGCAGGCCCTCGCAGGCCTGGATCGCGATACCGGCGACCAGCCGGGGATCCGGCGCCGCGCCGTCGTAGTCGTCGCGCCGGAAGCAGGCGAGCGGGATGCCCTCGAGGTACTCCATCGCCAGGTAGTAGCTGCCCGCGATCTCGCCGAGCTCGAACACCTGGCACACGTTCGGGTGCGTGATCCGTGCCGCGATCCGGGCCTCGTCGAGGAACATCGCGACGAACTGCCGGTCGCGCGCGAGGTGCGGCAGGATCCGCTTGATGCACACCAGCTTCTCGAACCCCGCGGCGCCCTGCAGGCGCGCGAGGAAGATCTCGGCCATACCGCCGGTCGCGAGCCGGGCGACCAGGCTGTACTTTCCGAACTGACTGGCTACGGGCGTCGCCGGCAGCGACTCCATCGGGCGAGCATAGCGCGCCTACAACCCGATCCAGTAATTTGCCTTGACCATGACGAGGTTTTCGCTCCGGGCCGCCGCCAGCTCTGACAGGTCGTGACCGAGGCCGAACCGGCCGTCGTCGAACGTGTCGCTGGTCCGGCCGTGGCTCCAGATCGCGAACACCGTCGAGCCCGGCCGGTACTCCCAGCGCAGGACCACGGTCGATCGCAGCTGCCGGAAGTTGAAGTCGGGCTGATCGAAGCTGTAGCTGGCCGCGCCGCGCATGACGCGGTAGGTGCCGTCGCTCAGCGCCAGCTCGTCGCCGGTCAGCAGGTGAAACCGGTCGCGGAACCGCGCGGCGCCCGGGTTGTCGACCTCCTTGAGCTCGGTGTAGTAGCCCGAGGCGACGTAGGGCTGGGCGTAGACCTGGAGCGTGAGGTGCGGTGAGAACGTCCAGTTCGCCCGCACCGTCATCGACACGTCGGTCTCGTGCAGGCGGCCGAACACGAAGTGGGTCTGGTCCGTCATCACGTCGTCGCTGACCTGGTCGACGTACTGCATCGGCTCGTTGCGGTGGTAGATGCTCGGGCCGATGAACAGGTCGAGGTTGGACCGCGCCTGGATCGTCGCGCCGAGGTCGATCCCGCCCTCGATCTCGCCCGAGACCCAGTTGTGGCTGCCGTAGGTGTTGACGCTGAACCACAGCGGCGCGCGGGTGTCGGTGTTGAGCCAGGCGTTGGCGAACGTGTTGGGGTCGCCGCGCAGCGCGCGCCCGCCGCGCAGCGTGTTGAGGAACCACTTGCCGCGCGCGAAGTTGGTGTAGGCGCCCATCGACCAGTAGTTCGCGAGCTGGACGTTGGCGTTGGTCTCCAGGCCGTAGTCGGCGAGCCGCGGCTCGAAGGTCTGGACCCAGAACACGTCCGAGTTGACCTGCCAGTTGAGCAGGTGCTCGCTCGGCTTGTCCTCGCGGTACTGGGCCCAGAAGAACGGGATCGCGCGATCGGAGTTGAGCTGGAACCCGGCGTCGTTGAGCTCGAGCCCGGGGGTCCGGATGTCGCCGCCGGCGCCGAACCGCCAGTGCCGGGTGTCGCCGAGCATGCCGACCATGTACTTGGCGCCCAGGCCGGACAGGCTGGTGCGCGTCGGATCGAAGCTCGCGGCGCCGTCGTCCGGGCGCTGGAAGTAGTGGACCGAGTCCTGCTGGGTCGCGGCGATCGCCTCGCGCGTGCCGTGGACCCAGCTGCCGATCACGTTGACGTTCGCGGTCCACGCGTTGTCGGCCCAGCGGTGCTGGAGCTGGAGACCGCCGGTGTACGCCTGGTCGTGCTCGAGCGCGGCGAGCCGCGGCTCGTCGAGCTGGCGGTTCACCGCGGTCGCCGACGCGCCGACCGACGTGGCGCCGTCGTTGAGATCGCGCTTGACCCGGGCGATCGCGTAGTTGGTCAGCGGCGCCGAGGCGAGCTCGGTCCGCGCGCCACCCGCGCCGGTCGGGTCGGGCGCGGTCGCGATCTCGGTGGTCGCGCGCCCGGTGACCGCGTCGAGCACGCCGATCGACCAGCCGCTCGCGGTCTTTCCGGTCAGCTTGGCCGCGCCGTAGATCGAGGTCGACTGCGGCGCGCGGATGAAGTCGTGGCTCTCGTCCGGGGTGGGCGGCGCGGCGCCGATCCGGCGGCTGTAG
>DATAPF010000043.1:0-11782 GCA_036265355.1 Kofleriaceae bacterium | reverse complement strand
CGCTCGACGGGGCGATCACCACCCCGAGCAGCGCGGCGATCCACGCGCCGGCCGCCAGGCTCGACGCCAGCGCGACCATCGCGGCGAGCGGGCGGGCCAGCCGCGCGCGCACGACGATCTGCGTGGCCATCGGATCGGTGGCGGCCAGGCTGCCGCTCGATCCGGCGACCGCCGGGCCCGCGACCACCGGGTTGCCCCCGGTGATCACGCTGCGGGCGCGCGGCATCCGGGCGGGCGCGGGGCTGGCGGCCACCGCCGCCGGCTGGTCGAACGCCGCGAGCTGGGCCTCGAGCTCGACGGCGCTCTGGATCCGGACCTGGCGGTCGCGCGCCATGGCCTGCTGGATCACCGCCTCGACCCCGTCGGGGATCGACGGCTCGAGCGCGCGCGGCCGCGCGGGCTCCTCGTGGAGCACCAGGGCGAGCCGGCTGAACGCGGGCACGTTGCCGTACGGCGGCTGGCCGCACAGCATGTGGTAGAGCACGGCGCTGGTCGAGTAGACATCGGACAGCGGCCCGGCGTCGGTGGCGCGCCGCGCCTGCTCGGGCGCCATGTACGCCGCGGTTCCCATCACCGCGTCGGTCCGGGTCAGCTTGTCGTCGTCCTCGAGCTTGGCGACCCCGAAGTCGAACACCTTGACCAGCGGGGGCTCGTCGCCCGCCGGCTTGCACAGGAACACGTTGGCCGGCTTGAGGTCTCGGTGGACGACGCCGACCGCGTGCGCCGCGGCGACCGCCCGGCAGATCTGGCGCGCGATCGGGATCGCGTCGGCGGCGCCGAGCTTGCCGATCCGGTCGAGCAGGGCCTGGAGGTCCTCGCCCTCGAGCAGCTCGGTGACCAGGCACGGCCGGTTGTCCTGGGTGCGCAGCACGTCGACCATCTGCACCACGTGCTCGGAGTGGATCCGGCCGGCCGCGCGCGCCTCGCGCTCGAACCGCGCGAGCAGGTCGGGGTCGCGCGACAGGTCGTCGTGGATCACCTTCACCGCGAACCGCGCGTCGATCCGCAGGTGCTCGGCCTCGTACAGCCGCGCCATGCCGCCCTCGCCGAGCACGCGCGCGATCCGGTAGGTCCGGCCGAGCACCTCGCCGACCAGCGGATCGGGCACCGGGGTGTGGCCGTCGCTGCGCGGGGAGGCGTCGCGCGGACACACCGCGAAGTCAGCGGGATAGACGTGGTGGCAGGTCGAGCAGGTCCACGACCCGCCCGCGGCCTCGGCCCCGGCGGCGGCTGGTTGTTCGAGCGTGGAGCCCATGCCGACCCGGGGAGGATAGTCCGGGATCGCTCGGCGAGCGAGCGATTGCGCGCGGTCAGTTTTCGATCGCCTCGAGGAGCTCGCCGATGGTCTCCTCGAGCTTGATCGCGAGCTGGCGGGGCACCGGCGCGCCGTCCTCGGCGATCAGCGACGACAGCCGGCGCGCGGCCTGCGCGATCGAGCCGCGCAGCTTGTCGCGCCGGTCGCGCTCGCTCTGAGGAAACGCGAGCTTGCCGAACTGGCGGTTGAGGTCCGGCGCCTCGGCGCCCTCCTCGAAGGCGCTGCGATGGATCGAGCGCAGCGTCTCGGCGTCGGCGGCGCCGGTCTCGGTCGCGCGCTGGACGAACTCGACGACCGGCAGGCTCGGGATCGGAGCCTCGTGGCGATCGGTGCGCGCACGCTCGATCACGCGCGGCGCCGAGGTCTCGAGGAAGCGGTAGCTGCCGAGCAGCTTTGCGACGGTCGCGCTGCGGAGATGAAGCTCCTTGCGACAGTACGCGTCGAAGTCGGAGAACCCCCACTTCTCCCACAGCCGCCGGTCGTTCGCGCGGGTCAGCGCCTCGGCGAGCTCGAGCCACGTCCGCTTGAACGCGCGGGCCTTCTGCAGGGTATCGGCGCGCTCGGGGTCGCTCGCGACCGCGTGCAGCCGGTCTTCCATCTGGCGATCGGTCTTGGTGATGATCTTGGCGCCCATCGACGCCAGAACGCTACGAGAGGGGTCTGATCGACAGACCCGGAGTGGCCGTAACGCGTTATAATGACGGCCTCATGAGCGTTACCGGTCCACCGGGCACGGGGCAGGTGCCCCAGGTCGAGTCTCCTTCGCTGGTCGGGCAGATCCTCGATGGCCGGTACCGCATCGTCCGCAAGCTGGGGGAGGGCGGGATGGGCGAGGTCTACGCCGCCGATCACGTTCACATCGAGAAGAAGTTTGCGATCAAGCTGCTGCGCCCGGAGATCGTCTCCAACGCCGAGGCGGTGACCCGGTTCCGCCAGGAGGCGCGGTCGTCGTCATCGATCGGCCACCGCAACATCATCGCGATCGAGGACTTCGGCCAGCTCTCCGACGGCCGGATCTACATGTGCATGGAGCTCCTCAACGGAGCCGCGCTCAACGACATGATCACCCAGCCGATGGGGATGGATCGGCTGCTCAACATCCTGATCCAGACCGGCCACGGCCTCGCCGCCGCGCATGCCAAGCACATCATCCATCGCGACATGAAGCCCGAGAACATCTTCGTCACGATCGGCCCCAACGGGGAGGACGTGCCGAAGCTGCTCGACTTCGGGATCGCCAAGGTCTCGGGCAACGACGGCCAGAACCACCTGACCCGGACCGGCACGATCTTCGGCACGCCGTTCTACATGGCGCCCGAGCAGGCGCTCGGCAATCCGGTCGACGCGCGCACCGACATCTACGCGGTCGGCGTGATCATGTACGAGTGCTTCAGCGGGACGCTGCCGTTCCAGGGCGACTCGTTCATGGGCATCCTGACCCAGCACATCACGATGGAGCCCGAGCCGGTCGCGCAGCGCGCGGCCAAGGCCGGGCGCCAGCTGCCGCCCGGGCTCGCCGAGACCATCACGCGGTGCATGCAGAAGAACCCGGCGCAGCGGTTCCAGACCATGGACGAGCTGGTCAACGCGCTGATCCAGATCTATCGCGGCGTCGTCGGCCCCGGCATGAGCACGTACATGGAGGCATTCCCGGTGATGCCGAGCGCGATGCACCAGGTCCAGCCGACCCCGACGCCGCAGCCGGGGATGCCGATGACCGGCCCGGTCCTGATCGGCAACGCGACGGCGCCGACGATCGCCGCCGGGCGCTCGGGGTCGGGGCCGGTGCTCGCGACCCCGAGCTCCGGGGTCTACCCGGCGGCGCCGTATCCGGCCCCGAAGAGCCGGCTCGGCCTGATCATCGCACTCCTCGCGGTCCTGGCCGTCGGCGGCGGCATCGCGGCATTCATGGTCGTGAACGGCAACCACAAGCCCGGGCCGGGCGCGGGGTCCGGCTCGCAGGTCGTGGACCGTGATCCGGGACTGGTGCCCCGGGTGGGGCGCGATGCCGCGGTCGCGCTCGCCCCCGATGCCGCGGACATCGCCGCCGTCGTCCCCGATGCCGCGGTGGAGCACGTCATTCCGACCGAGGTTCCGGATGCCGGCACGGCAGGCAACACCCTGACGCCGCCCGAGGTCCCACCGGTCCAGGTGCTGCTGTCCGCCAAGAACGTCTCCCGGTTCGAGGTCTACGAGAACGGCGCCAAGCTGTTCGACGGGCCCGACCTGCTCCCGGTCAACAAGGGCGAGACCCGCAATGTCGTGATCAAGGCTTTCGGCTTCAAGGACAAGGCGTTGGTGGTGGACTCGACCAAGCGCAAGGTGCAGTTCGCGCTCGCCCGCCTGCCCGGCAGCGTGGGCCCCGGTCCGGGGCATGGTTCGAGCGCCGTGACCCCCGGTCCAGGGTCGGCCACCGTGCCGGTCAACCCGCCGCCGAACAACGGGAATCCGGGCCCGGGCTCGGGGCACGTCTACACGCCCAACCTGCCGCCGGACTGCTCGAGCAAGATCCTCGATCCCAGGAGCAAGGCCTGCGTCGACCAGTACTGTGCGAAGCATCCCGACGAGGACAAGTGCCACATGATGTGACCGCGCGCGCAGGGGTGGCCGGGACCCTCGCACTCGGCCGCTCGCCTGCGTCACACTCTCCGAGAGGAACCGTCATGCGCCAGCCAGCCCGCATTGCCTGCCTCCTTCGCTACCTCGTCGTCGCCGTGGCGCTGTGCTTCGCGGCCCGGGCCCACGCCGACGACCGCACCGACGCACGCGTGCACTATCAGGCCGGCGTGAAGTTCTACGCCAGCGGCGACTACCAGGGGGCGATCCGCGAGTTCTCCGCCGCCCAGCAGCGGGTCCCCGCCGACCTCAACAACTACAACCTCGCGCTGTGCTACGACAAGCTGGGCGACGCCGATCCGGCGATCCAGTACTACCGCGCGTTCCTCGACAAGCAGCCGGGCACCGACAAGCGCGCCGAGATCGAGGCGAGCATCAGCCGGCTCGAGGCCGCGCAGCGCTCGGCGGCGAGCAAGAAGTCCGAGGCCCGGCGGGCCGCGCGGCCGCCCGCAGAAGCCGCCCCGCCCCCGCCGGCCGGCCCGGTGCTCGGACCACCGGCGCCTCCGCCGTCTGCCGCGCCACCGCCGCCGCCCGCTGCGCCGCCCGCGGGTCCTGTCCTCGGACCGCAGGCGCCCTCCGCGGAACCGGCGCTCGGACCCGAGCCGCCCTCCGCGCCGGAGGCCGCCGCGCCGCCGCCTGCCCGGAAGCACCGCGGTCCCGCGATCCAGGGCACGCTGCCGCCGAGCAGCGCGGCGCCGACCGGCGATCCCCAGCTCGACCGGGCCAACGCGATCAACATCGACGAGATCCGCGATCAGCGCGCCGGCGCCGACCGGGGCCGTCCCGGGGAGCATCGCGGTCCGGCGGTCGCCGCCAACGAGCCCCCGCCCGCTCCCGGGCAGCCGGGCGCGGATGCGCAGGCCAGCGCGCTGCCACCGGCTCCCCCGCCGGGCGGCTCCGACGAGCCCAAGGACGACCCCGTGTACAAGAAGTGGTGGTTCTGGGGGATCGTCGCGGTCACCGGCGTGGTCGTCTACGAGCTCGCGAACTCGCCGTCGTCGAACAACAACACCGCCCGCATCCAGCCGCCCAAGGCCGCCGCGATGCCCGGCGGGCTGACGCTGCTGCGCTGGTGACGTAGCCGGAAATTCACCACGCCGTCGGCTGCGACCGCCGCGGCGCGGGCATCTCGTGGCGTACGGCCCAGTCTCGGCCAGTGTCCGGGAGAACGCATGGCAGAGCGGGTGGATTTCGCCGTGGTGACAGCCCCGGCCGCGGCAGCGGGATCTCGCCGGTTGTCGCTTGCTCCAGCCCGGCGTAGAACACCTTTGTGCAACCAGTGTTCGCCGATCCCAAGACCGACTTCGTGTTCAAGCGAATCTTCGGAACCGAGGGTCGCAAGCCGCTCCTGATCGCGCTGCTCAACCACATGCTCGAGCTCGAGGGCGATCGCCGCATCCTCGACGTCCAGCACCTGAGCAGCGATCAGCACGTCGACATCCCCGAGCTCAAGCTCTCGATCGTCGATGTCAAGTGCACCGACGCCGGCGGGCGGCGGTTTGTGGTGGAGATGCAGGTGCTCAAGGTCGAGGGCTTCGAGAAGCGGGTCGTGTACAACGCGAGCAAGGCCTACGTCATGCAGCTGCGCAGCGCCGACGAGTACCCCGCGCTGTGCGACGTGGTCGGTGTGACGATCTGCAACTTCAACCTGTGGCCAGACCAGGACGAGCGCGGGCGGTACAAGGTGCCGATGCTCAGCCGGTGGCGGATGCAGGAGCAGCACAGCGGAGAGTCTGGGCTGTCGCAGGTCCAGTATGCGTTTCTGGAGCTGCCCAAGTACACGGCCGGCGATGCGCCCCGCACGCTGATCGACCGCTGGGCGTACTTCTTCCGCGAGGCCAAGAACCTGAGCGTGGTGCCGTCGGCGCTTTCGGAGGATCCGTTCCGCGGTGCCCTCGAGGTGGCGCGGACGGCGACGTTCTCGGCCGAGGAATGGGAAGCCTACGAGCGCGCGAAGATGGCTGAGCAGGACGCCCGGGGCGCGCTCGCAGTCGCCCGCGAGGAGGGTGCCGCGGAAGGCCGCCGGTCGGGGATCGCCGAGGGCCACAGGTCGGGGGTCGCCGAGGGCCACAGGTCGGGGGTCGCCGAGGGCAAGCGCGATGCGCTGCTTCGCGTGCTCGCGCGTCGAGGAATCGAGCTCACGCAGGAGAACCAGCAGACGATCGCGACATGCACGGACGTCGTCCTGCTCGATCGCTGGCTCGACAACGCCCTGACCGCCCGGACAGGCGCAGAGGTGCTCGACTAAGCCAAGCTGGGCGATGCGACCTTGCACCACTCGCCTGATGTCTCGCCGGCTGACCCCCGACGCGACGAGATCTCGGCGAAGCGCGACCATCTCGCTGGCGAGCGCCAGGAACTCCGACGGCGCCTGTCGCTTCGCGAGGAGCAGCGGCAACGGAGTCTCGCCGGCACAGCGGGACGCACCGCCGGTCGGAGAACCGCGGGATCTATCCGGGCGTAAGTGTGTGTGAGGGTTGCAGTGTGTCGACGACAAACGGGTTTTCGATCGCCCCTCACGAGCGTGCGCCCCGATCTGCCTCACGCCGCTTGCCACCGCGAGCGCAGCGAGCGGACATGGATCGACCGAGACGTCGTGGTGAATGTTCCGGCTTCAGAACCGCCCGCCGAGCACGATCCCGCCGGCGCCGCGCTGGAGCATCGGGACCACGGCCAGGTCGTGGAGCGTCCTGCGCTCCTCGTTGTGGCGCCGCACGTCGGCGGGCGCGGTCGCGATGTCGCCGATCGTGCCGACAGCGTAGAGCGCGAGCGCGATCCAGCCCAGGCTGCTGGGGGGATCGCACTCGCCGCAGGAGGTGGCCGCGATCATCACGGGGACCAGCGCCGCGGCGCGCAGGCCGAACCACCCGGTGAATGGCGTGCCCGCGTACCAGTGTCCGAAGCTCGGCGCGAGCACTACCGCGATCCCGGCCAGCGGGACCCCGAGGTTGTCGCTGTGATCGATGGAGCCCGCGATGAGCAGCGCGGTCCATGACGCGAGCGTGCCACCGACCGACAGCGTGACGGCGGTGTCCGCGCTGAGCTCGCCGTCCGACGCCGGCGGTGCGGGCGCAGGCGCAGGCGCAGGCGCGGGCGCGGCCGGCGCCACGGGCGAGCTTGCGGTGGACGGGACCGCGGGCAGCGGCGCCACCGTGCCGGGCTGCGCAGTGGCACGGCCGGCCGTGACGAGGATCAAGGACGCGATCAGGGCGAGTCTCATGCGCGGCGGATCTCCACGCCGCACGCCAGCGCCGCTTCGAGGATCCCGGCCACTTGCCGGGGGCCAGGATCGCGATCGCCGCCCGAGCCTGACATTCCTGGCATACCCGCGATCCCCGCGCGGGCCGGTGCATCGTACAGTCCTGGCGATGCGCACCGCGTGGATCACCAGCTTGCTCGCCTGGGTCGCGTGCGTCGCCTGCGTCGACAAGGGAGCCGGGCCGCAGCCCAGGAAGATCGATCCGGCGTACGTGGCCGCGCACCTGCTGGCGCAGCCGCCGGCCCAGCTGACGCCCCGGCTCGATGTGGCACTCGGCGGCGGCAAGCTGATCTACCTCGGCAACACGGTCGACCGGGCCACCGTGGTCCCCGGCCAGATCGTGCGCGTCACCCACTACTGGCGGGTCGTCCACCCGATCGGCACCGGCTGGAAGGTGTTCGCGCGGGTCCGCGGCGCGCCCGGCACCGCCGACTTCATGAACCTGCCCGCGACCGACATGGAGCTCGGCCATGACCCGGCGCGCTGGAAGCCCGGCGAGGTGATCGAGGACGTCCAGGACATCACCGTGCGCCCGGACTGGCGCTCGCCGACCGCGACGCTCACCGTCGGGCTGATCGCGGCCGGCCAGCACCGGGCCGGCGATCGCATGGCGGCGAGCGGGCCGCATGCGCAGGACCGCGCGGTGATCGCGCGCGTGATCGACGTCGACCTGTCCCGGGCGCCGCCGCCGCCGGGCACGGTGTACGTGCCGCGCGCGCCGGGGCCGATCGCGATCGACGGGGTCGCCTCGGAGCCGGCGTGGGCCACCGCGGCGACCTCGCCCGAGCTGGTCACCGCCGAGGGCAGCGCCGATCCGGTCGGCAAGGCGATCGCCCGGCTGACCTGGGACGATCAGTACCTCTACGCGTTCGTGGCGGTCACCGACAGCGACATCGTGAGCGAGTACAAGAACCACGATGAGCCGCTGTGGAAGGCCGATTGCGTCGAGCTGTTCATCGACGCCGACGGCAACCGCCGGGGCTACATCGAGCTCCAGGTCAACCCCAACAACGCCACGTTCGACTCGTGGTTCGCGGTCACGCGCGCCCAGGGCGGCGATCAGAGCTGGGACTCGGGGATGCAGACCGCGGTCAAGCTGCGCGGCACGACCGCGCCGGGCGACACCGATCAGGGGTGGGACGCCGAGATCGCGATCCCGTGGCAGGCGGTGCGCGGCCGCGACGCGGCGATGGCGGTGCGGCTGCCGCCCGAGGTCGGCGACCGCTGGCGGATGAACGTGGTGCGGGTCGATGTCCGGACCGGCGAGAAGACCCCGCAGGCGTCGTCGTGGAACCGGATCTCGTCGGCCGACTTCCACGCGCTCGACCGCATGCTGACCGTGGTGTTCGCCGACCCCGCCGGCTCGATCGCGCCGCGGCCGGCGGGCGATCAGGCGCCTGTGCCGGGTGCGCCGGCCTCCGGTAGCGCCGCGCAGCGATAGAAGGGCGGAGCCCTGGCCGCACGGTTCGCGGGGAGTGCGCTGCCAGACCTCGCCGCCTGCTGCCGCACCCCACCGTGTTACGATCGCGGAGATGCGATACGCCGTCGTCGCAGGATGGCTGCTCGGGGCGTGCGCGGCGCCGCGGCCCGCGCCGGACGCGCCGGGC
Organism: Kofleriaceae bacterium; assembly: GCA_036265355.1. Taxonomy (GTDB): domain Bacteria; phylum Myxococcota_A; class Polyangia; order Haliangiales; family Haliangiaceae; genus JABFXX01. The sequence goes on along the minus strand of DATAPF010000043.1, from coordinate 2,985 downwards.
TCGCTTCCCGCGGCGGCCCCCGCCGAGCTTTCCGTCGAGCCGGTCGACGACAGCGCCGGCTTGGTTCCGTTCGCGCCATCTGGCGAGCCCGTGGACCGCTACAACGGCCCGCCGCCGGCGATCCCCCGCACGGCGCTGGGCGATGCGGTGGCCGCCGCGGTGCGCGAGGAGGCGGCGCGCGCCGGCCTGCTCGTCCCGCGGCCCGACGGCCGGCTGTTCCGGGCGTGCACCGATCTCGCGGAGCTCGTCCCCGAGCCCGGCCGCGAGCAGGCCCCGTTCGATGCCGCGGCGATCCAGTTCGCGCTGCAGCGCAACGGTATCGTCGAGCCCGACGTCCGGCTGCTGTTCGGCGCGGGCGACGTGGCCTCCCCGGCGGGCTTCGTCGCCGAGCTCCGGCCCAAGCTCGCCGGGCTGCTGCGCGACGGCCCGATCTCGCGGTTCGGGGTCGGCATCGTGCAGCACCGGCCCGGGGACGTCGCGGCGGTCGTGTTCGCGCTGCAGGGCTCGGCGCTCTCGACCACGCCGATCCCGCGCTCGGTCCCGCCGCACGGCGAGATCGCGATCGACGCGGTGATCGACGCGCGGTTCCACGATCCGGAGGTCATCGTGACGCGCGAGGACGGGGCGACCCACCCGCTGGCGGTCGACGACCGGCCGGGTGGATTCGCGGTGCGGCTGGGGTGCCGCGGGCAGACCGGCCGCCAGCAGATCGAGATCGCGGCGAGCGACGCCACCGGCGTGACCGTGCTCGCCAACTTCCCGGTGTGGTGCGGCGCCGAGCCGCCGCGGTCGATCGCGTTCGAGCCGGCCGCTGCCGACCCGCCGGTCGAGCAGCCCGAGCAGGCCGAGCGGTACCTGCTCGACCGCACCAACCGCGACCGCGCGGCGGCCCACCTCCCGCCGCTCGTGTGGAGCGCGGCCGCGGCGGCGGTGGCGCGCAGTCACTCGGACGAGATGCGCACGACCCGCGTGGTCTCGCACATCTCGCCGACCACCGGCTCGGCGGTCGATCGCGTGCGGGCGGCGCACATCCCGACCCGCATCGTGCTGGAGAACGTCGCGCGCGGCTTCGGGCTGCGCGAAGCGCACCAGTCGCTGATGAACAGCCCGGGACACCGCGCCAACGCGATGTCCAGCGAGGTCACGCACGTCGGCATCGGCGTCGCGCTCGGCGCCCCGGTGTCGGGCGGCCGCGAGCTCTACATCACCGAGATCTTCTTGCGCGAGCCGTTCGGGATCGCCCCCTGCGCGGGCGCCAGGACCGCGGGGTGCCGGCGCCCCGGGGCACCGCTGTGACCGCTCCGGCGCGCCCATGTTACGCTCGCGCGCGATGCGCTGCCTGGTGGTCGCGTCGGTCTTCGCGCCGATCTTGGCGTCGATCTTCGCGCTGATCTTCGTCGCGGGCTGCCCGGCGCAGGGGTCGCAGCGGATCGGTGCGTCGCCGAGCTGGCGCGGGGACGGCCGCGGCAGCGCCGTCGCCGTCGCGGCGGCTCCGGCGGTGTTCGCCCCGGTCACCGCGCCTGCCGCGCACTACAACGACGCGGAGCTGCCGGCGCCGCACAGCGAGCTCGGCGATGCCGTGACCTCGGCGGTGCGCGACGCGGCGGTCTCGGCCGGCCTGCCGGTGCCGGTGCCCGACGCGCGGCTGTTCCGCGCCTGCGGCGAGCTCGCCGGCCTCGTGGTCCGCAGCGGCATGGTCGGCTACCCGGTGATCGAGTTCGCGTTGCAGCGCCAGGGCATCATCGAGCCGGCGCCGCAGATCCTGGTCGTGTGGGGAGACGTCGGCTCGCCCGGCCCCATCATCCAGGAGCTGGCGTCGCGGCTCGCCGGCGTGCTGCGCGACGGCGCCACCGCGCGGGTCGGGATCGGCGCGGCGCAGGGCGCGCCCGATGGCAGCGGCGTGGTGGTGTTCGCGCTGCAGGGCTCGGGGGTCTCCACCCTGCCGATCCCGCGGGAGGTCGCCGCCGGCGGCCGGATCGCGATCGACGCGGTGGTCGACCCGCGGTTCCACGACCCCGAGGTGTTCGTGACGTCCCAGGACGGCGGCACGCGGCAGGTCGCGCTCGCGCCGGGGCGGCCGGGCGGGTTCGTCGCGCGCGTCGAGTGCGGCGCGACCCGCGGTCGCGAGCAGATCGAGATCACCGCGAGCGACACCGCGGGCGCGACCGTGCTCGCCAACTTCCCGGTGTGGTGCGGCGTGCCGCCGCCCGCGTCGGTCGCGATCGAGGGGTTGCCCGACGAGGCGCCGGTCGCCGCCGGCGAGGCCGAGCGCCGGCTGTTCACCAGCCTCAACCGCGATCGCGCCGCGGCCGGGCTGCCCGCGCTGCGCTGGGACGACGCGGTGGCCCGCGTCGCGCGCGGGTACTCCGAGGAGATGCGGCGGACCCACGTGGTCGCGCACATCTCGCCGACCTCGGGCTCGGCGGCCGACCGGGTGCGCGCGGCCGGGATCAAGACCGGCGTGGTGCTCGAGAACGTCGCGCGCGCCTACGGCATCGACGAGGCCCACCAGGCGCTGATGAACAGCCCCGGGCATCGCGCCAACCTGATGTCGGCGGTGGCGACCCACATCGGCATCGGCGTGGCGTTCGGCGAGACCGCCGCCGGCCAGCGCGAGCTGTTCCTGTCCCAGGTGTTCACCCGGGTCCCGCCGGTGCTCGACCGCGCGCAGGCGCTCGCCGCCGTGCGCCACAAGCTCGCGGCCGCCCGCCCGGTGCCGGACATCGCCGGGCTCGACCGGCTCGCCCAGCAGCTCGCCGACGGGCTCGCCGCCGGCAAGTCGGCGGACGCCGCCTACGGGGCGATCGGCGACCAGGTCAAGGCCCTGGCCCACCTGTACCTGCGGATCGGCCGCGTGATCAGCGCGGTCGCGGATCTCGATCGCCTCGATGGCGCCGGCCTGCTCGGCGGTGACCCGGTCGACGAGCTCGGCCTCGGCATCGCCCAGGGCCCGCACCCCGAGATCGGCGACAACGCGATCTGGAT